>CAXRGI010000148.1:0-2187 GCA_964229935.1 Opitutales bacterium
GACCGGCGTCGCGGGTCCGAGAACACCCCAGCCGGGGACGACGCGATAGCGGAACTTCCCCTGGCCGAGCACGGTGTCAGCGGAACTGGCCCGCACCCACGGCGCCCCGCCCGAGGCGAACGTCGCGCCAGCAGCGGCTACCGTACCCAAGAAGGACCGGCGGGTTAGATTACACGCGGAGGAAGCGGCGGACGAACGGGCAAGGGGCATGGGGCTGGGCAAGCTGGATTCTGATGAATCAATCGCGGTCATGGTGCGAGCCGGAGCTGCGCGGAAAGAACCGGAGCCTTTGACCACAAACCACGCGAAAGGCACGAAACCGAGGTGCGCGCGTGGAAACCACGGGCCCGCCTCCGTTTCCTCCGTTGGCTCCTGTTGAGCTGGTTTTTTACAGGAGATAACCGAGGCAACGAAGGTCGAGCGCTTCGCCGTGTCCAAGTCTCACCCGTCTCCGACGTCTTCCGCGTTTTCGCCCTCTCTGTGGCTCCGTGGTAAGCCGCCCGGATTTTTAACCACAGATCACTCGGATGGCACGGATGCTTAGAGCCAACGTGAAGCCGGCTCGCTGGTCTTTTCCGAGTGTTCCGTGACTTCCGTGGGCCCGCCTCCGTTTCCTCCGTTGGCTCCTGTTGAGCTGGTTTTTTACAGGAGGTGACCGAGGCAACGGAGGTCGAGCGCTTCGTTGACCCTCGGTTTTTCCGTTTCCGGACCTCTTTGGCTCTGTGGTGAGTCGCCCGTGGCGATTCACCTTCTTCCCGCCCTGCTATCGGGTGACCTCCAGCTCCGAGGCCGCGATGTGACGGGTTCCGCCGTCACGATTGAAGTAGTAAACCACCAGCACGCGTCGCGCATCGAGCACCACCGACCACGGGTAACCGAGATCGGTCGAGCCTCCGTCGTCGCGGATCACGAATTCGGGGGCGGTCGCGAAGTCCCGGCATTCCGCGTCAAGCACCCGCGCCCGGATGCCGTACGGCCGATGCCGGTAACCGTAAACGAGCAGCACGCGGCCGTCCGGAAGACGCGTCGCCTGCAGGGGATGCCCTTTCCAGCCGGCGTCCTGCCACGGCTGGAAAGTCCTGCCGCCATCGCTCGAGCGCGCCACCACCGCATGGTCGTCCAAGTTCGCGGTGCGCAGGAACGCCACGAGGTCGCCGCGCGGAGTCTCGATCACCGAGGCCTCGTTGAAGGTCACCCGCTCGTCCACCGCCACGGGCGCCGCGTACGTCCAGGTCGTGCCGCGGTCGGCCGAAACCAGCAGATGGCAGGATGTTTTTCTCGGCTGCAGGCGGTCCGTCGCCGCCACCACCCAGAAAAGGCGGCCGTCGCGCCCCTCGGCGAGTGCGCCCCGGTTGTAGGCCGGCAGGGGCCGGCCGTGCAGGTCGTGGTGCAGTTCGGGGGCGATGTGGGGCGGGTAGGCGGGGCCGCGCCAGATGCGACCTCCGTCGTCCGAGCGCACAAGGAATCCGCCGAGGAAAACGACGCCCGGCTTGATCTCGTTCACGGGCGCACGCAGGCGGGAGACAATGTCGGGCTGAACGAACGCCCAGCCGTAGCTCGCGCAGAGCAGCGCGCCGTCGCGCAGTTGGAGCAGGCAAGGGTCCTGCGCCCCACCGAACGCATGCGCGTAGATCAGCGCCGGCTCCCGTTCCCAGGTTGCGCCGGCGTCGCGCGAGCGCACCTGCACAAGGTGGCTGCTGGGATCGACGTGCGACTCTCCCGCCTCGCCGAAGGATTTGCGCGCCGGCGCACGGCGAAAAGCCACGATCAGCTCTCCATCCGGCCGCCGCACCACCGACGGGAACGCCGCGTAAACCAGCGGATCCGAGTAAACGATGACGTCGCGCACCTTGCGCAACGGCGCCGCATCCACGGGCTTTTCCGCCGCGAACGCCGCACCCGGGCCCAGCAGGGCGAGAAACAGCAACAGGCGCGGACAAAACGCTGGGGCGGGGCTCATGAAGCCGCACGTTTGGGCGGCGCTCCGGGTCGGGCAAGCGCGCGTGAAGCCTTCGCCACCGAGGCCCACCCTCTCCGACGTCTTCCGCGTTTTGCCCTCTCTGTGCCTCCGTGGCTCCGTGGTGAAACGCTCGGGTTTTTTTGACCACAGATCACTCGGATGGCAGAGATGGTTCGAACCAACGTGACGTCGGCTCGGTGGTCTTTTTCCGAGTGTTCCGTGACTTC
>CAXRGI010000149.1:0-4366 GCA_964229935.1 Opitutales bacterium
GTAACTGCCCCTGACTAAAAACCGATGAGTAGGAGCGCGGGAGGCGGCTGGCGAAAACGAGCCCGTCAGCTTACCGGGGACTCCCGTTCATCCGGCGGCCGGATTGTCGCCCAAGGTTTGAACGTAGGCCGAGATGGTGCCGATCACCGTCTCAAGCCGGCTGACCAGATCGAGGGCGGTCGGCAAGTCGGGGGCCTTCTCCAGTTGCAGGCAAAGGCTGGCGCATTCGCGGGCGCCGGCCATGGCCGAGGAGGACTTCAGCTTGTGGCCGAGGCGGTTCAAGGCGCCCAGATTGCCGCTATCGCGCGCGGCCAGAATTTCCACGAGCGTCTTGCGGGAGGTCTCGGCGAAATGGCGGGCGAGGCGGAGCGTTTGCACCGGGTCATGGCCGGTGAAGTCGCCGAGGGCGTTGAGATCGATCGGAGTGTCGGGCACGGGAATGAAGCGGCGGTGAGAGGAAACAGGGTGGGTGAAGTCCCACCCAAGGTAAGGGTGGTTCAATTGCCTTGAACAGGGTTTTTACCCCAAGCATCGTTTCAGCCCAACCCTTAAAATTCATGAACGCCAAAAACACCGCCGCCATTCTCGTGGGATACCAGAACGATTACTTCGCCAAGAATGGCATTCTGCGCGGGGTGGTGGAGGAGCCCAACCGGGTCGACGAGGTGCTCAACAACTCGCTCGAGTTCATCCGCGAGGCCGCCAAGACCGAGATGTCGATCATCTCCACCCCGATCGTGCTGGAGCCGAACTACCGTGCGATGGCGAATGCCGTCGGGATCCTCGACAAGATCAAGCAGTCGGGCGCGTTCAAGCACGGCACCACGGGCGCCGACACCATCCCCGAGCTTCTGGCTTTCGGGAGTCGTATCGACTACGTGTCGGGCAAGGTCGGGTTCAACGCGTTCTCAGACACGACTCTAGAGCAGGTCCTCAAGCAGCGCGGCATCCGCAACGTGCTCGTCGCGGGCATGGTCACTTCGCTCTGTATCGACTCCACCGGGCGCGCCGCCTACGAGCGTGGTTTCGCGGTCACGATCCTCTCCGATTGCTCCTCCGCGCGTACGATGAGCGAGCACGACTTCTACTGTAAGAACATCTTCCCGCTCTACGGCCGTTCGGCCACGAGCAAGGAGATGCTCAAAGAGCTCGTCCGCACCGCGGCCTGAGCTCCCAGGCTCAGCCCATGTCAGAGGGTCCGGCCGGAGGTTTCTCGACGTCGCTCGCGACGGACATCCACGTCGAGGCCACGAGCCGCCTCACCGAGGCCCTGATCGAGGCGGAGAACCGGATGCGGCGGCGCATCCAGATCCTCTCCGAGATCGTGTTCGAGACGGACGCCTCGGGAAGTTTGGTTTTCCTGAACGACGCCTGGCAGCGGATGTCGGGCGTTGCGCCGGCCGCGGCGGTCGGCCGCCCGCTGATCGAGTTCATCCATGAGCCGGACCGTCCGGTCATGGAGCGCCTCCTCTCGGGTCCGGCCGCCGCGGGGGAGTCGGATTACCCCCAGCTGCGGGTGCGCCGCGGCGATGGCGCGCTGGTTTGGGCTGAAGTCTCCATCGGGCGCATTCCGTCGGGGGGGGTCGTGGGCGTCATGCGCGACGTCACCCGCCAGAAGGAAGTGCGCGATGAGGTGGCTAAACTCTCGCTGGTGGCGAGCGCGACCGACGACCTCGTGATCATTACCGACCCCGAGCAGCGGATCGAGTGGGTCAACGAGTCTTTCACCCGCCGCACGGGTTACACGCTGGACGACGTGCGGGGCCGGAATCCCGGTCGGGTACTGCAGGGAAAGGGATCCGACGCCGCTGCGATCGGCCGCATCCGCGAGGCTCTGCGTCGCAACGAGTCGGTGCGCGAGGAGCTCCTGAACTACGCGAAGAACGGCGAGCCATACTGGGTCTCCGTGCACATCAGCCCGATTTTCTCGGAAGAGGGCGCCGTGCAGCGCTACGTTTCGGTGCAGGTCGACGTCTCGGACCGCAAGCGCTACGAGGATGAGATCCTGCGGCAGAAGGCGCTGCTGGAGGAGCGGGTCCGCGAGCGCACGGCCGAGCTGGCCCGCGCGAAGGAGCTGGCGGAGGCGGCGACGGCCGCCAAGAGCCAGTTCCTCGCCAACATGAGCCACGAGATCCGCACGCCGCTCAACGCGATCATCGGGCTTTCCCACCTCTGTCTCCAGACCGGGCTTGAGCCTCGCCAGCGCGACTACCTGGTGAAAACCCAGCGCGCGGCGCAGAGCCTGATGCAGACGGTGAACGACGTCCTGGATTTCTCCAAGATCGAGGCCGGCGGGCTCGTGCTGGAGTCGCGGCCCTTCGATCTGGAGTCCACCTTGGTCTCGATCGACTCGATCGTCGGTTATCTTGCGCGGGCCAAGGGTATCTCGCTCGCGGTGCGCATGGGCGAGGGCGTGCCGCGCGCGCTGGTGGGCGACTCTTTCCGCCTCGAGCAGGTGCTGCTGAACCTCGCCGGCAACGCCGTGAAATTCACGGCCGCGGGCGGCGTGGTGATCGAGGTGCGTCCGGCGGGAGGTGACGCCGCTTCCGCCGAGTTGGAGTTTCTCGTACGGGACACCGGCATCGGTCTTTCCCCGGAGGAGCGCGACCGCCTTTTCCGACCGTTCAGCCAGGCCGATGCCTCGACCACACGCCGGTTCGGCGGAACGGGTCTCGGGCTCACGATCTGCAAGCGCATCGTCGAGCACATGGGTGGGAGCATCTGGGTGGAGAGCGAGCCCGGCCGGGGCAGCACCTTCGCTTTCCGCGTCCGTTTCCCCCTCGCCACCGAGGCGGCGCCGCGACCGGTCCGGGAACGTGACGCTTCCGCGCCGGCGGCGCGCCTGCTGGGCCGGTTCCTCGTCGTCGAGGACAACGAGTTCAACCAGCAGATTCTCGTCGAGTTGCTACAGGGTGCCGGGGCGACAGTGGAGACCGCGGGCAACGGTCGCGAGGCGCTCGAGGCGCTACGCGGTTCGCCGGTGCCCTTTGATCTCGTGCTGATGGACGTGCAGATGCCGGAGATGGATGGTTTCGAGGCCACGCGCCGGATCCGCGCCGACCCGGCCCTGGCGCGTGTGCCGGTCGTGGCGATGACGGCGAACGCCGGGGAGGATGATCGGCAGCGCTGTCTCGAGGCCGGCATGGACGGCTTCGAGAGCAAGCCGATCAACCCGGCCCGGATCTGCACAAATCTCGCGCGCTGGCTCGCGACGGTGCGCGCGCGAGCGGGATCCTGAAGGCGGTCAGCCGGACGCGGCCGATGCGCTCAGCGCAAGGCGGCGGCGATGCGGGTGAGGGCGGTCTCGACGTTCTCGCGGGAGTTAAACGCGCTGATGCGCACGTGGCCCTCGCCGCACTTGCCGAAGCCGGCGCCGGGGGTGCAGACCACCTGGGCGCGGTTGAGCAGCAGGTCGAAGAATTCCCACGAGTCGCGCCCGGTGTTGATCCAGAGGTAAGGGGCGTTGTCGCCGCCGATGCACTTGAAGCCGAGGCGGTTCATCGCCTCGCGGATGAGGCGCGCGTTCGCGAGGTAGAAGTCGATCAGGTCGCTGGTCTCCTTGCGGCCGGCCTCGGTGTAAACTGCGGCGGCGGCCTTCTGGATCGGGTACGCTACGCCGTTGAACTTTGTCGTGTGGCGGCGGTTCCAGAGCGCGTGGAGGGCGTGCGCGTTGCCCGCGGCGTCGTAGGCCATGAGCGTCTTCGGCACCACGGTGTAGGCGCAGCGGGTGCCGGTGAAGCCGGCGGTCTTGGAGAAGCTGCGGAACTCGATCGCCACCTCGCGCGCGCCCTCGATCTCGTAGATCGAGTGAGGGATGGCCGGGTCGCGGATGTAGGCCTCGTAAGCGCTGTCGAAGAGGATCACCGCGCGGTTGCGCCGGGCGTACTCCACCCACGCCGTCAGCTGGGCCTTGGTCGCCACGGCGCCCGTCGGGTTATTGGGGAAGCAGAGGTAAATGAGATCGGTGGCCACCGAGGGGACCGCCGGCACGTACCCGTTGGCCGGCGTGCTTTCGAGGTAGGTGACACCTTGGTAGCGACCGTCGACGTTGGCGCCCGTGCGGCCGGCCATCACGTTGGTGTCGACATAGACCGGGTAAACCGGGTCGGGAATCGCGAGGCGCACGTCCTGCGCGAAGATCTCCTGATGTTGCCGCAGTCGCACTTCGAGCCGTCGGAGATGAAGATCTCGTCAGCGTCGATTTTGCAGCCGCGGGCCGCGTAAACGTGCTGCGCGACCGCTTCGCGCAGGAAGGCGTAGCCCTGCTCGGGGCCGTAGCCTTTGAAGGTGGCGCGAGCCGCCATCTCGTCGGTCGCGGCGTGCAGCGCGTCGACGCACACGCGGGGGAGCGGCTCGGTGACGTCCC
>CAXRGI010000150.1:0-4446 GCA_964229935.1 Opitutales bacterium
GCGCTGCTGCCCATCGGCGACAATTACACCATGGGACCGGAGGACGCGCTACTCGCGCTCGATTTCCTGAAGCCGCGCATCGCGGTGCCGATGCACTACAACACGTGGCCCCTGATCGCGCAGGATGGACCCGCCTTCGCCCGCAGGGCCAACGAGGCCGGCCACACCGTGCTCCCGCTGAAGCCAGGCGAAAAGCTGGAGATCTGAAACTTAGCGCCGCGAGGGGCTGATACAGGGCCCTGAACAGGAAGGCCGGAAAGATCGGGGAGGCTTATCGCTCTAAGCTCATCCGCACCATCGGCGACATCCGCGGTCAAAAACACGGGTCGATTCGGAAACGCCTTCGGCCGTCGGGCTCACGTTATAGTCCGGGGCAAACAGCCCCGGCTACACCAAGCCGCTCCTATTCGTGTCCCTCAGCGTCCGTTCGTGGTTCACTCGATTGATGGGAGCAAAGGACTGAATCCGTGTAAATCCGTGTCCATCCGTGGTTGCCACCATGCAAGCCATATTGGGGCGCGTCACGAACCACGTCGCTTGGAACAGAAGAACGGGGAGTTCGGAAAGGCTTACTGCCATTTCCTCATCCGCACCATCGGCGACATCCGCGGTTAAAAACGCGGAGCGATCCGGAAACGCCTTCGGCGGGAAAACTCGCGTTATAGTCCGGGGCAAGCGGCCCTGGCTACACCGGGCCGCTCCCATTCGTGTCTCTTCGTGTCCATTCGTGGTTACCCACTTCGAAGAGCCCTACCGAGGGCCTCCGCCCGGCCTCAGAAATTACCCTTCACGCCTACCTGGAAGGTCACGCCGTACTCGCCCTCGGCGGCGAACTTCACGTAGCGCGGGCCGCCGATCGTGTAGGATTCATTGGAGTCGCGGTTGTTGAACACATTACGGCCGGTGGCGTAGAGGGCGTACCGGCGAGTCAACCGGTAATCGAGCGAGGCATCGAGCCGCAGCCGCTCCTGCTGGTAGTTCCATCCAGGCGCCCCAAGGTTGGCGGCAGCGACCGTGCCGACCCTCTTTTTACCCACCAAAGTCCACCGCGCGTTGAACGAGATCGGGTTGCGGTTGTAGAAGAAACCCCAGTTGATCATCTTCGGCGTGAAGCCGCGGAAGTCCGCCTCCTGGGGACCCGCCGTGCGCACCAACGTGGTGTTGGCGAACACCCGGAAGTAACGCGCGAACGGCGCCCGTGTGAAGAACGAGAGCGGCTGACTCACGTTGAGCTCGTAGCCGTTGATATGCGCGACGCCGTCCACGTTGCCCGGCGCGTTCACCTGATAGTCGACGAACTCGTCGCCCAGCCCGATGCCTTGGAGAAAATCCGCGGTCGCGAGGAAATTCCGCGTCGCGAAGAAATTCCGGATCTGCTTCCGGTAGAACCCGACCGAGATCTCGCCGCCGTTCGCCGAGTAGTGCTCGAGGCGCAGGTCGAGGCTCTGGCCGGTCCACGGTGTGAGGCCGGGATTCTTCGTCGTGATCGAGCCCAGAGCGGATCCCGTCGCGGATGAGTCGGGGTTGAAGTCGACCTGGTTCACGTTCGTCGCGCCCATGATGTTCCCGAAATCCGGCCGGCCGAGCGTGCGCGCGACTCCGAGCCGCCCGAGGAGGTTCGACGTGAAGTTGAAGGTGGCGTTCAGGCTCGGGTACAGGCCGTCGTACTGTTTGCGGATGCGCGCCCCGAGCTTCCGGTAGACGAGTTTGTCGATCTCGATGCCGTCGGTGGTGATCGGGATCGGCCGGTTCTGCGCGGTGAGGATCAGCGCGCCGGTGCGCGGGTCGCGCTGGTACTGCGCATTGTTGTCCTGCAACACCGTGCGGCCCACATCGGTCGTGCGCTCGAGCCGGACGCCGGTGAGGACACGCAGCCGGTTGGAGAACAGTGACGCATCCGCCAGCAGGTAGGCGGCGTCGATCCGCTCCGTGATCTGCTCGGTGTTGAGCGCGTCGGCCCGGAGATCCGTGCGCAGGCTGGCGGGGGTGACCTGGAAGTAGGACGGATACTGCTCGTAAAGCTCCCACGCGCGCCGGCTGCTCACGAACTGCGGCTGGGCGACATTGCGGGGCATAAAATAGTCGAGCATCGCGTAATTCGTGAGGTCGACCGGTGCGAGGGCGACGGAGTCGTCGGCATTGCCCGCGATGCCATCCTTGCCGACGTAGCTCGGGGTGAAGCTGGAGGCGCGGCGGGCGCGGTACTGTTCGGCGGAGGAAACACCGCCCTTGAGCGACCAGTTCAGCGCCTCGCCGAAGAATTTCCGGCGCAGGTCAACCTTGGCGCTCCGGGCGGTGCTGTCGTTGTCCCGCGTCCCGTTGCCGCCGTTGAGAAAGAGGGAGTAGTTCGAGACCTTGAGCGGGTCGATGACCTGCCCGGCGGCGTTGCGCACCGTGACCGTGCCGGGCCGGTGGTCGGTGAACCCGTCGAATTCGATCGTCGCGCCTTGGATGCGGGCGGAGGCGGTCTCGAACTGGCGGTGCGAGATGGCGCGGTAGGTCTGGTCGGAGAAATTGTAGCCGGCGGCGGCGGTGACGTCCCAGAGGGTGCCCACGTGGCGGTAGCTCAGGCGGAAGATGTTGTTCCGCACCCGCACGTAGCGCGCGGTGTTGTTGACGTTGACCGACCCGGACCCCGGGCGGCCCCGGGTGAAGTCAGGGCCCCAGGCGATGGGGTTGGTCCCGGTGTTGAGGATGAAGTTGTGCTGCTCGTAGTCCTGCACCAGCCAGTTGCCCGAGTAGGTGAAGGACAGGGTGTCGGCGGGCGCCACGCGCCAGTCGAGCCGGGTGCCGAGTGTGTAACGGTGCTCATAGACCGGGAAGACGTTGTACTGGTAGGTGGTGAGGTAGGGGTTATCGACGGTGGCCTTGAGCGGGTTGGTCGCGGCGGTGCTCGTGTTGAAGGATCGGTTGATGCGCCGGGCGACGCCGTACTGGTCGTTCTTCACGGCATTGACCGAGAACCCGAAGTCCTTCGTGAGCGGGACGGTGTACGCGAAGTCGAAGTCGGGCTGGTAATGGAACACGCGTTTCTGGTCGTCGCCGTCGCCTCCGCCGGGCTGCTTGCTGAAGGCGAGGTCGCGGGAGTTCCGGTTGATGTAGGCCTTGAAGCGTAGCTCGGGGCGGCTCGCCTCGAAGGCGGTGCGGCTGACCATGTTGATGGAGCCGCCGAGGCTCGCGGCCGACATGTCGGGCGTGGGCACCTTGTAGATCTCCACGCGCGACGCGTTGTTGAGGGAGAAGGCCTGCAGGAGGGTGTTGCGCGTGGGTCCGGCGGAGCCGGCCGCGTTCACGTCGTCGCCGTCGAGCGCGATGTTGGTGTAGGAGGAGGGTAGACCGCGCAGGCCGATCTGCACCGAGTTCATCTGGTCGGTGCCGACGTCGACGCCCGGCAGGTATTTCACGAACTCCCCCAGGTTATTCTGGATGATGTCGCCCATCGCGTCGGTGTGCAGCACCGTCTTGATGTTGCCGGCGAAGCGCTGCTCGTTGATCGCGATCGAGGCGGCGTTGGTGTCGCGGGACGAACCGACGACGAAAGAGTCCAGTCGCACCACGCTTCCTTGGCTGGCGGCGGGCGCGGAACCGAACGGCTCCAACACGAAATCCCGCCGCTCCGTCACGCCCGCCGCGATCTTGACCGTGGCGGACTGCGACGTGAGGCCGGTGAAGAATACCTGGAGCGTGGTCTCGCCCGCGGGGAGGCCTGGCAGGCGGTACTCGCCGAAGGCGTCGGTGAAGGCCTCGCGGTTAGAGCCGGCGACCGTCACGCGAGCGTTTTCCAGCGCCGCGCCGCCGATGCTGTTTTGCACGCGGCCGGTTAACGTGCCCGTCGCCGGCGTCTGGGCGGACGCGACAGCGGAAAACAACAGGACCAGGAAAAGCAGCCCGCCGCGCAGAGCGGAGCGCAAGAAGGGGTAGGAAGACATTAACAGAGCAGATACGGCGGCTCCGCGCAGATCAATGCCGGCGACCGGCGATGCGCAGCGCGGCTACCTCGCACGTGTTTCTCGCGGCGCTTCAAAAGCCACCCGCCCGAATGGAAATTACCCGTGTCCCCGAGTTCCAGATCCGGCTCGGCGAGGGTCCTGCCTTCCGGCTTTCCCCGTTTATCAGCCCCACTCCGCCGCAAAGCCGGCCTTTACCGCGACCGTTCGCCCCAATCCAAGCACCTCGCGGTTTATCGGTTCGTCATCGTCCGCGGGTGGCACCCGCGGCTACATCGCGCGAGCTTCCGAAGTCGGAGCCGACCGCCAAGATCCGAACCGGAAAACCCCGCGTTCCTGATTTCCAGATTCTTCCCCGCCCGGTTCCCAACTTCCGGCTTTCCCCATTCACACCGGAAGGACTTCGCCGATCCGCTTCAAGGGCGGCTGCCCGCGCGGCGCAACCATGCGCCCGTGCGGTCCGGAAAATCGGTGAACACCCCGTCGACGCGCGCGGTGA
>CAXRGI010000151.1:0-8557 GCA_964229935.1 Opitutales bacterium
TCCGCCTGCAGCGCGCGCTGGCGCGGCTCTGCGCGGCCCTGCGGGCAAAGGGCCGCAACGAGGCGGTGGTGAAACGCATCAGCGAGTCGGCGCTGTCGTTCGCGGCCTACGGGTTTCCCGAGTCGCACGCGCTCAGCTTCGCCCTGCTCGCCTATGCGAGCACCTGGCTGAAGGTGCACCGGCCGGCGGAGTTTCTCGCGAGCCTGCTCAACCACCAGCCGATGGGATTCTACGGCCCGGCCACGCTGGCGCCGGACGCCCGCCGCCACGGCCGGCGCGGGCGTCCGGTGTGCGTCGCGGCCTCGGCCTGGGACAGCACCGTGGAGGCCGACGACGTCGTCCGCCTCGGCCTGCGACAGGTGAACGGCCTGCGCGAGATGGCCGGCCACCGGATCGCGGCCGCGCGCGCGGAGCGGCCGTTTTCCTCGCTGGACGACTTCCTCCGCCGCACCCCGCTCCACGCCGCGGAACGCCGCGCGCTCGCCGCCGCCGGCGCGCTCAACGCCCTCGCCCCGCACCGCCGCGCCGCACTCTGGCAGGTCGAGGCCGCGTGGAAGGACGGCGACGAGCTTTTCCGCGCGGCGCCCGCGTCGGAGGAGATCGCTCCGCCGCCGGAGTCGCCGCTCGCCGCGATGTCCCTCGCGGAACGCGTGCGAGCCGACTTCGAGGGCACGGGCGTCACGACCGGCGCGCACCCGATGGCGCTGGTGCGAGCCCGGCTGCCCGACGTGTGGCGCGCCACGGACCTCACGCTGGCGGAAGACGGCGCGCGCCTCACGGTGGCGGGCGCCGTGATCTGCCGGCAGCGCCCGGGCACGGCGAAGGGTTTCCTTTTCATCAGCCTCGAGGACGAGACCGGCATCGCGAACGTGGTGGTCACACCGCAACTGTTCGAGGAACGACGGCTCGTCATCTCGCAGGAGCCGGCGTTGCGCGTGACCGGCCGCCTGCAGAATCGCCACGGCGTGATCCATGTGAAGGCGGAGGTGATCGAGGCCCTCGGCGAACCCGCGGTGCCCGCCGGATCATCGCATGACTTTCATTGAGGCGACCACCGGCGACGTGTCGCCGGTCGCGTATCCGGCGCCACCCTTCACTTTGTGGCCCACCGTTGCCTACCCGGCCGCCTGCATGGCTAGAGAGCACGGCCCGGACGGATACGGATGACGGCAGTTCCGGCTTGGCCGGGCGTGCAGCGCCCGCGATGGTCACGCAGCCCGAGCCCACCACGGGCCGGCTCCACGCCACAAACCCCGCAGGAAAATCCCTTGATGAAACCCTCGTCCCCCGCTCGCGCGTCCCTCGGCACCTGGCTCCTCGCCGGCGCGCTGTTCACCCTTGTGCCCCTCTCCGCGGAGGCTCGCTCGTTGACCGGTCTCGTGACCAACGCCGCGACCGGTTCCACCCTCGAGGGCGCGCGCATCGTCATCAAGGACCGCAACCTCGAGACCGTCACCGACAACCTCGGCTTGTTCACCTTCGAGGATCTAGCGCCCGGCCCCGTTGTGCTGGTCGCGACCTACACCGGCCTCGCGCCGGCCGCGGCCGCCGCGGAGGTTCCGGCCGCCGGACGCGCGCGCAAGGACATCAGCCTCACCGCCGATATCTACCGGCTGAGCGCCTTCGTGGTCGGCAGCGAGCGCGAGGGTAACGCCAAGGCCATCACGCTGCAGCGGCTCTCCGACGGCGTGAAGAGCATCGTGTCGGCCGACGCGTTTGGCGGCCTCGCCGGCAATCCCGCCGACCTCGCCGCGCGCCTGCCCGGCGTCGAGGGCGAATCCGTGGGTGGAGACATGCGCTATCTCCGCGTCCGCGGGCTGCACCAGAACCTGAGCTCCATCACGCAGGACGGCAACCGGCTGGCCGACGCGGGTTCGGCCGGGGCCACGCGCGAGTTCCAGTTCCAGACCGTGGGTTCCGATTCCATCGAGCGCATCGAGGTCACGAAATCGCCGACGCCGGACATGGACGGCGACTCGATCGGCGGCGTGGTCAACCTCATCTCGAAGAGCGCGTTCGACTCGTCGCCCGAGCGGCGGATCCGCGGCTCGATCGGCGGCATCTGGCGCGCCACCGACCCCCGCGATCCGGCGCGGCCGAACGCCTCGCTGTCCTATTCGGAAGTGTTCTTCGGGCGGCTGGGCGTGAACCTCAACCTCGCCTATCGCCCGCACGGCTCGATCATCGACATGTCGACTCAGGCCCACGAGCAGCTGCCCGCCGACCGCACCGGACCGGCATACCAGTACTCCCTTTCGCTCCAGGATTTCCGCAACGTGCGCACGCGCTCGGGGGCCGGCCTGCGCCTCGACTTCAAGTGGAACGACCAGGTGCGGTTCTTCGCCAACTACCAGCTCAACAAGCACACCGAGCACTCCGACCACAACCAGGTGACCTGGCAGACCAACCAGGCCGTCGCGACCCTCGACGCCGCGGGCAACCCGACCGGTACCAACGGCATTCTGCCGGGCTACACCGACACCGAGACGCGGGTGCGCCCCGTGGCGGCCAGCACGGTGGCGATCAACTCCCAGGCATTCTACAAACTCGGCGACACCAAGACCTTCAATCTCGGCGGCGTGCACCGCTACCGCACCCTCGCGATCGACTACGACGCTTACACCTCGCAGTCCAAGGCCCATTACCCCGGCAACAACACCTTCACCTACACCTTGCGCGGGGCCGGCTGGACCATCACGCGGGACGACCCGCTCTTCCCCCGCATCACCCAGACCGCCGGGCCCGACTGGCTCAATCTCGCGAACTACACCGACAACCTCTACGCCAGCGCGCGCTCGGTCGGCTGGGATAACTACCTCGGTGCGTCGCTGAACGTGAAGCAGTCGTTCACCTCGCCGTTCTCCTCCTATCTGAAAGCCGGGCTACGTTTCCGCCGGCAGAGCCGCTACCTCGACAACACGCCCTACAACACCGTCCACGTCGGCCCGGACGGCGTGATGGGACCCAACGCGGCGGCGGGCGGGCGGAACGACGACAACCTCGCGCAGTTCGGCCTGATGAACCGCCCCTTCCCGAACACGAAGCTCGGCAAGTACGCCACGCCGCCCTTCCCGGCCTTCCAGGCCGTGGGTCGCATCGACGACGTCGACGGCGACATCGCCGCGCGGCCCGATTGGTGGCGGCCGCAACTGGCCGCGAACCTCCAGGCGGCGTTGATCAACAACCAGCAGTTCCAGGAGGAGATCCGAGCCGCCTACGTGATGGGGAGCGCGCAATTCGGCCGCCTCAACGTCCTCACCGGCGTGCGGATCGAGGACACCGCGACCGACGGCACCGGATCGCTTCAGGTGGTCACTCCCGAGGAAAAGGCCCGGCGCGCCGCGTGGGGCGCCGCGCCGCTCACCGACGCCGAGATCCTGCGTCGCACCCGGGAGGAGTTCGGGCGGCGGCAGACGCGCTCCGGCGACTACCGCAGTGTCTTCCCCGGCGTGCACCTGAAGTACCGCTTCACGCCCAACCTGATCGCGCGCGCCGGATACACCGAGAACATCGGACGCCCCGGCATCGGCCAGCTGATCCCCCGCACGACGGTCAACTACGACAACCAGACCGTATCGACCAGCAACCCCTCGTTGCTGCCCCAATGGGCGAAGAACTTCGACGTCACCGGCGAGCTCTACTTCGAGCCGGCCGGCATGTTCACCTTCGGGGTCTTCGAGAAGCAGATCCGCAAGTTCATCTACACCTCGGGCGGCGCCACCATCCCGACCGGCACCGACAACGGCTTCAACGGCGAGTACGCGGGCTACTCGCTCACCACCCAGTACAACGGCGGCTTCGCGCGCGTGCGGGGGCTGGAACTCGGCTACAACCAGCAGTTCACGTTCCTGCCCGGCATCTGGAAGGGGCTCGGCGCATTCGCCAACGCCACCTGGATGAACGCCCGCGGCAACTACGGCGCAGGCAGCGCCATCTCCCTCGCGCCCAACCCGCGCATCGCGGGCTTCAATCCGTTCATCGCCAACACCGGCGTCTCCTACATCCGCTCCAAGGTGAATCTGCGCGCGAGCTTCAGCTACCGGCACCGCTACCTGTCCTCGTTCAACGCCAACGAGTCCCGCGCCGTCTACTTCGCCCGCCGGCCGGTCCTCGACCTCAAGATGCTCTACAATCTCAGCCGCACCTACAGCCTCTACCTCGACGTGAACAACGTCCTCATGCAGCCCGACCGCGAGACGCAGTTCGGCTACGGCCGGCCCCAGACCACCCACCTGATGCGGCCGCAATTCATGTTCGGCCTCAACGGTCGCCTGTGAGGCTGCCCGCGGTCCTCCCCCCTATCCTGCTCGCGGCGTCGGTCCTCGCGGGACGCGCCGCCGACGCCCCCGACTTTGTCCGCGAGGTCCGCCCGATCCTCGCCACGCATTGCTTCAATTGCCACGGGTTCGACGCCGGCGCGCGAAAGGCCGGCCTGCGGCTCGACGAGCGCGCCGCCGCCCTGCTACCCGCCAAATCCGGCGCGCACGCCATCGTGCCCGGCCACCCGGAAGCCAGCGAACTGCTGCTACGCGTGACCGACTCCGCCGACCCGATGCCTCCCGCCGAGACTGGCAAGCGTCTCTCCGCCGGCGAGGTCGACATCCTCCGCCGCTGGATCGCGGCCGGAGCCGATTACCGGCCGCACTGGGCGTTCACCGCGCCCGCCCGGCCGGCCGAGCCCGCGGTCCGCGACGTCCGCTGGGTTCGGCAACCGATCGACCGCTTCACCCTGGCGCGGATGGAAAGGGAGGGCCTGCGGCCGTCGCCCGAGGCCGATCCCGCCCGGCTCCTAAGGCGTGTGAGCCTGGACCTCACGGGGCTGCCGCCGCGCCCGGAGGACCTGCGGGCTTTCCTCGCCGACCGCGCGCCCGGCGCCTACGAGCGCGCGGTCGACCGGCTGCTCGCCTCACCCGCCTACGGCGAACGCATGGCCGTCGACTGGCTCGACGCGGCGCGCTACGCGGACTCCAACGGATATTTCCGCGACAACACGCGCCAGATCTGGCCCTGGCGCGACTGGGTGATCCGCGCTTTCAACCGCAACCAGCCCTTCGACCAGTTCACGATCGAGCAGCTCGCCGGCGATCTGCTCCCCGCTCCCACCGACGAGCAGCGCCTCGCGACGGGCTTCAATCGTAACCACATGGTCACCGGCGAGACCGGCGTCATCGACGAGGAGTACCGAGTCGAGTACGTCGCCGACCAGATCGAGACCACCGCGGCGGTCTGGATGGGCCTCACCCTCGGCTGCGCCCGCTGCCACGACCACAAGTACGACCCCGTCACCCAGGCGGATTACTACCGGCTCTTCGCGTTTTTCGACCGCTCCGTCGAGAAGGGGCTCGTCAATCCCGACGATCCGCCTCCCGTGATGATCGTCGCGTCGCCGGAGCAAAAAGCGCGCCTCGCCGCGCTGAAATCCGCGCACGACGCGGCGGACGCGCGGTTGAGGACGCTCACGGAGGTGCTGCGGGAGCCCGCCGAGGTTTGGGCGGCCGGGGCCACCCGTGCGCTGCAACCGCCCGCGGAGAAACTGCTGACGCACGCGGCGCTGGACTACGACGTGACGGAAACCTCGGGTCCGGCCGAGCGCCCCGTGGTTTCGGGTGCGTTTTCCCAGGACCACGGAGTGATCGGCAAGGCGGCCGTGTTCGGCGGCGCGCAACACCTCGAGTTCCCGGCCTCCCTGCCCCTCGAGGCGGACCGGGCCTGGACGCTGGGTGTGTGGGTGAAGCCGACCGCCAACCTCGTCGGCGTGCTCGCGAAGATGTCGGCGGACGAGGACCGCCGCGGCGTGGAGGTCATCTGGGCCAAGGGCCAGCTGCAGGTGAATCTCGTCCACCGCTGGGTGGCGAACGCGATCGAGATCACCACGCGCCCGGCGCTCCGCGGCTCCGACTGGCGACATGTGGTGGTGAGCTACGACGGCTCGTCGCGGGCGGCCGGCGTCGCGGTGTACGTCGACGGCCTGCGTCAGGCCGTGCAGGTCTCGCGCGACACCCTGCGCGACCCGATTGGGAATGACCGGCCTATGTTGCTCGGCCGGCGCGACGCCGGACTCGGCTACCACGGGCTGATGGATGAATTCCGCGCGCTGGCCCGCGCGCTGGAACCCGCGGAGGTGCGGAACTGGTATTGGGCGGAACGCCTCCACGACGCGCTGGCGCAGGAGCCGGCGAAACGCGACGCACGCGCGAAGCAACGGATCCTCGAGGCCTACATCGAACGCGAAGGCGACCCGGCGGTGCGGGCAGAGCAGGAGAGCGCCCGGCGGGCCGCCGAGGAGGAGGCCGCCTATCGCGCGGCAATCCCGCAGACCCTGGTGATGCAGGATTCCCCGACCCCGCGGGTGACCCGCGTCTTGAAGCGCGGGCAGTACGATCAACCCGGCGAGACGGTCACGGCAGGCGTACCGGCATGGCTGCCTCCACTCCCCGCGGGAATCCCGACCGACCGTCTCGCCTTGGCGCGCTGGCTGGTCACGCCGGAGCATCCCCTCACCGCCCGGGTCGCTGCGAATCGCCTCTGGCAACAATGTTTCGGCGAAGGTCTGGTCACCACGCCCGCCGACTTCGGCACGCAGGGGCAGCCTCCCTCGCACCCGGAACTCCTGGATTGGCTCGCCATCCGCCTGGTGGAATCCGCCTGGGACGTGAAGGCGCTGCTGCGATTGATCGTCACCAGCGCCACCTACCGGCAGAACTCCGCGGCGACACCCGAGCTGCTGGCCCGCGACCCGGAAAACCAACGGCTCGCCCGCGGACCTCGCTTCCGCCTGCCGGGGGAAATGCTCCGCGACCAGGCGCTCGCTGTTTCCGGCCTCCTGGTCGACCGCCTCGGCGGACCACCCGTGAAGCCATTCCAGCCGCCGGGGCTCTGGGAGGCGGTTTCCTACAACGGCGAACTCTCCTACGAGCCCGACACCGGCGAGGGTCGCTGGCGCCGCTCCGTCTACTCTTATTGGAAAAGGACCGCTCCCCCTCCCGGCATCCAGATCTTCGACAGCCCGACCCGCGAGACCTGCACCCTGCGACGCCCCCGCACCAACACTCCCCTGCAGGCGCTGCTGCTTCTGAATGATGAGACGCAGGTCGAGGCCGCCCGGTCCCTCGCCACCCGCGTGCTCAAGGAGCAGCGCGGTGCCGGCGACGCGGCCGGGCTCGAGGCCCTTTTCCTACGCGTCACCCAACGCCGGCCAGATCCCGTCGAGACCGGCTTGCTCGTCTCCCTGCTCGCAAAGCTACGCGATCGGTACGCGGCGGTCCCCGCGGAAGCGGCGCGTTTCGCGTCGGTCGGAACCGCGCCGGCGGGCCGGGACCTTGACCCCCGGGAACTCGCGCCGTGGACTGCCGTGGCCCAGGCGGTGCTGAACCTCGACGAAGTCGTCACCCGCCGCTGAAACGATGTTCCCCGCCGATCCCGCCCATCCGCCCCCCGCCGACCTGCTGCTGTCGCGTCGGCAATTCTTCGGGCGAACCTCGGCCGGCATCGGAGGCGCCGCGCTGGCCTCGCTGCTGGATCCGGCGCTCCTGCGGGCGGCCGTCGGCGGCGCGGCAAAGCATTTCGCGCCGAGGGCGAAACGGGTGATCTACCTTTTCATGCACGGCGGGCCCTCGCAGCTCGACCTGTTCGACCACAAACCGGATCTCGCGGCGCGGAGAGGCGAGGAACTTCCCGAGTCCGTGCGCGGCACGCAGCGGCTGACCGGCATGACCAGCGGCCAGAAAAACTTCCCGGTCACCCCGTCGATCTTCCGTTTCGCGCGACACGGCCGATCGGGGCTATGGGTGAGCGAGCTGCTGCCGCACACCGCCGGGATCGTGGACGAGCTTTGCGTGATCCGCTCCCTGCACACCGAGGCGATCAACCACGATCCCGCGGTGACGATGCTCCAGACCGGCCACCAGCAGCCGGGGCGGCCGAGTTTCGGCGCATGGACCAGCTACGGCCTCGGCAGCGTCAACCGCGACCTGCCCTCTTTCGTCGTGCTCACCTCGCGTGGCAGCGCCGCGCGCCCGGCCGATCCGCTCTACGCGCGCCTGTGGGGATCGGGCTTCCTGCCGTCCAACCATCAAGGTGTGAGCTTCCGCAGCGGCGGCGATCCGGTCCTCTACCTCTCCAATCCGGCCGGCCTGGGGGCCGCCGCGCGCCGCGACCAACTCGACGCCGTCGCCGCGCTGAACCGCCGCGCCGCCGCCAGGGAGATCGATCCCGAGATCGAGACCCGCATCTCGCAGTACGAGATGGCGTACCGGATGCAGACCTCGGTCCCGGGCCTGCTGGACCTTTCCGGTGAAACGGCGGCGACGTTCGACGCCTACGGCCCGCAGTCGCGCGTGCCAGGCACCTTCGCCGCCAACTGCCTGCTCGCCCGCCGCCTCGCCGAGCGCGACGTGCGCTTCATCCAGCTCTACCACCGCGGCTGGGACCAGCATTACAACCTGCCAAGCGACCTGCGGCTGCAGTGCGCTGACATCGACCAGCCGGCGGCGGCGCTCGTCCGTGACCTCCGGCAGCGTGGGCTCCTCGACGACACGTTGGTGATCTGGGGCGGGGA
>CAXRGI010000152.1:0-24707 GCA_964229935.1 Opitutales bacterium
GAGTTGTGACTGGAGTTCAGACGTGTGCTCTTCCGATCTATCGGATGGGAGCCGACGAAGTGGGCGTGGGGGGCGATCGCTTCGGCCGCGGGAGCGCAAATCGGGCCCTTCACGCTGCCGACATCGGTGAAGACCGCGCCCGGAGGCAGGGCGGGCGCAATCTCGCGCGCGAGCGGGCCGATGCGGTCCACGGGGGCGGCTATCACCACGAGTGCGGCCTCGCGCACGGCTTCGGCCGGCGAGGCGGCGACGCTATCGACCCAAGGTTGACCGCGCAGTGCGTCGCGCGTTTCGGGCCGGCGCGCCCAGATGACGATGCGTTGGGCGGCGCCGTGCGCGCGCGCGGCGCGCGCCACCGAGCCGCCGAGGAGTCCCGGGGCGAGGATGGTGAGCTGGGCGACGACGGGCACGGGGAAGGCGCGATTGTGTTCCCGGGGCGACGGGAGCTCAGGCGGCGCGCGCGCCGAGCTTCAGGATCAACGCGAACTCCGCGGGTAGCACCGGTTGCACGGACAGGCGCGAGAGGCGCAGGAGCGTCATGGCGGCGAGCGCGGGCTCGGCCTTCACGTCGGCCAGCGTGACCGGACGACGCAGCACCGCGCCGGCTTTCAGCCGCACGGCGACCCAACCCGGCTCATCGGCGGTGGGATCGGGGGTGGCGGTGGCGACGACGGTAGCGGTGCCGACGACCGCCTTGGTGGTCATGCTCTCGTAAAAGAGCACTTCGTCGCCGACCTTCATCGCGGAGAGGTTATTGCGGGCGGCGTGGTTGCGGACGCCGGTCCAGGCGGTCTCGCGCTCGCGCACGAAGTCTTTCCACGAGTAGGTGTCGGGTTCGGATTTGACGAGCCAGTGACGACGGGCGGCGGGAGCCTGCTTGCTCATGGGGCGAAGGAGTTGGCAGGGCGCCGCGGCGGGCGCCAGCGAAACCTTCCGGTGAGCGGAGACCCAATCGATTTGAAAACGGGCGCCGACAGGGCTTGGTGCGCTGGATGGAACCGACCGAGGACGAGAAGCGGCAGGCGCGGCGCGTGCAGTTGCTGTTGTACTGGATGATGGCCGTCATGATCGGCGTGCCGGTCTTGATCTACATCTTCCGGCATCTCTGATCCTGTCCGGCAGCGGCGCGGAAAATCGGGTTGCATGGGCCGGAGGCGGGCCGCATGTCTCGACGCGTTTTTTCCGCATGGCGTTCAACCTCAAGAAAGTCCTGAAGGCGCTGCTGCTTTCCTCGAGTCAGCCGCTGTCGATCAAGGACATCCAGGCGGCCTTCACGCGGTTCCACGAGCAGGCTTCGCTGCCCGTCGTGGAGGATGCCGCGCCGGGGGAGAGTGGCGCGGCGGCTGAGGGCGCGCCCGCGGCCGACGCTCCGGCGGAGGAGGCCGCGTTGGTTCCGGCCGCCACGGCTCCCGAGGAGTCGACCGAAGTGATCTTCGAACCGGCGGTGGAAGACCCGGAGCTGTACAGCGACGTCCCCTCGCTGATCACAGCCACGCAGATTCGCGAGGTCATGGATGCGATCGCGGCGGAGCTGAAGCAGGCCGACGAAGGACTGCTGCTGATCGAGGGCAACAACGGTTACCGCATCGTGACGCACCCTCGATTCGGCCGGTGGGTGCGGATTCTCCGCCAGGAGCCGCCGCCGGTTAAGCTGAGCCAATCCTCGATCGAGACCCTCGCGGTGGTGGCCTATCGACAGCCCGTCACGCGCACGGAGATCGAGACGATCCGCGGTGTGTCGGCCGAAGCTGGCATCAACAAGCTGCTCGAGCGCGACCTCATCTACATCGTCGGCCGGGCCGACACCCCCGGCCGTCCGATTCAGTACGGTACCACGGACCACTTCCTCGAGTTCACGGGCATCAAGTCCCTCGATGAATTGCCGGCCTCCGACGTCCTTTCGTCGCGGCAGATCGACGAGTGGCTTAAGACCACGTCGACCAGCCGCCCGCCGACCGATGCCGACATGGGCCTGGCCGACGAGCAATTGCCGCTCGACGCGGCGGTACCGGCCCCGGCCCCGGCCGAGGAGACTCCGGACAAGCCGGCGGAGACCGCCTGACATGGAACTCGGACCGATCCGCGAGAAGATCGACGCGCTCGATCGCCGCTTGGTGGAGCTGCTTAACGAGCGACTCGCGCTGGCGGCGGAGATCGGGCGGGTGAAGCGCAACGCCGGCGGGCAGATTTACGTGGCGGAGCGGGAGGACGCGGTGCTGCGCAAGGTGACTTCGCAAAACAACGGACCGATCCGCAACGAGGCGCTGCGGGCAATCTACCGTGAGATCATGTCGGCCGCGATCGCGCTCGAGAAGCCGCTGGTGGTGGCCTACCTCGGGCCCGAGGCGAGCAACACTCACGCCGCGGCGCTGCGGAAGTTCGGCGCGAGCGTCGAGTATCGCCCGATGGCCACGGTGAGTGACATCTTCACGGCGGTGGAAAAAGGAGACACCGACCACGCGGTGATCCCGATCGAGAACTCAACCGAGGGGTCGGTACGCGAGGCGCTCGACAGTTTTGTGGAGAGCGATCTGAAGATCGTCGCGCAGATCTATCTCGAGATCAGCCACGCGCTCATCTCGACGAGCCCGTTGGAGCGCGTCGAGCGCGTCTATTCCAAGGATCAGGCGCTCGCGCAGTGCAGGCATTGGCTGCAGCGCAACCTGCCGCACGCGCGGCTGGTCGATGCCCCCAGCACCTCGCGCGCCGTGCAGCTCGCGAAGGAGGATCCGGGCGCCGCCGCGGTGGCCGGCGAACTCGCCGCCGAGCATTACGGCGTGCCGGTGATCGCGCGGAACATCCAGGACAAGGCCGACAACACCACGCGTTTCTTCGTGCTTGGCCGCCGTCCCTCGGGAGCGGTGGGCAACGGCAAGGACGTCACGAGCCTGCTGGTTTCGCTTGGCGACGAGGCCGCGTCGCATTCCGGCGCGTTGCTGCGGATGTTGATGCCCCTCGCCGAGCGCGGCATCAACCTTTCGAAGATCGAGTCTCGTCCGAGCAAGAAGCGCCCGTGGGATTACTTTTTCTTCCTGGATATCACCGGCCACCACGACGATCCCCGGATGCGCGAGGCGCTATCGGAATTGCGCAAGTTCTGCCCGATGGTGAAGTGGCTCGGCAGCTATCCGGCGGTCGATTGACCGGACGTCTTGCGACGGGGAGCGCCCGCGCCAACAATACCGTTGACAGCTATGGAGGCGCGGGATGCCTTCAGCCCTTTTATGAAAGTCGTGTCCTCCATCAAATCGGCCAAGAAGCGTCACCCCGCCTGCCAGGTGGTCCGTCGCCGCGGCAAGATTTACGTCATCAACAAGGTCGAGCCGCGTTACAAGGCCCGCCAAGGCTAACTCCCTGTCACTGCGATGAAAGCACAAGGTCATCCCGCCCTGAACAACGTCTGCTTCCTGGATATCGGGACCGGTCGTCGTTTCCTTACCAAGTCGACCATGAAGTCCGCCCGCAAGGAGCAGATCGACGGGGTCGAGTACCACGTTGTGGTCCGTGACGTCACGATGGACTCCCATCCGGCCTACACCGGCGAAAAGCGCCTCGTGGACACCGCGGGTCGCGTCGAGAAGTTCACCTCGAAGTTCAAGCGCGGCGCCAAGAAGTAAGGCTGCCTCCTTTTCCTCTCCCGCCCCCCGGTCCACCCCGGGGGGCTTTTTGTTTTCCGAACCCGCGATTTTTTCCGTGTCAACCGGCCGGCGCGCCGGCTTTGCTCCGCGTCCCTTTCCCATGCGCATCCATCCGTTCCAGGGTCTTGTTCCCGTGCCTGCCCTCGCGCCCGAGGTCGCCTGCGTGCCGTATGACGTCGTCAACACGGCCGAGGCCGCCGCGCTCGCCGCCGGTCGCCCGCACAGCCTGCTGCACGTCGACCGCGCCGAGATCGGCCTGCCGGCCAACACCGATCCCTACAGCGACGCCGTCTACGCCCGCGCGCGCGCCAATTTCGAGACCCTGCAACGCCAGGGTGCACTCGTGCGCGAGACCGGGCCCTGCCTCTATGTCTATCAGCAGCGCATGGGCGACCACGTGCAGCGCGGCCTCGTCGCGGGTTGCCACGTCGAGGACTACGACAGGGAGCTCATCAAAAAGCACGAGAAGACCCGGAAGGACAAAGAGGACGACCGTACACGCCTCATCGACACGCTGAGCGCCGACACCGGTCCCGTTTTCCTGACCTACCGCGATGACGCGGCGGTCACCGCACTGGTGAACGCCAAGACCAAGGAGCAGCCGCTCCACGATTTCACGGCGCCGGATGGCATCCGTCACACGGTTTGGCGGATCGCGGGCGGGCAGGAATGGGTGAAGGCCTTCGGCGCGGTGCCGGTGACGTACATCGCCGACGGTCACCACCGCGCGGCGAGTGCCGCCCGGGTCGCCCGCCTGCGCCGCGAGCGCAACCCGGCCCACACGGGCGCCGAGGAGTATAATTGGTTCCTTTGCGTGCTGTTCCCGGCGAGCGAGCTGAAGATTCTCCCGTACAACCGCATCGTGCTCGACCTGAACGGCCTGACGCCGGCGGCGTTGCTGGCGAAGGTGAAGGACCTGTTCGGCCTGGTGGAGAACGCCAACCCGAGCCCGGCCCGGGTCGGCGAGGTGAGCATGTACCTCGGTGGAAAATGGTACGGCCTCCGCTGCGTGGCCGACGCCGGCGCTGATCCGGTGTCGCGGCTCGATGTCAGCGTGCTGCAGGACAAGCTCCTCGGTCCGGTGCTCGGAATCACCGACGTGCGCACGAGCAAGCGGATCGATTTTGTCGGCGGCATCCGCGGTACGGGTGAGCTGGTGAAGCGCGTCGATTCGGAAGGTGGCGTGGCGTTCTCCATGTATCCGGTGACCCTGGGGCAGCTGATGGATATCGCCGACGCCGGGCAGATCATGCCGCCGAAAAGCACGTGGTTTGAGCCGAAGCTGCGCTCCGGGCTCTTCATCCACACCTTCTGAGGTCGGGTCAGGGGAAGAGCCCGCGGCTTTGCTTGGCGTCGGCCACGCGCTGGATGCCCAGTGTGAGGGCGGCGAGACGGCGGCTGAACTTGAACTTCCGCCTCTGGGCCTCGACCGCGTCGCTGGCCCGGTCGAGCATCCCAAAGAGCTTCTGCAGCACCTCGTCGCGGGTCCAATAGTAGTTCGAGAGGTTCTGCAGCCATTCAAAGTAGGAGACGATCACGCCGCCCGAATTGCAGAGCACGTCGGGAATCAGCTCGATGTCGTCGCGTTGCTCGAGGATGCGGTCGGCGGCGTTGGTGGTGGGGCCGTTGGCGCCCTCGGCGATGAGGCGGCAGCGCAGGCGGGACGCGTTCTGGTCGGTGATCACGCGCTCCAGCGCGCAAGGGGCGAGGACGGTGCACTTGAGCTCGAGCAATTGCCCGTTGGTGACCGGCTCGCCGCCATCGAAGTCGAGCAGCACCTTCTGCGAGCGCACGTAGGCGAGCGCCTTTTCCAGATTGATGCCCTTCGGGTTGTAGATGCCGCCGGTGTAGTCGGAGATCGCGATCACCTTCGCGCCGTAGGCGCGGAGGGCGAGGGCGGTCTCGCTGCCGACGTTGCCGAAACCCTGGACCGCGACCGTGGCCTTCGGCACGGGCAGCTTCATTTTTTCGAGGTACTTCCGCGCGAGGTACGCCACGCCGGCCCCGGTGGCCTCGCGCCTCCCCTCGGATCCGCCGAGTGCGATCGGCTTGCCCGTGACCACCGCGCTGGCGACGTGCCCGACATGGTTGGAGTAGGTGTCCATCATCCACGCCATGATCCGCTCGTTGGTGCCGACATCGGGTGCCGGCACGTCGACCTGCGGGCCAACGAAGTTCACCATCTCCTGCATGTAGCGACGGGAAAGATGCTCGAGTTCCGACTCCGTGAGTTGGTTGGGATCGACGATCACGCCGCCCTTGGCGCCGCCGTAGGGCAGGCCCACGAGCGAGGTTTTCCAACTCATCCACATGGCGAGGGCCGCGACCTCGCCGAGCGTGACGTCTTGGTGGAACCGGATGCCGCCCTTGGACGGACCGGTGGAAAGGTTATGCTGCACCCGATAGCCCTCAAAGACGGTGACGCTGCCGTCGCGGCGGCGGACGGGCAGCGAGACCGCGAGGCAGCGGCGCGGGTATTTCGTGCGGTCGCGGATTGCGTCAGGGAGGTTGATCGCGTCGGCGGCCTTATCGAATTGGCGGCACGCCATTCGGAAGACGTCGGAGTCGTAGAGGCTGGAGACGATGGCTTTGGACATGGTCTGGTCTGGTTGACGGGAGTCTGGTGCGGCGAGGCGAAGGTCGCAAACGGCTTCCCGGCGACGGAGGCGGAGTTACCAGGCCTAATCGTACACCGGTGACGGACGAATGCCCCGCGCAAGCCGCGCACTCGGACGTGTTTGCGTTTCCGCGGGCGTCGCCCGAAACATGGGGGGTGGCGCTCGAATCGCTCTTCGCCGGGGTGTTTGGCTGGCTGGCCCGCCGGTTGGCCGGGGTGGCGTTGGCGGCGTTGGCGGCCGCTGCGATTTACGG
Source organism: Opitutales bacterium (assembly GCA_964229935.1). Classification (GTDB taxonomy): domain Bacteria; phylum Verrucomicrobiota; class Verrucomicrobiia; order Opitutales; family Opitutaceae; genus ER46. The sequence continues at coordinate 6,510 of CAXRGI010000152.1, forward strand.
GGCCTGGCTCCTCGTCCGGCAGGAAGCCTTGCAGGAGTGGGAACGACGCGGGCGGCTCCAGTCAGCGATCACGGATCGCGGGAAAATCGAACGCGCCCGCGAAGCGCTGGCAGCGCGCACCAACGAACTGGGGGCGGAGGCAAAGGTGCAGGAAGCGCGGTTGCGCGAGGCTACGAGGATCTTGGCCGACCTCCGGGATCGCGAGGGCTGGTGGGGCCGGTGGTTCGGTGACGGCAAGGGGCGCGCGGAAAACGCGGAACGGATCGCCCGCGCCGTGACGGCGCGTGCGGAGGCGGAGGGACGCTTGGCGGCTTCGCGCCGCGCGCTGGAGCAGGCGGGGTGGGAGCGCGAGGGATTGGAAGCGGCATGGCGCCGGGTGAACGACGAAATCTCTTTCCTGGAGCGCGGGCGCTCCTGGTTCGTGCGTTGGATCGCGGCCGCGTGGCAGAAGGCGAAGTGGTACGTCATCGGCGGTCTCGCTGTCGTCCTGCTCGGACCGATCACGTGGGCGGCGGTGCTCTATTACGGACTGGCTCCGCTGGCGGCGCGTGGCGTGGCGCTGCGGGTGGGTAACCCAAATACCGCCAACGTGGAGCCCGGGGTAAGCCGGGCGGGACTCGAAGTCGCGCTCCCGCCTGGGGAACGGGTCCTCGTGCGCGGGCGTTTCCTGCAGGCTTCCGACGAGGACCTCGCCCGAGGCACACGGTTCGTGCTGGATTGGCGCATTCCGTTCACGAGTGCGGCGTGCGGCTTGGTGGAACTGGTCGAGTTACGCCACCGCGCTGCCGGCGGCGAACGGCGCGTCACGCTGGCCGGCGGTGAGGAGGGGCACGTCGAGCTATCGCAGTTGGAGCTGCCGGCGGGCGCCTCGCTGATCCTGCGGCCCCGGTTCCTTGCGGCGGTGGTGTTGGCCGATGAACAACGATTACAGATCCGGCGCCACCGGCGGTGGCTCAGCTGGCGGGCGTGGGTCACGGGAACCGTCCGGCATTTCGAGTTCGCCGGACCCTGCCGGCTGGTGGTCGCGGGCGGCCGGGGCGTGCGGGTGGAGCGGCTGGAAAGCGGGGACGGAGCGGCGGCGCCGGCGCGGAGATTAAATCGTGATGCGACGATCGGCTTCACGCCTGGCTTGGAATCGCGGCCGGCACGGGCTGAGACCTTCTGGGCGTACTACCGCGGCCGGAGCCGGCTTTTCGACGACGTTTTTTCCGGTCGCGGCGTTGTTCTGGTGCAGGAGGCTCCGTTGGAGGGCGGTCCAACCGCGCGTCGCCGCGGTGGACCGGTGCTCCGGGAGGGGCTGCTGCGGTTGCTCGGACTGTGACCCGGCGTTGAGGCTTGTCGGCGGGTACGCTTGTGCCGGCGCAAGCGCGGCGCCACCTTGCGCCGATGGAGTTCAAGCTCAGCGCCGAGTTCAAACCCACGGGGGACCAGCCGCAGGCGATCGCCAAGCTGGTGGCCTCGTTACGCGCGGGGAACCGGCACCAGACGCTGCTTGGCGTGACCGGCTCGGGGAAAACGTTCACGATGGCCAACGTGATCGCCGAGCTCGGGCGGCCGGCGCTCATCATCTCGCACAACAAGACGCTCGCCGCCCAGTTGTACTCGGAGTTCAAGGGCTTCTTTCCGGAGAACGCCGTCGAGTACTTCGTCAGTTACTACGACTACTACCAGCCCGAGGCCTATATCCCGTCGAGCGACACCTTCATCGAGAAGGACTCCTCGATCAACGAGGAGATCGAGCGGCTGCGGATCTCGGCGACCAGCTCGCTGGTCTCGCGGCGTGACGTGATCGTGGTGGCGAGCGTGTCGTGCATCTACGGCCTCGGTTCGCCGCAGGAGTTCATCGACCTCCGGATCGAGCTGCGGCGCGGCGCTCCGTTGGGACGCCAGGCGCTGCTCGAGCGCCTGGTCGACAACCTCTACGAGCGGAATGACTACGAGCTGAAGCCCGGGCGCTTCCGCGTGCGTGGCGACGTGGTCGACATCATGCCCGCCTACCTCGAGCGCGGGCTGCGCGTGGAGTTCTTCGGCGACGAGATCGACGGTCTGGCGGAGTTCGACCCGACGACTGGCTCAGTCACGCGGGCGATCGCGGAGTTCGACCTGTACCCGGCCAACCAGTCCGTGACGAGCCGCGGACGCCTCGAGCCGGCGGTCGCGGCGATCCGGCGGGAACTCGACGAGCGCGTGGCGTGGTTCGAGGAGCGGAAGCGCCTGCTCGAGGCGCAGCGCATCCGCATGCGCACGAATTACGACCTCGAGATGCTGCAGGAGATGGGCTTCTGCAACGGCATCGAGAACTACTCCCGGCACCTCACGGGCCGGAAGGCGGGCGAGCGCCCGTTCTGCCTGATCGATTTCTTCCCGCGCGACTTCCTGCTGATCGTCGACGAGAGCCACGTCACCATCCCGCAGGTCGGCGGGATGTACAATGGCGACCGCGCCCGGAAGGAGACCTTGGTCGACTTCGGCTTCCGGCTGCCCTCGGCGCTCGACAACCGGCCGCAGAGTTTCGCGGAGTTTGATTCCGTGACCGGCCAGACGGTTTACGTTTCGGCCACCCCGGCGGATTTCGAATTGAAACGCTCCACGGTGGTCGCGGAGCAGTTGATCCGTCCAACGGGACTGCTGGATCCGGAGATCACCGTGCGTCCGACCAAGGGACAAGTGGAGAACCTGATCGCGGAGGCACGGGCGGCGGCGACCGCGGGCGAGCGCGTGCTGGTCACGACGCTGACCAAGCGGCTCTCGGAGGACCTCACCAGCTACATGCGCGAGGCGGGGATCCGCGTGGAATACCTCCACTCCGACATCGACGCCATCGAGCGGGTGGAGATCCTGCGGAATCTCCGGCTCGGCAACTTTGACGTGCTGGTGGGCATCAACCTCCTGCGCGAGGGACTGGACCTACCGGAGGTCGCGTTGGTGGCGATCCTCGACGCCGACAAGGAGGGCTTTCTGCGGAGCGAGACATCGCTTATCCAGACGGCCGGCCGCGCGGCCCGGCACGAGAAGGGCAGGGTGATTTTCTACGCCGACGTCATCACCGACTCGATCCGCCGCACGCTTGAGGCGGTGTCGTACCGCCGGGCAAAGCAGATCGAGTACAACACGGCGCACGGGATCACGCCGCGGAGCGTGCGGCGCGGAGCGCAGGCGAGCCTCCAGACCCGCGACATCAACGCCGAGGTGGTGGAGCCCGTGCTTTCCGAGGGAACGGAGGATGTCGCGGCGGTTATCGCGGAGTTGGAGCAGGAGATGCAGGACGCGGCGGGCCGGCTGGAATTCGAGCGCGCGGCGGTTTTGCGGGATCAGATCGATGCGCTGCGTTCCGGGGATTTCCGCAAGGCCGCGCGAGCGCCGGGTGCGAACCGACAGCGCGGTGGAGCGGGTCGCGGCAAACGCCGTGTCTGAAGCCCGGGCGGCCCCTTAGCCGACTAAGCGACGAAGGTGGGGCTCGGATGCACTCCAAGCTTCGCGTAACGCTGGCAAGTGGGCGACTCCGGCGGGGAGTCCTGATGAACGGGCCGCGGATTCGATTCGTTCCGCCGCTGCGCGCATTGCGGTCACACCAAGGCTGGCGGAACTGCCCTTCAGGCTATGCGCCGCGCGGATGAACCGCTCCGCGTGCCCCGCGTTGGCGGCGTCCTCCATTTCACCCAGGCGCGTCGGCGTGTCCTCCAAGTAGATGGCGGCGATTTCGCGAACCACCGTGTCGCCCCCCGTCGGGTCCAGGGCGCGGAGACCGGCCAAGGTTTCCGGGTCGAGCAGCGACGCTTCAGGCATGTCGCGAAAGGACGGCGAAAATCCGGAGGTGGCAACACCGCGATGGTTCCGGAGCGTTGAGGCGTCGTGATTTAGGAACATATCTTTGAATCACGATGCGTTGATATTTCGCTTGCCTGCCCTTGTTCGCCGCTGGTTTCGTGCCGCTCTCAATCGTCTCCAACCATGGCCCAATCATTCGTGTTCTCCTCTGAGTCCGTCGGCGAAGGTCACCCCGACAAGGTCGCCGATCTCATTTCCGACAGCGTGCTCGACGCCTGCCTGTCAGTTGACCGTTCCAGCCGCGTGGCCTGCGAGACGTTCGTGAAGTCCAACGTCGTCGTGGTCGGCGGCGAGATCACGATCCCGAAGCTGCAGGACAAGCGCACCGGCCGCACCCGCCCGCTCGAGGAGGCCATCAATCTCGGCAAGGTCATCCGCGACGCCATCCGCCACATTGGCTACGTGAACGACGACGATGTGTTCCACGCCGACTCCGTCTTCATCAACAATTACCTCACCGCTCAGTCGGCCGACATCGCGCAGGGCGTCGATGCCCGCAAGGCCGAGGGCAAGAAGACCGCGGAGCAGGGTGCCGGCGACCAGGGTATCATGTTCGGCTACGCGTGCGACGAGACGCGCGAGCTGATGCCCACGCCGATCATGTTCGCCCACCGTTTGGGTCGCGAGCTCACCCGCATCCGCAAGTCCGGCAAGGTCGCCTGGCTCCGCCCCGACGCGAAGTCGCAGGTCTCGGTGCGTTACGAGGACGGTCGTCCGGTCGAGGTCGTGAACGTCGTTATCTCCACGCAGCACACCGCCGACGTCGCCCACGCGACGATCGAGAAATTCCTGATCCAAAACGTCATCAAGAAGGTCATCGACGCGAAGCTGCTCACCCGGAACACCGAGTACCTGATCAACCCCACCGGTCGCTTCGTCATCGGCGGGCCGCAGGGCGACTCGGGTCTCAAGGGCCGCAAGATCATCGTCGACACCTACGGCGGCTGGGGCCGTCACGGCGGCGGCGCCTTCTCCGGCAAGGATCCTTCGAAGGTCGACCGTTCGGCCGCCTACATGGGCCGCTGGGTCGCCAAGAACATCGTCGCCGCCGGCCTCGCCAAGCACGCCGAGATCCAGTTCGCGTACGCCATCGGCCACCCGCGTCCGGTCTCGGTGCATGTTAACACCTTTGGCACCGCCCAGAACGGCGTTTCCGACGAGCGCATCACCGCCGCGGTGGAGCGGGTCTTCAGCTTCAAGCCCGCCGACATCGTGAAGCAGCTCAATCTCCTTCGCCCGATCTACCGCGAGACCACCAATTACGGGCACTTCGGCAAGGCGGGCCTCCCCTGGGAGTCCACCGCCAAGGCCGCCGCCCTCCGCGCGGCGCTGCGCTGAGGCCCGTCGTAACCTAAAAACCACTACTATGGCCACCGCCACCGCATCCCGTAAGCCCGCGCGCAAGCGCGCCTCCGCCGATTTCCAGATCAAGGACATCGGCCTCGCCGACTGGGGTCGGAAGGAGATTTCCATCGCCGAGCACGAGATGCCCGGCCTGATGTCCGTCCGCCGCAAGTTCGGCCCGAAGAAGCCGCTGGCGGGCGTCCGGATCACCGGATCGCTCCACATGACGATCCAGACCGCGGTGCTGATCGAGACGCTGCAGGAGCTGGGCGCCAACGTGCGCTGGGCCTCGTGCAACATCTTCTCCACCCAGGACCACGCCGCCGCCGCGATCGCCGCGGCCGGCACGCCCGTCTTCGCCTGGAAGGGCGAGACGCTCGAGGAATACTGGGACCTGACGGTGAAGGCCATTTCGTTCCCGGGCGGTCAAGGCCCCCAGCTCGTCGTCGACGACGGTGGCGACGTCACCCTCCTTATTCACAAGGGCTGCGAGCTCGAGGAGGGCAGCGACTGGGTCAATACCGCCTCAGGCTCCCACGAGGAGCAGGTGATCAAGAACGTCCTCAAGCGCATCCACCGCGAGGATCCTACCCGCTGGACGCGCATCGCGAAGGAGTGGCGCGGTGTTTCCGAGGAGACGACCACCGGCGTTCATCGCCTCTACCAGATGATGGAAAAGGGCAAATTGCGCGTGCCCGCCATCAATGTGAACGACTCCGTCACCAAGTCGAAGTTCGACAACCTCTACGGTTGCCGCGAGTCGCTGGCCGACGGCCTGAAGCGCGCCACGGACGTCATGATTGCGGGCAAGGTCGCCTGCGTGTGCGGCTACGGCGACGTCGGCAAGGGCTCGGCCTTCTCACTGAAGGGCTTCGGCGCCCGCGTGATCGTCACTGAGATCGACCCCATCAACGCCCTGCAGGCGGCGATGGAGGGCTTCGAGGTGAACACGCTGGAGTCGACCCTCGGCACGGCGGACATCTACGTGACGACGACGGGCAACCGCGACATCATCACGCTGGAGCACATGCGCCGGATGAAGGACCAGGCGATCGTCTGTAACATCGGGCACTTCGACAACGAGATCCAGGTCGACCGCCTGAACGAGTCCGACGCGAAGCGCGTGAACGTGAAGCCGCAGTACGACATGTACACCTTCCCGAACGGCCGGAGCATTTACCTGTTGGCCGAGGGCCGGCTCGTGAACCTTGGCTGTGCGACGGGCCACCCGTCGTTCGTCATGTCGAACAGCTTCACGAACCAGACGCTCGCGCAGATCGATCTCTGGCGGAACCGCGACAAGTACGCGGTGGGCGTGTACCGCCTGCCGAAGCACCTCGACGAGGAGGTCGCGCGTCTGCACCTCGAGAAGATCGGTGCCAAGCTGACCAAGCTCACCAAGGACCAGGCGGCGTACCTCGGTGTGTCGGTCGAGGGCCCCTTCAAACCCGAGCACTACCGCTACTGAGCGGAGCCGGATCACTCTTCAGCCGCGGTCCCCGGACCGCGGCTTTTTTGTGCCCTGCCATGCGGCACCACTGCTTTTCGCGGTGAAGCGGCACGACTTCCTCCAAACCATCACCACGGAGACACGGAGACACGGAGGCACAGAGGGTGGAGGGCTGAGGGACTCTGAAAACCATGAACCCAGGGCTCCGGCGGCGGGAGCGTCCTCGTCGACGCAATAAAGGACCATTCCGATGCAGCTCAGGGCGTTTTCCACCGCGCGGCTCGGCCGCAACCAAAGCGTCGTTCAGGATGGCCGGCCATTGGGTCGGTAGGCGTGTCCAAACAGCTGCGCGAGAGGTCAACCACGGATGAACACGAATCGACACGGATAAATGCGGTTCGGTTGTAGCCGCGGGCGTTTCCCGCGGATTTTCCAGATGGCACGTCAGCGAAGCCTATTCCCTTCCTCCCGCCGCGTTTTCGTCGCAACCGCGGCGGTGACCGGCGCCGCTCACTTTTCCGGCTGGAGCGTGTGCAGGGGAGGCAGGCGCCGCAGCGCGGGTACCGTACGGGCGACGAGCGCGGTCACGGCGAGGGTGCCGAGACCGCCCCAGACGACCGCCGCGACGGGTCCGAGCGCGGCCGACGTGAGGCCCGCGCGCAGGGCGCCGATCTCGTTGGAGGAACCGATGAAAATCTGGTTCACCGCCGTCACGCGGCCGCGGAGCTCGTCGGGCGTGAGCAGCTGCACGAGCGACTGGCGGACCACGACGCTGATGTTGTCGAAGGCGCCGGTCAGCATGAGGGCGACCAGGGAAAGCCAGAACGACGTGGAGACTCCGAACGCGATGGTGGCGGCGCCAAAGGCGGCGACCGACCACAGCAGCGCGCGTCCGGGGCGGGCGAGCGGAGGCCGGTGGGCGATCCAGAGGGCCATGGCGATCGCACCGAGGGAGGGGGCGGCGCGGAGCCAGCCGAAGCCGACGGGACCGACGTGCAGGATGCGGTCGGCGAAGACCGGCAGCAGGGCGGTCGCGCCGCCGAGCAGCACCGCGAAGAGATCCAGGCTGCTGGCGCCGAGGATCACCTTGCGGCGCCAGATGAATTCGGCGCCGGCCAGCATGTCGCGCCACGAGCGGCGGGCCGGGGATGGCGCGGGCGCCTGCAGGTAGCGCACGCGACCGAGGGCGAGCAGAAACATGAGCTCAAGCACCGTGCTCAGCGCGTAGACGGAAGCGGTGCCGCCGGTGGCGATCAGGATGCCGCCGAGGGCGGGTCCAGCGCCGGTCGCGACCTCGAAGGCGCTGGTGTTCCAGGTGATCGCGTTCGCCATCGCGGTTGGTGGCACGAGCAGCGGGGTGATGCTGGCGCGGGCCGGCCAGATGAGGATCCGGGCGCAGGCGAGGGCAAGCAGCAGCAGGAAAACCAACGGTAGCGCGGGTTCGTCGAAGCGCAGCGCCGCGGCGTCGGCTGGACGCTCGAAGACGAGGGCGATCGTGCGGAGCCCGCCGTTGGCCCAGCGCAACGGCGCGAGGTCGGGCACCGCGCGGCTCCAGAAGGCGAGGCCCGCGAGCGCGGCGGTGACCACGGCGATCACCGCCGTGCCGAGTGCGATCAGCCGGCGCCGGTCGTGGCGGTCGGCGACGGCTCCGGCCGGAAGCGAGAGTGCAAGCAGCGGCAGGACGTTGACTGCGCCGACGAGACCCAGGGCGGTGGCGGAGCGGGTCCATTCGTAAACCTGCCACGTGGCCGCCGCGAGGACCGCCTGGCGTCCGAGCAGGGCGAGGGAATTGCCGATGAGGTAAGCCCGGTAGTGTGGGACGCGCAGCGCCGCGTAGGGGTCATGCGCGGGCGTGGCGGTGGGTACAGTCATGAGCTGGGCGAAGGACGCAGATTCGGCGGGGGCAGGCGAGCCGACAAAGGATTGCGACCGGGGGCCGCCTGCATCTGGCTCCCGCCGATGAAACTCCTCCAACTGAACTTCATCCCGCGCAGCGCCGACCTCGGCCTGCTCGTGCTCCGCATCTGGATCGGCGCCTCGATGGCCGTGCTCCACGGCTGGGGTAAACTCACGGGCTTCTCGAAGCTGTCACCCCAGTTCCTCGACTTCATGGGGATAGGCAAGGGACCGAGCCTCGCGCTCACCGTCGTCGCCGAGCTCGCTTGCGCGGCCTTCCTTGTCTTCGGGCTTTGGACGCGGCTGTCCGCGCTGGTGCTCGGCTTCACCATGGGGGTCGCGTTCTGGGTGGCCCACGGCGGCAAGCTCACCGGACAGGGCAACGGCGAGATGGCATTCCTTTACCTCGGTGCCTGCGCGGTGCTATTCCTGGCCGGCGGCGGGCGGTACTCGGCTGACGCCAGCCTTGGGGCCAAGGGCTGACGCGGGCGCGCCGAAGACGGCGGTCAGTTGGTGCGCAGGGCCTCGACCGGGCTCAGCCGCGAGGCGCGGATGGCGGGGTAGAGTCCCGCGAGGACGCCGATGAGACCGCTGAACACCACGCCGATCACGAGAGCGGCAGGGGAGAGCTCGGGCCGGTTGGCGGCGACCACGACCTTCTGGAGGATGGCGATGAGGCCCATGCTCGCGACCATGCCGACGATGCCGCCGGCGACCGCGATGGTGAGGGATTCCGCGAGGATCTGCACCAGGATGTCGGTGCGTTTCGCCCCGAGGGCGCGGCGCACGCCGATCTCCCGCACGCGCTCGCTGATCGAGGCGAGCATGACGTTCATGATGCCGATACCGCCGACGATGAGTCCGATGCCGGCCACTCCGCCGAGAGAGTAGACGTAGCTCTTGCGGGTCTCCTCGAATCGCTGCAGCAGGTCCTCGCGGGTCTCGAGCCGGGTGTCCTGGATACCGCGGTGCGTCTGGTGGAGCACGTTGGTGATCTGCTCCAGCGCGTGCGGCATGTCGGCGATGTCCGCCAGCTGCACGTTCAGCACATCCACGTTTTCGTCGAGGCGGAAGAGCGTCTGGCAGGTGGTGAGCGGGATAAAGACGGCCGAGTTCTTGGTGTTGTAGCGGCCGCCGCCCATGGCGAATTGATATTCCTTCAGCACTCCGACGACGGTGAACGGCTGGCCGTTGATCGTGATATGCTGGCCGATGGGGTCGAGCCCGCGGGGGATGAGGGTCTCGGCCACGGAGGCGCCGAGGACGACAACCTGGGTCTGCAGCTCGTTGTCGAGCTCGCCAATCAGCCGGCCCGACTCGACGTCAAAGCGGTCCATGACGAAGGAGGCCGGGAGCACCCCGCGCACATACTGGCTGGTGGCGCGGCCCTGGAAATAAAGGCGGGCGCCGCTGGAAATCAGTACGTCCGCCGTGACCCGTCGGGCGAGCGGCACGGCGGCGATGATCGCGTCGACGTCGTTGAGGGTCCGACCCGGGGAAAGCGCGGCCTTCTCCCGCTGCACATCGGGCGGGCGCTTCACCTGCACGCTGATGCGCTCGATGCCGCCCGTCTCGTAGATCATCGCCTCCCAGCCGCGGAGGAGGCCCTTCACCACGCCCAGCATGCCGACCAGAGCGGCGGCGCCGAGCACGATGCCGAAGAGCGTCAGGAACGACCGCAGCTTGTGCGCGAGGACCTCGCGCCAGCCGCTGGTGATGCCCATGAAAAGCAGGCGCATCGTGGGACGGGGATCAGCTGCCGTTGCGACGCTTGCTGCCATTCCCCGACGAGCGGGGCGGCGTCGGGTCCTTGCCCTTCGCGGGGCTGGCCTCACGGGCCTTGGGCTGCTGCGGCGAGTTGTTAGGCGCGAGCACGGGCGGCTCGCCCTCGAATTCCAGCGGCCGGGAGCGGGCGACCTCGTCGCCCACCTTCACTCCGGAAAGGATCTCGACGTAGCGGGTGTCGGCGATGCCGGTCTCGACCTGGCGGATCTCGAAACCGGTCTGGTTCTTCAGGAAGACGTAGCGCAGGGCCTCGGCGGTCGCGAAGACCGCGGAGATCGCGACGGCGGTGGCGTCCTCGACTTTGGCCAGGGTGAACATGACCGTGGCCGACATGCCGGGCCGCAGGCGCTCATCCGGCTCGTCGAGAAAGACGTCCACCGGGAAAACGCGGGTGCGGTCGACGCTGCTCTCCAGCGCGCTGGTGGCGATGCGCTTCACGGTGCCCGACATCTGCACGCTGCGCATGGCGTCGACGCGCACGCGCGCGTTGTCCCCCATCTTCAGCCGCGCGACGTCGATCTCGTTGATGTTGGTGCGCACCATCAGGGAGGAGAGGTCGGCGACCTCTCCGAGCGGGGTGCCGCCGTTCTGGGCGGCGGCGCTGGTGATGACCTGGCCCTCGGTGAGATCGCGCAGCAGCAGGGTGCCGTCGTGCGGCGCGCGGATGACCGTCTTGGCGAGCTTGTCGCGCAGGTTGGCGGCGCGGGCCTCGGCGATCGCGGCGTCGTTCTCGCTCAGCGAGAGCGTGATCCGGGCATCCTCGAAGTCCTTGGTGGTGACAACGCCGCGCTTCTGCAGGTCGACGAGGCGCTCGTAATCGCGCCGGGCGCGCTGCGTGCGGAGTTTCGCGGCCTCGATGCTGCGCTCCATCTCCTGGATCTGCGTGAGGATGTCCTGCTGGTCCAGGCGCAGGATCTCGTCGTTGCGCTTCAGCTTCTGGCCGTCGACCGCCATGATCTTCACGATGCGGCCGTTGATCTCGGAGCGGAGATCGGTGGAGAACACGGCTCGGAGCCGGCCCACGGCGACGATCTCCTCGGCGATGTTCGCCGTGCGCACCTTCGTGACGGGCACGACCTCCTCCCGCTTGCTGCCGAACAGGGTGGGGCTGACGGCCTTCCAGACGACCCGCCCGCCCCAGCCGAGGCCGGCAAGCACGACGAGGACGATGACGGTTCGGAGCAGGGTTTTGGACCAGCGGGATGACTTCACAGCAAGGGGGTTGGGGTTACAGAGACGCCCGCAACCCGCTTGGGGAACAGGCGTTTTTGAAAAAAATCGATGCTAGGTTTGCGGGGGGATCTTTCGTTGGAAAGCCGGAATTCCTGTTTCCTTCCGCTCGCCGCTGCCCTTTGTTCCGAACGTTCATGATGAGGATCTACTTCATGGGGGTCTGCGGCACGGCGATGGGCAACGCCGCGCTCCTCGCGCGCGCCGCGGGGCACACGGTGTCGGGGGCCGACACCGGCGTTTATCCGCCGATGAGCACGGTGCTCGCCGCCGCCGGCATCGAGCTTCACGAAGGTTACGACTCCGCGCGGCTCGCCCGGCTTGCGCCGGATCTCGTGGTCGTGGGCAACGCGATGAGTCGCGGCAACCCCGAGGTCGAGTGGCTCCTCGAGACCCGCGCGCTACCTTTCACCTCGCTGCCGGCGTTCCTGCACGACCACGTCCTGCTTTCCCGTCGCAACCTGGTCATCTGCGGCACGCACGGGAAAACGACCACGACCGCCCTCGCCGCCTTCCTCCTGCGGGCGGCGGGACGCGACCCGGGCTTCCTGATCGGCGGTGTCCCGCAGGACCCGCCCGTCGGCTCGCACCTCGGGGCGCCGGGCGATCCTTTCGTGATCGAGGGCGACGAGTACGACAGCGCTTTCTTCGACAAGCGCAGCAAGTTCATCCCCTACGCGCCGCACGTCGCCGTGCTGAACAACCTCGAGTTCGACCATGCGGATATCTTCCGCGACGTCGCCGATGTGCAGCGCACGTTCACCCATCTTTCCCGGATTGTGCCGCGCAACGGATGGATCGTGCTGAACGGCGACGACGAAAACCTGCGCGCGCTCGGGCCGATGGCGTGGACGCGTGTCGTGCGGGTCGGCGTCGGCGAGGGCAACGACGTTCGCATCGAGGGCTTCGCGGAGTCACCGGAGGGAGCTTCGTTCGCGATCACCTGGCGCGGCGCCCCGTGGGCGCGCGTGCGCTGGGGGCTCGGCGGACTTTTCAACGTCCGCAACGCCGCGATGGCCGCGACGGCCGTCGGTCTGGCGCTGCATCCGGAGCGGCCCGCCGCGCTCGATCTTTCGGCGCTCGCCGGGTTCCGCGGCGTGAAACGGCGCCAGGAAACAAGGCTGTCCGGGGAGCGCCTCACGGTGATCGAGGATTTCGGCCATCACCCGACGGCGATCGGCGAGACCCTTCGGTCCCTGCGCGCCCGTCACCCGGGGGCGCGGCTGACGGCCGTGTTCGAGGCCCGCAGCAACACCTCCCGCACCAAGTCGCTGCAAGGCGCCTTTCAGGAGGCGCTCGCGCTGGCGGACGAGGTTTATCTCGGGGCCGTGAGCCGGGCCGATCGAATTCCGGCGGCGGAAAGATTCGATCCTCCCGCGGTCGTGGCGAACCTCGAGGCGAGGGGAGTCACGGCGCGCTCCGCACCCACGAACGCCGAGCTGCTGGAGCGATTGAAATCAGACACGGTGCGAGGCGAGGCCGGGCGTCGACTCGTGGTTTTTTTCACCAACGGCAGCTTCGACGGGATCATCGACGGCTACGTGGCCGCCGCCCGCGGCACCTGAACGCGCCCGGGTCGCGAGCTCAGCCGTTCTTCTCCCCGCTGTAGCAAAGCCAGCAGAGGAGGAGCACGATCACGGAGAAAATGGCGATGAGCAGCATCATGCCGTTTCGGGGTGGGTGGGTGGGTAACTTCGGACTCTCGGCGCCCGATGGAATCGGGCGGGTCGGGGTGGGCCAGCGGAATCTCCAGGGAAAAAACGCCTTGGGCTCAAATTATTTTTGAACGTTCCGCGCGGCTCCCGGGACAAGGGCGCCTCCCCCTGGGCTTCGGACACCGCGCGGGACCAGAGCGGCGGCCGTTTCCCGCTTGCGGGTCGCGTCAGGCGCGCGGGCAATCAGCGGAGATGCCCGGGGGTACCGCCATGATCGTCCACCTCGACGCCGACGCCTTCTTCGTCTCCTGCGAACTGGCGCGCCGGCCGGAGTTGCGCGGGCGGCGCTGCGCCGTCGGCGGCGGGGAGCGCGGCATCATCTCCTCCGCCAGCTACGAGGCCCGCGCGGCCGGGGTCTACACCCCGATGCCCTCGCGACGGGCGCTGCAGGTCTGTCCCGATCTCGTCCTGCTGCCGCATACGGCCGGTCTCTACGGCGACGTCTCTCGGCGCATGTTCGACTTGTGCGAGAGCCTGACGCCGCTGGTGCAGCGGAACTCGATCGACGAGGGATACCTGGATCTCAACCCCTGCGGCCTGGCCACGCCCGAGGCGGTCGAGGGCGCGGTCCGCGGACTGCAGGCGCTGATCTGGGCGGAGTTGCAGGTGCCGGTGTCCTTCGGAATCGCCGCCAACAAACTGGTCGCGCAAATCGCGTCCAAACTCCGCAAGCCGCGCGGGTTCGTGGTCGTTCGGCCCGGCGAGGAGGCGGTCTTCCTGGCACCGCTGCCCGTGGGCCGGTTGCCGGGGATCGGCGCGAAGACGGAAGCCGTCCTCGTCGGTTCGCACGGTCTGAAGCTGATCGGGGACATCACCGCCGCCCCGGAGCCGGTTCTGCGCGCCGCGTTTGGCAACGCCTGGCGATCGGTGCTGGCCGCCGCGCGCGGCGAGGACGACTCGCCGGTGGACACCAGCGAGGAGGACGCGCGCAGTTACTCGCAGCAGGAGACCTTCGCCGCCGACATTCGCGATCCGGCGGAGGTCGAACGCATCGCCAAGCGCATGGTCGACGAACTGCTCGCCAAGGTGCGGGCCGACGGCAAACGCGTTCGCACGCTCACGGTGAAGGTGCGGTATCCGGATTTCACCCAGGCCGCGCACGGACGCAGCCTCGCGGAGGCAACTGATCTTGAGGCGCCGTTTTACCCGCTAGTGGGGCCGCTCCTGCGGGACGCATGGAAACAGCAGCGGCCGCTGCGGCTGGTTTCCGTGCGGTTCTCCGGCGTGGAGTCGGCCGCGGGGCAATTGGAGATGTTCGGCGCGGACGACGAGAAACGCCGGCGGCTCGCCGCCACGATGGACCGGCTCAACCGCGAGGGTCTTGGCGGCGGCGTGCTCCACGGCCACCAGCTTGCCAAACCGGCGCGACGTTCCTAGTTCGAGGCCTCCGTTTTATGCCGATCTACGAGTATTACTGCCCGGACAACCACACGATCTACCAGTTCTACGCGAAGACCCTGGCCCAGGGACAGACGGTGCCGAAATGCCCGGCGAATCCCTCGTTCAGAATGAAGAAGCTGGTCTCGGCCTTCGCCATCACGAGCGGCGGCGCCAAGGATGAGGCCGCGGAGAAAAAACCCGACGACGCCGGGGCGGCGGGGGGCGATCCGGCCGAGGACGCCCGCATGGAGGCGGCGATGAACGCGATGGAGAAAGAGTTCTCCAGCGTCGACGAGAACGACCCCAAGGCGATGGCGCGCATGATGCGCCGGATGTCCGAGCTCACCGGCGAGAAGATCGACGGCGAGATGGAGGAGGTCGTGCGCAAACTGGAGGAAGGCGCGGATCCCGACTCCCTGGAGGACCAGCTGGGCGGCGGCGACGAGGCCGGCGGCGGCATGGATGATCCTTACGGAGACGGGATGGGCATGGGTGCTCCCGGGGCGGGCGGCACGCCGCCCGACCCCAAGGAGCCGCGCCATCGTTTCCGCGTGCGGCGCACGGCGCCGCGTCGCGATCCACAGCTGTACGATTACACCTGAACCGCCGAGCGGTGTCAGCCGAGGCGCGGCCGATGGCGCAGCGCCTCGCGCAAGGTGCGTCGCGCCGCGGTCAGCTCGGCGCCGGCCAGCGGCAGGCGCGGCGGTCGCACCGTGGCGCCGCCCGTGCCGGTCTCTTCCTGCACCCATTTGATGAGCTGCACGAACTTCGGGACGGTATCCAACCGTAGCAGCGGAAGGAACCACTGGTAGAGGGCATCGGCGCGTGCCACGTCTCCTTTCGCGGCGGCCTCGAACAAGTCCACCGACTCGCGCGGGAACGCGTTGACCAGGCCGGCGATCCAGCCGCGCGCGCCCATCCGCACGCCCTCGACGACGGCGTCGTCCATGCCGACGAGTAGCGTGAGCCGCTCGCCGAGTGCGGCGCGGAGGGCAATGATGCGCCGCACGTCACCGCTGGATTCCTTCACGGCCGCCAGGTTCGGGTGCTCCGCCGCGAGCTCCGCGACCTGCGCGGGCAGAAAGTCGGTGCGGTACGCGACCGGGTTGTTGTAAAGCATGCAGGACAGCCGGGTGGCGCCGATGACCGTGGCCACGTGTGCCTTCATCTCGCGCCAGTCGGTGCTGTAGACATACGGCGGCAGGACCATCAGTCCCCGGGCGCCCGCCCGGGCTCCGGCGCGGGACAGTGCGACGGCCTCCGCGGTGGAAAGCGAGGCGATCCCGAGCACCACCGGCGCGCGCCCACCCGCGGCCCGCACCGCGGTGCGCACGAGAGCGATCTTTTCGTCCGGTGAAAGCGTCGCCGCCTCGCCGAGCGAGCCGGCGCAAACCAGTCCGGTGCAACCGGCGTCGAGCATTGCGCGGCAATGCCGGGCGAAAGCCGGATGGTCGATCGAGCCGTCGGCGCGAAAATTGGTGGTCAGGGCGGGAATGACGCCGGTCCAGTTCATGGGTGAGGTAAGTTCGCGTCGCCGCGTGCTGCGGCGTTCGCAAGGACCTCGTTCTCCGGGCGGCCGGGCAGATCCGCAAACCCCAAAAGCCGGAGGGAGAAAGAGCGCCGCTTCCGGGAAAATCCTTGTTGATCGCGATGTTCGCAGGCTAGGAACGAGCACCCCGTCGGCGCCGCCGGCATTCAGCCCGCGACGGTCAATCACCCCATCCCATGAAAAGAGTCCGTGCGCTTCGGTTCTTCCTTCGTCTTGTCGTGATCGCATCCTTCGTGCCGCTCGTCGCGTCCGCCGCGACCGGTGTGATCGCCGGTCGCGTGACCAACGCCGCTTCCGGCAACGCCCTCGGCAAGGCGCGAGTCTCCGTTCAGGGCACCGACCTTGTGGTGCTTACCGACGACTTCGGCGGTTACCGCCTGATCGATGTGCCGGCGGGTCGTCGTGAGGTGGAGCTTTTCTACACGGATCTCGATCCTCAGGTCGTCACGGTGGATGTCCCACCGGGCGGCGTGGTGACGCGGGACGTGGCTCTGACCAGCCGGACACGTTACGGCGATGGCGCCGGTCAGGTGGTGCGGATGGACCGTTTCACCGTCGGCTCGGACCGCGAGACCGACGCGCGCGCGATCGCCACCAACGAGCAGCGTTTCGCGCCGAACCTGAAGAATGTCATGGCGACGGACGAACTCGGCGACGTGCTCGGCAGCAACGTCGGCGAGTTCCTCAAGTTCATTCCGGGACTCGCCATGGAATACAGCGAGGTGGAGATCGTGGGGGTTTCCGTGCGCGGCATCGGCGGGTCGATGACGGCGTTCACGTCGGATGGTGCCTCGATGGTCTCGGCGAACGCATCCCCGGGTCGTACGTTCAACATGAACACCCTCGCGCTGAACAACATCTCGCGCATCGAGGTGACCAAGGTCCCGACGCCGTCCACGCCGGCGGACTCGCTGGCGGGGGCCGTGAATCTCGTGACGAAAAGCGCCTTCGAGCGCCCGCGGGCGCGCCTGAACTACGGGATCACGCTGATGGCCAACAGCGAGAACCTCACGTTCCGCAAGACGCCCCACACCCTGGGGGATCAGCCGACGCGGAAGCTGCTGGCGGGGTGGGAATTCGACTACACGCTGCCGGTGAACCGCGACTTCGGCATCGTCGTGACAGGGATGCGGAGCGACAAATTCAACGAACAGCACCTTTCGACCACGCTGTTCAACGCGGGCGGCACGGGCACGGGCGCGACCTTCGCGCGCCCCTATCTGCAGCAGTACACCGTGCAGGACGGACCGCGCAGCCAGTCCCGCAGCAATTTCGGGCTCAAGGCCGACTGGCGGGCGACCGCGCACGGCGTCCTCTCCCTCAACGCTCAGGTCAATTCCTACAAGACCTACATCGGCACCCAGACGTGGTCCTTCAACGCCGGCACGGTTGCGGCGCCCAATCCGGCCACCGGGATCCCGTTCCGCTTCTCGGAGACCGAGACGGCCGGCGCCACCGGTCGCGGGGCGGTTACCTTGTCGGGCGGTGGCCAGACGTTCCTCGGGGGCACGGACCAGTTCGGGTTGCGTTACCGCCATGACGACGGCCGCTGGAAGATCGATGCGGTCACGAGCCTTTCGTTATCCGACCGCTCGCGGCCGAACCCGGGCCACTTCGGCGGCATCACGGCCACGCTCAACGGCACGCCGCGGGTTTCGCTGCGGGACATCGTTCTGGACCGTCCACGGATCATCGAGGTCTTCGGGGCGGGGGAGCAGCTCGTCGACCCGTACAATCTTGCCAATTATTCCCTCACGACCGCCACGGAGCAGCCGTACGACAACCGCTCGGACCATCGCTCGGCGCAACTGTCGGCCCGCCGCCGCTTCGGCTTCCTGCCATTCCCGGCGTCGCTGGAGGTCGGCGGCGCACGCAGCACGCTGAAGGTCGACGCGCGTGTGCAGACCATCACGTGGACGTACGCCGGGCCCGACGGCAACGTGGCCACGCCCGATTCGGCCGCGCCCTTCCAGATGCAGTCCTACCGCGGGCAGGACTCGTTCTACGGGTTCACGAATGTG
>CAXRGI010000153.1:0-2470 GCA_964229935.1 Opitutales bacterium
CAATATTCGACCAATGGCTTGCTCAACCATCCCACGAGGCAGCGTGATCGGCGCATGCCGGTCGACATGGTTGACCCAATGAAGCAGACTGAATGCTTCACAATTGACGAATGGTACGATCCAGGCCGAGCAAGGCCAAGACCCTCGGACCCAACTTCCACACTTTACCCCCACCCGCACGACAAAGTGCGGTCAATATCAGTGAGTTCCTGATCCGCCGCTAAATTGTGGTGCTAACTATTTAGGATTCATCCGCGTCATCTATCAGATTCAGATTGACGAATCGATCCGCCGCGTGGTGCCCTTCATCCAGCAGGGTGCCGCGCCATGTTCGTCCGCGTCAAGAAGATCGGGGCTTACGAATACCTCTACCTCGTGGAGAACGTCCGCGAGGGCGGCCGCCACGTCCAGCGCGTCATCAAATCACTCGGTCGGCGTGACGAGGTCCAGAACTCCGATCTCCTCGACAATCTCATCGCCTCCGCCGCCCGCCATTCGCGCCGCTCGATCGTCCTTTCCAGCTTCTACCGCGGCGAACTCGCCCCCATCCGCCGCCAGGCCATCGGCCCCGATCTCGTCTTCGGCCGCCTCTGGGCCGAGACCGGCTGCCGCGACGTCCTGCGCCAGCACCTCGGCACGCGCCGCTTCGGCTTCGACGCCGAACGCGCCATCTACCTCACCGTGTTGCATCGCCTGATGGTCTCGGGCTCCGACCGCCACTCCAGCACCTGGCGGCAGGGTTTGCACATCCCGGGAACCGAGGACCTGACGCTGGACCACGCCTACAAGGCGATGGCCTGGCTGGGCGAGGACCTGGCCGAAGCGGACACCGATGACCCGCGTCCGCGCACCGAGATCATCGAGGAAGACCTCTACCGCCATCGCAAATCCCTGTTCGGCCGGCTCTCGGTCGCCTTCTTCGACACGACCTCGCTGTATTTCGAGGGCCAGGGCGGCGAGACGCTTGGCCAGAAGGGCCACTCCAAGGATTACCGCCCGCAGTTGAACCAGGTCGTGTTGGGCATCGTGCTGGACGAGAAGGACCGCCCGATCGCCTCCTTCCTCTGGGCCGGCAACACCGCCGATGTCTCGACGCTGGCCCCCGTGGTCGAGCGCCTGCGCACCCGCTTCGGCGTCGAGCGCGCCTGCGTCGTGGCCGATCGTGGCATGATAAGCGCGGCCACCATCGCCGACCTGGAGAAGCGGGGCATCGACTACATCCTCGGCGCCCGCGAACGCTCCTCCACCGAGATCCGCGACGTCGTGCTGGAGGATGACGGCGCGAGCGTGCCGCTGACCATCCCGCGCCAGAAAGGTGAGACTGATCTGGCGATCAAAGAGGTCAACGTTGGCGGCCGGCGCTACATCGTTTGCCGCAATCCCGAGGTGGCCCGCAAGGACGCCGAGACGCGGGCCGCGTTGCTGGCGGGTCTGGAACAGAAGCTGAAGCAAGGCGACAAGGCGCTGGTAGGCAACACCGGCTATCGCCGGTTCCTGAGTGCGCCCGAGGGCGAGGGCTTCACCATCGACCGCGACAAGGTCGAGGCCGATGCTCGGTTCGATGGCCTGTTCGTGCTGCGCACCAGTCTGAAACTCTCGGCGCTGTCGGTCGCGTTGCGATACCGAAACTTGCTGGCCGTGGAGGACAGCTTCCGCGCCAGCAAGGCGCTGCTGACGACGCGGCCGGTGTTCCACCGCACCGACGCCGCGATCCGCGGGCACATCGAGTGCACGTTCCTGGCTTTGGTGCTGCGCAAGGAATTGCTCGACCGCCTGGCTGCGCGCGGCGCCAAGCCGCCGGAGTGGCGGTGTCTGATCGATGATCTGCTTGATCTCAGCAGCGTCGAGGTCGAGCAGGATGGCCGTCGGGCACTGTTGCGCACCGCGCCGGGACCGACGATCGACCCGGTCTGCCGGGCGCTGGGGATCACGCTGGCGCCGGTGTTCCAGGAACTGCCGGGTCCGGAACCGAGTAAACCCAACAACTGAACCTGTGGTGCCTAAGAAAGTCAATCATTTGATATAGTTATATATTTTGGATCAAAGTGCGGAAGTTGGGTTAGAGGTTGTCGCAAGCCGTGACCTGAAGAAGCTATCTGATCTGGAATTGCTTATACCCGTAGGGGAGAAAAGGGGACGGTATTATACGGCCGGTAAGACCATCGCGCTCATCCGCGAAAAATGTCGTGACCGAACGAAGGCGGCCGACCCTTATGAAATCTTAAAGACGAACGCCCGAACGCAAGGAAGTCTTTTCCCATAGCCTCCCTGGATGCGAGCACCCCCGCCGTAAAATTGTCGGTCTCTTCGTCCAACATGGAACCGGACGCGATATCCACGACCAGTCTGCCGAGCTGGACAGGATCACGGGCGGGGGATGTGCTTGATCGCCGCGCGCCTAATCGGGGTGACATCGACCGCGGGGTCCATTTGCGGGGAATAGGGTAAAATTCCGAGCGGATTCGAACTG
>CAXRGI010000154.1:0-4102 GCA_964229935.1 Opitutales bacterium
GCGGAAAGGGTAAAGCCCGCGCGGCTGCGAAGGCTGGAGCCGTCTGCGCCATCCGAGCTATCTACGGTGGAAGGTCCGCGGCGAAAACAGATCTCTTGCGTCTTCTGCGCCTCCTCGCGGCCATCCGAAAAGTTGGCCGCCGAAAAGCTCAAGTGGCGCAAAACTCCACCCTATTCCCTTCGTGTGCCTTCGTGTCCATTCGTGGTTAACCTCTGCTGGTTTCGGAGGTCCAACTCTTCCGTTTCGATTCGCGTCCACCCGTGGTTAACCACCCGCGGAGCGATTCAACTGTGTCAGGAAGAATGTCGCCTCAGTCGCGGCGCGGCTCCGGCGCTAACCGCCAGATGGCGTAGGACACGATCATGGTCGCGAGGAACGTGATCGCGCCGGTGGCGAACGAATCATCCGCCGCCAGGGAGTAGATCAGCGCGACCAGAAAATTGGGGATCAGCGTGACCAGCACGATGCGGCGCACCGGGATACCCATCGCCGCCGCGATGATCACCGAGGCCTCGGCGAGCACCGGCACGCTGCGCAGGCAGGCGAGCGTGAGCCCCAGCCGGCGGTGGAGCGACTCGCGCAGTCGTGCGAGCTCGGCATCCGGGAAAAACTTCGGCGCGATCCGGCCGACCGCCACGCGGCCGAGCCACGCGGCCGCGAGCACCCCGGCGCTCATGCCGAGGGTGCCGCCGATGACACCCGCCACCCAGCCGGCCTTCGCCGCAAGATACATGATCACCAGCGTGGCCGGGACGGGCGCGACCGAGTCCACCGCCAGCAGCGCGACCGCGATCACGGTGAGCGCACCCACCTGCTGCTCGCGCGTCTTCAGCAGCGGCAGCACGAACTCCTCGCCGAAAACCGCGAACGGCAGGCAAACGAGCGTGATCACAAACAGGAGGAAGAGTCCGGTGCGGACGGCCTGACGGGAGGGAAGCGGCACGGCGGTGGGCTACTCGTTGATGCGACCCGTGACCCGGGCGAGGAACTTGATCGCGTAGAAATAGGCGCGCTCGCGCACGAGCATCGGGTCACCGGCCGAGCCCTCGACGCCCAGCTCCGAAATGTCGTCGAGCACGGGCCCTTCGAGCGGGTGCAGCGCGATGTAGGTGAGTATCTTCCTGAGATTCTCGCGCGGGTAGGTGTCGAGCAGGTGCTGGTAGACCAGACGCGGCAGGTAGCGCTCCACCGGCAGCTGGATCGAGTCGGGCACGGCGGCGATATAGAGCAGGTTTCGGATGCAATAGAGCTCGTCGCCATCGGTGCCGGGCGACCAGGTCGCCATCCGCTCCTTCACCTTGTCGACCTGCTCCTTCACGAAATCGTCCATCTCCTCGTCGGGCGCCGCCATCGGCGAAACCACCCCGTGGTCGGGCGGCACCCGGTAGTCCAGGCCCTCCCAGTCGGCGGCCGTGATCTTCATCCAGGCCGGATCGGGTTTTTTCGGCGCCGGCGGCACCACCGGCGTGGGCGCAGAGGCGACCGCGACCGTCGGCGCGGGTAACGGCGCCGGGGCGGGCGCGACGGCGGGAGTCACCGGCGCAACCTTCGGCGCCGCGGCGGGCGGCGGCTCGGCGTCGGCGGGCCCCGCGATCCGGCCGCGAATCTCGGCGAGCAGACCAACGGCGAGCCACGCGGCGAACGCGGGCAGCAGCCAGATCTTGCCCGGTAGACGCGCAAACCGTTGCTGGGCGTCCCAACGGAAAAGCCGCGCCCCGGCCAGACAGCCGGCCACCCCGGTGAGGACGAGCGCGAGCAGGCTGAAGCGCAGCCCCGGCAGGCCCGGACCGGTGACACAACCCTGGATCGCCTCGACCGCATAACGTCCGGGGAAAAACGCCGAGACGTGCTGCGCCCATTCCGGCAACGCGGCGAGCCTCACCGCCACGCCGCCGATGATAAGCATCGGCAGGAAGATGCATTGGCCGAGCGCCTGCACCGCCGGGACGTTGTCGGCCAGCGTCGCGATCACGAGGCCGAGCCCGATGAATGCGAACGCCACGAGTGAGAAGGCGACCCACAGCGAAACGGGATGCTCGGGAAACGTCATGCCCAGCGCCAGCGCCGCCACCAGTTGGAGCAGGCCGGCCGTGAGGATGATCAGGTAGCGCGCGAGCACCGTACTGGTGATAACCACCCAGACCGGAACCGGCGCCAGCCGGTAACGGCGCCACACGCCGCGCTCGCGTTCGCTCACGAGGGTCGTGGGCAGCCCGAAACACGCGCCGCCGAGCACCGCGACCGTCAGCAATTCACCCATGTGACGGAGCAACGGCACGCGCTCGTGGCGGTACAGCACCCAGAACGCCACGAGGAAGATCAGCGGGAAAAGATACCCGTAGAGCAGCGCGAGGCGGTTGCGGAAATGCAGGCGCAGCGAGATCCGCAGGTGTTCGGCCAACGCGTTCATGCCGCCGCCTCCTCGCCGCGCGTCAGGCCGAGGTAAACATCCTCGAGCGTTGCGCGCCGCACCCGCAGGTCGACCAGCGCGTTGCCGCCCGCCGCCAGAGTCGCCCCTAGGGCCGCCACCGCGGCCGTCGCGTCGGCCGCCGCGAAGCTCCAGTCCGTACCCTCCCCGCGCAGGCCCGAAACCCCGGGCAAGCGCGCCAGCACCCGCGCGTCCAGCGGCGCCGTTACCCGTAAAGCCACCGTGTGCGGCGCTCCGGCCGCCGCCACGAGATCCCGCGGCCGGCCCGCCGCCGTGATGCGGCCGCGGTCGACGATCGCGACGCGGTCACAGAGCTCCTCCGCCTCGTCCAGGTGGTGCGTCGTCAACAGCACGGTGCAGCCGTCGACCTTCATCCGCCCGATCGCCGCCAGCAGTTCCCGGCGCGCCTGCGGATCCAACCCGGTCGTGGGCTCATCGAGCACCACCAGCTCGGGCCGGTTAACGAACGCGAGCGCGAGCGCGAGGCGCTGCCGCTGTCCGCCCGAAAGGGTGTCGAGCGCAGCGTCCGCCTTCGCCCCGAGATCGAAGCGCGCCAGCAATTCGTCCGCTGGCACACCGCCGCCGTAAAGGGCGCCGAAGAGCCGCAGTGCCTCGCGCGGGGTGATCTTGTCCTGCAACGAGGTCGACTGCAGCGCCACGCCGATCCGGCGTTTCACCTCTCGTGGCTGAAGCCGGGCGTCGAGGCCGCACACGAAAAGGTCCCCGGCGTCGGGTTCGCGCAGCCCCACCAGGCACTCGACGATCGTCGTCTTGCCCGCGCCGTTGGGTCCGAGCAGGCCGAAGATCTCGCCCCGCCCCACCGTGAAATCCACGCCGCGCACCGCCTCCAGTCCGCCGTAGGCCTTGCGCAGACCGCGGACTTGGATCGAGGGGGTGGCGGAATCAGCCATGCGGGACGAGTAGACGCGGGTGACGGCCGCGCAAGCGCTCAGGTTGCGCTCACGTAGTGAGCCCCAACAGACCGCGAGTGAGCTGGAAGTCGACCGCGCCGTTGCGCTGCGCCGCGACTTGGCGCTCACCACTCGCGGCGGCGCCGATCCACTCCGCAAGCAACGCGGCGGCCGCGGACGGCTCGGCGGGCAGGAACGCGTCGATGTCTTCCGCCACCACGGTGCCACGCTGATCCGCGGCCGCGAACTGGATTACCGGAATCATCGGGTGGCCCTGGCGCGCATGATCGCGCACCAGCCCGGCCGCCACATGCGCGCCGCAGGCGCAAAGCCCCGTGAGATTTTCCACCCAGTGATCCGTCTCGGTCGCGACCACATGCAATCCCGGCGCGGCAATCGGTTCACCGTAAGCAAGCGTGGCGCGGGGCGTCGCGTCACCGAGGAGCGCCGTGCGAAACGCGCCGGCGGCCAGCAACGGATCGCCCTCGGGCAACAGCACCGAACCGCCGGCGGCGAGCACCGCGCGCGCGACCGCCGCGAATGCAAGCGATGAGGGTTCGTCAACCGGACCGGCGGAAAGCAGCGCGAGATTTGGCGCGCCGCGGGGCAACGGGTCCGCCGCCGCGGGCGCCGTGGCGAGGCGCTCCTCGAACCACGCCTCCACTCGGCCCAGCGCGCGCTCGATGCCGCCGTCGAGCTGCACGCTCGCCCAGCCGAATCGCGCGGGATCGACCCCGGCGGCGGCGAGATGGTGGCGCATGAC
>CAXRGI010000155.1:0-21477 GCA_964229935.1 Opitutales bacterium
GCACGAGCAGCAGGGAGTACAGGATCATGCGGTACTCGGCGACGGGTCGGAGCAACTCGGGCAGAATGGTGAGCAGCACGGCGGCGAGGATGACGCCGACGGCGTTGCCCATGCCGCCGAGGATGACCATGACGACGATCTCGATGCTGCGCGTGAAGTCGAAGCCGGTGGGTGTGATGGTGAGCTTAAAGTGCGCGTAAAGCCCGCCGGCGACACCGGCGAAGAACGCGGCGACGACGAAGGCGACGATCGTGTCGCGCGTGGGATTGAGGCCCACCGCGGCGGCCGCTATCTCGTCGTCCCGCGTCGCGAGGAAGCCGCGGCCGTAGGTGGAGTCGACGAGGCAATGGACGACGAACACAGTGACGGCCGCGACGGCGAGGACCCAGAAGAGCGTGGTGCTGGCGGGGATGGCGTTAAGTCCGAGCGCGCCGCCCAGGACCTCCACGTTTTGAAAGATAACCCGGATGATCTCGCCGAAGCCGAGCGTGACGAGGGCGAGGTAATCGCCGCGCAACCTGAGCGAAGGCACTCCGACCAGAAGACCGGCGAGGGCGGCGCAGAATCCGCCGGTGATGAGCGCGGCGAGGAAGACTGCGCCCTGGGTGACGGGCCCAGCGGCGGAGAGCTCGCCGACGAGTTTGGGAGCGACGAAGAGCGAGACGGCGGACGAAAGGTAGGCTCCGACCGACATGAAGCCCGCGTGGCCGAGGGAGAATTGGCCCGTGTAGCCGTTCACCAGGTTGAGTGAGACGGCGAGGATGATGTTGATCCCGATGCCCGTGAGCACGTCGAGCAGGTAAGGATCGAGCCCGCCGGGGAAGTTCGAGACGCCGTAGGCGGCGACGAGGGCGAGGAGGAGGGCGACGTGCGGCCGCGGCATGGTTCAGACCTTCTCGACGGTGGCGCGGCCGAGCAGTCCGGCGGGCCGGAAGAGCAGGATCACGATGAGGATGGCGAACGCGATCGCGTCCTTGTAGGTCGACCACTGGCTGCCGTTGACGAACGTCTCGACCACGCCGAGCAGAAGGCCGCCGAGCGCGGCGCCCGGGATGTTACCGATACCGCCGAGGATGGCGGCGACGAAGGCCTTGAGGCCGGGCATGACGCCCATCAGCGGATCGATCGACGGGTAATTGAGCGCGTAGAGAACGCCGCCGGCCGCCGCGAGGGCGGAACCGAGGCCGAAGGTGAACGAGATCACGATGTCGTTGTTCACCCCAACCAGCTGGGCGGCGCGCGGGTTGAGCGACACCGCGCGCATCGCCATACCGATTTTGGTCCGGTGCACGATGAGCTCGAGGCCGATCATCAGCAGCACGGCGACGATGATCACGACGAGCTGGTTGGAGGAAAGGACGAGGCCGCCGAGCGTGAAGTTGGCGGAGGGCAGGATCGCTGGGAACGTGCGCGGCGCGGCGCCGAAGAAAACCTGGCCCGAGTACTCGAGCAGCAACGAGACGCCGATGGCGGTGATGAGGACGTTGAGCGTGGGCGCGCCCCGCAGCGGACGGTAGGCGAGGCGCTCAATGAGCATGCCGAGGACGGCGCAGCCGGCCATGGCCGCAAGGAGTACGACGAGGCCGCCCCAGAGCGTGCCTTCCGGAACGATTCGCCCCGCGAAGTAGCCGATGAACGCGCCGACCATGAAGACGTCGGAGTGCGCGAAGTTGATGAACCGCAGCACGCCGTACACCATCGTGTAGCCGAGCGCGATGAGCGCGTAGATCGCGCCGAGCGACAGTCCGTTGAGCAGCTGCTGGAGGAATTCAGCCAAAGGGATCGGGCGAGGTTGAAACCCCGCCTTCCGGGGTCAACCCCGGGGTGCGGGCGTCAACCGCAGCCTAAGGGGTCAGGGCGTTCAGTGTTTTTGGAGCCCGACCCGACTGAAACATGGAACGCCCTAGCCTGACTCAATTGGGATCGAGCATTATCGGGTCCGAGCCGATGGCCACAAAAGGCTCAAGGGGCGCTGGTACGCGGACCAAGTTGAAAGAGGCGTTTATAAACGCCGCGGCAATGATGAGGGCAGCGCTTGAACGGGAGGGGTCCAGCCGGAGGTGCATTGGATCGGGTTTGGCCTAATCCTTACGAGAGCGCCGTGTTTTGAACCCTCGCCTGAGCTCACCGCACCGGGCCCGCGGCGTCTATGGATGCCACGCAAAGCAGGTCCGCGCCCTCGACCCCTTTGAGCCGTTTGTGGGCCTCCCGCCTCGGGCCGTGGCCTCCGCAAGGGCCGGACCCCACCAGGCCGCACCCAATTCACGGCAGCAAGTGCACCCGCGCTGGCCTGAACCCTAAGGTTAAGCCATCCCTTAGGTTCGGCCCTCAGGATCCGGCCGCGTCAATCCAGCTTGCGTGGCGGGGGAGCGACCCGGAATTTGTGTCCACCGTACCCGCGCTGCCCTGCGCGACTCGCCATGCTCCGCCCGCTCGTCCGCATCCCGGTTCTCCTCGCCCTGCTGCCGACCTTGGCGCCGGGCGTCCAGCTGCCGGCCGGCTTTCCCCCGCTCGACCCCGAGACGGCGCGCCAACTCGCGGGCGCGGGTCTCAAGCAGCGGGCCGGTGACCTCCCGGGCGCCCTGGCCGATTACGCCACGGCCATCGAGGGAGTGGCGTCGCCCCATCCGAGTGCGCTGACGGAGCGCGGCCTGTTCCGCCTGAACAGCGGCGACCCGGTGGGAGCTCTGGCCGACTTTGAACGAGCGGCTGTTCTCGCCCCCAACTCCGACCTCCCCCGCGCCCTCCGCGCCAGCGCCCTGGTACGCTTGGGGGAGACCGGCAAGGCGTTCGCGGCGTACGACGCGCTGGTGGCGCTCCGCCCTCCTTCCCTGCTCGGCTACTGGGGCCGCGCCGACCTGCGCGCGAGCCTCGGCGACTACCACGGGGCCATTTCAGACTACACTGCGATCCTCGTCCGCGAGCCCTTCCACGCGAAACTGTTCCTGAACCGCGGCAACGCCCGCCGGGCCGTCGACGAACTGCCGGAAGCACTCAAGGACCACGACCACGCCGTGCGCCTCGACCCAAAGGACGCGCTCGCGTGGACGCAGCGCGCCGAAACCCGGCGAAGACTCGGCCGGCTCCAGGATGCCATAGCCGACTACGACGAGGCGCTCCGACTGAAGCCTGGGGACGTCAGCGCCGAGGTTCGGCGCGCCTTGACCAAGATCGAGGGCGGCCGGCCCGCCGAAGCCTTGGTGGACCTCAACCTCGCCTTGGAACGGACCCAGCGACAACCCGCGCTCCTGCACGGCCGCGGCCGCGCCCACCGCGCGAACGGGGACCTGGACGCGGCGATCGCCGATTACACCGCCCTCATCACGGTGGAAAGACCCCAAGCGGGAGAATGGTTCCGCGATCGCGCGGAGGCGAGGCAAGCGGCCGGCGACACCGCGGGCGCGGAGGCCGACCTCGCCCAGGCCCGCCTAGCCGCCCGGCTGCAGTTCGCGCTGGTGATGGCCAATCCCGACCGCCGCGGTGCCCTCCCCCAGCTGTCCTCAGCGATCGAACTCGATCCCACCCTGGCCGAAGCCTACCTGGAACGGGGCCGCATCCACCAGCGGTTCGACCGGCCGGAGCTGGCTCGGGCGGACTTTGCCCGGGCGCTCGAACTGCGTCCCGGCTATCCCGATGCCATAGCCGCCCAGGCTGAAAGTGGCCGCCGCCCATCCGCCAGCCCAGCACCGGCGCGGATGCCCGCGGACGGCGCCGCCACCGCAGCCGACGCCGCGCGCCAGCTCGCCAGCGCGCGCAAGGCGGAGGCGCCCCTGCTGCAGCGCGTGTTACTGGAGAAGCAGATGAAAGGCGATTTCGCCGGCGCCCACGCCGGCTACACGGAGGCGATCCGGCAAAGGCCCGCGGAAGCTTCCGGCTACCTGCGGCGCGGCACGATGGCGCTGATGCTCGAGCGTTATGGCGACGCGATCGAGGACTTCGATCGCGTGGTCGAACTCCAACCCCTAGCGGCCACCGTCAGCCTGGCCCTGACCCTCCGGGGCGTTGCCCGGCAGGCTCAGGGTGAGTGGGAAGCGGCGGTCGCCGACTTTGATCGCAGTCACGCCACCGTCGCTGACTTTCCCGCCAAGAACCGCTTCTTCCGCCGCCACCTCCTGCACCGGCTGGGGCTGACCGACCGTGGCCCGTCGCTCGCCACCATCGAGGCGCGAGTGGATGCGGCTTGGATCAGGCTGCTGGGCGGGTTTCTCGAGGACGAGGTGTCCGAGGCGGAGCTGCTGGCCCGCATCGGACCAGGGGACGCCACCACCGTCGCCCGCCGCAGCTGCGGGGCATATTACCATATTGGCCTGAAGTATCTGGGCCGCGGGGACCGCACGCAGGCCCGCGTGTTTCTCCAGCGTGCCATCGCCGTGGACCTGAAGCTCGGCCTCGCCAGCGAGGAACGCCTCGCGGAACACGTGCTGGCCCGGACTGAACTCGCCCGGCTGGCGGATGCACGGTAGCCTGAGGAGCGGGTCCGATGCGTTCAGCCTGTTGCAGGCTGCATGGGCGAGTTTGGGGAGCGCCCCCGTCGACCACCGGAAGGTATGCAGCGTGCAACAGGCCTGCCCCCTTGGGGGTGGGCGTCGCACGCGTCGCTCAGGGCGCGACGGTCTCGAGGAACTTGAATTTGCCGTCCTTCACCGCGATCACCGCGGCCGCCTTGGAAGCGTTGCGTTGGGCGTCGAGGGTGGTGTCGCCGGTGACGCCGGGGAGGTTTTTGGTGGCGGCGAGGGCATCGCGAAGCTTGGCGCTTTCGGTCGTGCCGGCGCGTTTGATGGCGTCGGCGAGCACCATGGCGGCGTCGTAGCCGAGCGCAGCCATGGCGTCGGGCACCTCGTTGTTCCAGCGCTTCCGGAAGCGTTCGACGAAGCCGGAGACCGCGGGGGATTTGTTTTCGGGCGAGTAGTGCGTGGAGTAGTAGGTGCCCTCGACGGCGGCGCCGCCGATACTGATGAGCTGAGGGGCCTCCCAGCCGTCGCCGCCGAAGAGCGGGAGATTCATCCCGAGGTCGCGGGCCTGTTTGCAGACCAGAGCGGCCTCGGTGTAATAGCCGGGCAGGAAGATGCCGTCCACGTTGGCGGCCTTGATGGCGGTGAGCTGGGCCTTGAAGTCCTTGTCGCCCTCGGTGAAGCGCTGCTCGAGGGCGATGACGCCGCCGTCCTGGACGAAGCGCTCCTTGAAGTACTTGGCGAGACCGACGCTGTACGCGGATGAGACCGAGGTAAGCACGGCGACGCGCTTCAGCTTGAGTGTGTTGCGGGCGAACTTGGCCATGACGACACCCTGGAACGGATCGATGAAGCAGACGCGGAACACGTAGTTGCCGATCTCGGTGACCTTCGGGTTGGTCGATGACGGCGAGATCATCGGGATACGGGCCTGCTGGGCGATGGGGGCCGCCTCGAGGGAGCGCATGGAGGCAACCTCACCGATGAGAGCGACGACCTTGTCGCGGGAGATCAGTTTCTTGGCGATGGTCGCGGACTCGCCGGCCTTGGACTGGTTGTCCTCGGTGATGAGCTGGATCTTGCGGCCGAGTACCCCGCCGGCCGCGTTGATTTCCTCCACCGCGAGCAGGGTGCCCTTGTGGGAAGACTGCCCGAAGGCCGCCTCTTTGCCGGTAAGGGAGGCGAACTCACCGATCTTGATCGGAGCGGGTTCCGCGGAACGAAGGGTGGTGGCGACCAGGGCGAGGGTGGCAAGGAAGCGGGGGAAGTGGGGGAGACGCATGGCCGGAGGAGAGCAGGAAAAACGGCGGAGGCAACCCGATCGCTGGTATGGCGAAGGGGTTTGTGCTTTCCGCGGTCGGGTCAGGCCGTTCAATTCGCCGCCTGTGAGCATCTTCGACCGTTATCTCCTGCGCGAGTGGCTGCAGATCCTCGGGCTGGTGCTGGCGGCGACGGTCGGGCTTTTGCTGGTTCAGGTGGTTTACGAGGACTTCCGGGCGCTGAGCGAGTTGGGCGCGGGGTCAGCTTTGCTGGCACGTTATGTGGCGGTGCGTGTGCCGAGCTTCCTGGCGGCGGTCCTGCCACTGGCGCTGCTGGTCTCGCTGCTTTACGCGTTGGGGCGCTTGCACCGGTCGAACGAGCTGACTGCGTTGCGGGCGGCCGGCGTGGGTTTCGGACGGATGATGGCCCCGGTTTGGGCGGTGGGAGTCGTTTGCTGCGCGGTTTCCTGGTGGCTCAACACGGAAATCGTGCCGTGGTCGGTCGAGCAGTCGCGGGCGATCAAGGAAGATCTAGAATTTCGGGGGCAGACTGCGCGCGCGTTGCCGGCTGATCGGATCGGAGCGGTTCAAAGCGTGGCTTTTGATAATCCCGAGGCGCGGCGCGTGTGGTTTATCAACCGGTTCGCGCGCGGGACGATGCGGGGCTACGGGGTGTCGGTGTCGGAGTTGGACGCTTTGCGCCGGGAGCGAGTGCGCATCGTGGCGGCCGAGGCGTGGCGCGACGCCTCGCGAGGAGGTTGGGTTTTCCGGCAGGGAAGGGAGATGGCCTTCAATGTGGAGTCCGGGGAGCAGACCAGTTCCACGCCGTTCGAGGAGAAGTTCGCCGCCGGTTACCGGGAGGACCCGGAGCTGATGCTTTTGATCGATCGCAAAGCATCACGGTTGTCGCTCTGGGAGCTGCGCGATCTGATCGGCCAGCTGGAAAAGGAAGGGAGCCCGAAGTTGGCGGCCTATGCGGTGGAGTACCACGGGTTGATCGCCGGCGTGGTGGGGCCGTTGATTGTGATCGCGATTGCCATCCCTTTTGCGGTGACAGGCGTGCGGGTGAACCCGGCGGTCGGGGTTTCCAAGTCGATCGGACTTTTTTTCCTGTACTACGTGCTCAAAACGGTGGCGACCTCCCTTGCCGCGCGGGGTATCGTCGAGCCGGTGGTGGCAGCGTGGCTCCCCAACGCCGGCATGACCTTAATTGCCGGCTGGTTTTTCCTCCGCCTGCGCTAGGGACAGGTCGGCGGAAGCCTCCCCCGGGACGGTAACGTATTGCCCGCGGATGCGTCTCTCGCCTCGAATCCTCGCGCCATGTCCCGCCCGGCTGCCTTCCGCCCCCGAGTGACCGCCAGCGTCTTGTTTCCGTCGCTGGTCGCGACGCTGGTGATGCTGGCGGTGCCGGTCGGGCACGCGGCGAAGGCGGAGGCGAAACCGGATAAACGGGAGCTTCGCCGCGAGTCGGCTGCGGGCGATGAGGCGGCGCGGAAGCCCGCTCGGGCGGACAGGGATCAGGCCGCGATCAACCCCAAGGGCCGGGCCGATGAGGCCGCGGCCCGCGCCCTCGAACGCCTGCGCGATCAATTCGGTGTAGAGGACGACGCGGAGTGGGCGGTGATCCTCGAGCGCATCAAGCGGGTTGATGAAGCGCGGGCTGGTCTTTGGAAGGGCGGCGCCATTGGAAAGCCGGTGTCGATCGCGACGAAGAAAGGTGATCGCACGACCCGGTCCGCCAACCCCGAGCAGGAATCCCTCCGCTACGCGGTCCGCGACAACCTGCCTGACGCCGAGGTGAAGTCACGTCTGGCGCGCGCCCGACAAGTGAACGAACAAGCCGAGGCTCGCGTCCAACAGGCGCAGGCCGAGTTGCGCGCCGTGCTCACCCTCCGCCAGGAGGCGGTGGCCGTCCTTGCCGGGCTGCTGCCGCCCTGAGCTCAAGGAAGCGGGCTCGCGAGCGACGCCTTGTGTTCGGCGCCGCGGAGCGTTTGGTCCCGTCCCCACCTCGCTGTGCCGCTTTCCGCCTCACTCTTCGATTACGATCTGCCCCCCGGACGCGTGGCGCAGACGCCCGCCGCTCGCCGTGACGCCTCTCGCCTGCTGGTGGTTGACCGGCGCTCCAAGCGGCTGCAGCACCGCACGTTCTCCGACTTGCCGGAATACCTCGCGCCGGGGGACGTCCTTTTCCGCAACAACGCGGCCGTACTCCCCGCGAGGTTGTCCGCCCGCCGGCCGACGGGTGGCGCCGTCGAATGCTTCCTGCTGCGGCCTGAAGGCGATGATTTCACGTGGCGCTGCCTCGTGAAACCAGGCCGCAAGCTTCCGCCGGGCGCGACATTCGAACATCCGTCCGGGGAATTACGTGGCGAGATTGTCGCGCGTGGGGAGGACGGCTCCGCCGCGGTACGGTTCACAACCAAGGATGGAGAATCGGTCACGGCGGCGGCCAATCGGCTCGGTGACGTGCCGCTGCCGCCGTACATTTCCCGCGAGGGCGAAGCGGAGCGTGCCGCGACCCGCGAGCTTGACCGCGAGCGCTACCAGACGGTCTACGCCGCCCGGCAAAAGCAGGTCGCGGTCGCCGCGCCCACCGCGGGCCTGCACTTCACTCCGGAGCTGCTGCTTCGGCTGGAGAGCGCGGGCGTCCGCGCGGCGGACCTCACGCTGCATGTCGGCCTCGGAACCTTCCGTCCCCTCACCGTGGAAAACGTGGAAGCCCACGAGATCCACCGAGAGGCCTACGAGATCCCCGCGGCCACCCGGCGGCTCATTCACAACCCCGCGGGTGGGCGGCGGATCGCGGTCGGCACCACCTCGGTGCGCACGCTGGAGGACTACCTTTCCCGCGGACCGGCGGAGGTCGAAGCCCCGTTTGCCGCCGAAGCGTCGATTTTCATCCACCCGCCGCGGCTCTTTGCCGGCGTGGATGCGCTGATCACCAACTTCCACCAGCCGCGATCGACGCTGCTTTGCCTGGTGTCGGCGTTTCTCGCGCCGGGCTCCACCGACGGCATCGCGTGGTTGCACGAGATCTACCGGGACGCGATCGCACGCGAGTACCGCTTCCTGAGCTACGGCGACGCGATGCTCATCCTGTGAAGGCGGGCCGCCGACGGCGCTTCCCTTTTCCCGCCGGACCCGCACGTTGACCGCGTGACCAACGAGGAGCTGCAAAACCTGGTGGAGGAGGCGACGGCCGACTTCGCGACCGACGACCCGCAGGCCGCGCTGGTGAAACTGGCCCGCGCCACGGCGGCCGCGCCCGATTTGTTCGAGGCGTGGCACGCGCTCGCGGAGGTTAACCTTTCCCTCCGCCGGCTGGACGAGGCGCTGGCGGCGGCGGAGCGGGCGCACGCTCTTCGCCCGGCCGACCTTTTCATCAACACCACCCTCTCCCGGATCTGGGTCGAGCGGGGGGACAAGGCCAAGGCCGAACATTTCGGGGCGCAGGCGAAAATCGGCGGGTGGCGGGAGCAGTTGAAAAATCCCGCGAGCTGAGTCGGCGGCCGGCACCAAGGGGCTCGCGCCCGTTGACACCCCGAAATGCCCGTCCGTAACCTTCCGGCATGGAGTCCTCCGCCTACGTGCTGGAATTCGAGAAGCCGCTGCGCGAGCTGTCGCGCCAGCTGAACGAGCTGCGGCAACGCTCCATCGAGACCAACGTGGATCTATCGGCGGAGATCCGCGGGATGGAACTGAAGATCGAGGCCACCCGGAAAGAGATCTATTCTTCGCTCACCCCGTGGCAGAAGGTCCAGATCGCGCGCCATCCGCGCCGTCCTTACGCCCTCGATTACATCAACGCCATCTGCGAGGGCTTCCAGGAATTCCACGGCGACCGGCAGTTCCGGGACGACCGCGCGATCATCGGCGGCACGGCCTTCCTCGAAGGCGAGGCGGTCATGATCGTGGCGCAGCAGAAGG
Source organism: Opitutales bacterium (assembly GCA_964229935.1). Lineage (GTDB taxonomy): Bacteria > Verrucomicrobiota > Verrucomicrobiia > Opitutales > Opitutaceae > ER46. The sequence continues at coordinate 9,638 of CAXRGI010000155.1, forward strand.
GGCGCGATCCCAAGGAACGCATCGCGCGCAACTTCGGAATGCCCCAGCCGGAAGGCTACCGGAAGGCCCTCCGGCTGATGCGGCTCGCGGAGAAATTCCGTCTGCCCGTCCTCACGTTCATCGACACCCCGGGCGCCTTCCCGGGCATCGAGTCGGAGGCGAGGCACGTCTCCGAGGCGATCGCTGTCAACCTGCGTGAGATGGCCATGCTGCGCACCCCCACGATCTCGGTCGTGGTCGGCGAGGGCGGCTCCGGCGGCGCGCTCGGCATCGGCGTCACCGACCGGGTGCTGATCCTGGAGAACAGCTACTATTCGGTCATCTCGCCGGAGGGTTGCGCCGCGATTCTGTGGAAAGACGGCGCCGCCGCCCCGAAGGCCGCGGAGGCACTGAAGCTCAGCGCCGATAATCTGGAAAAGCTGGGCGTGGTCGACGAGGTCATCCCGGAGCCTAGTGGCGGAGCCCACAACGCTCCGGCTCAGGCCGCCGGCGCGCTCCGCTACGCGTTGCTGAAGCATCTCAACGACCTGCGCGCGCTTGATTCCGCGCGCCTGCTCGACACGCGCTACGAGCGCTTTCGCCACCTCGGGGTGTTCGAGGAGGCCGGCGTCGTCCGCAGCTAAGCCCGCACCGTCAGCAGCTCGATCCGCTCCGTCCGGGCCATTCCCGGTTCGATACCCAGCAGGACGCCGGAGAGACGGACATCGCCGGTCGCGACCTCGAAACGTCGGGGCATGCCGTCGACAAACTTGTCCACCACCGGCCGGATATCGCGGCCGAGCACACTCTCGTAGGGTCCGGTCATGCCGGCGTCGCAGATGAACCCGGTCCCCTTGGGCAGCACCCGGGCGTCGGCCGTCGGCACATGGGTGTGGGTCCCGATCACCGCGGTGACCCTGCCGTCCAGGTGCCAGCCGAGGGCCTGCTTCTCCGAGGTGGCCTCGCCGTGAATCTCGACGATGATCGCGTCGGCCTGTCCCCTCAGTTGCGCGATCATGCGATCGGCGCTGAGGAAAGGACAATCGGCCTTCAGGTTCATGAAGGTGCGTCCGAGCACCGTGAAAACCGCCAGGCGGAACCCGCGTGTCTCGACGATGACATGGTCCCAGCCTGGGCAGGCGCGCGGCAGGTTCGCGGGACGGCAGACCCGGTCGATCTGCGTGATCTCATTTTCCCAACCGCGCTGATCCCAGACGTGGTCGCCCAGCGTGATGGCGTCGACGCGACTTTCGAGCAGCGACCTCGCGATCGAACCCGTGATGCCTGCCCCGGCGGCCGCGTTCTCCCCGTTGGCGATGACGAAATCGAGCGCGTGCTCCTGCCGGATCCGCGGCAGGCGGTCGGCGATGATGTCGCGCCCCGGACGGCCGACCACATCGCCGATGAACAGCAGGTTGATCATGGCGGGAACGTGGTCCGCCCCCTGCGCTGCGCCAACCCTAAACCCGGCCGGCCGCGGGCCTAGGGCACAAGATCGAAAACCCGTACCCGGCGCGTGATCTCGCGATTCCCCTCAAGGAAGGTTAGTTCCAACTCCTCCGCCGGGCCCACGCGCGCCTCGAAACGCGAGAGATCCCAACGGGAGACCGGCTCGCCGTCGATCCGCACGATGAGTTCGCCGCGCTCCACGCCGGCCCGCTCGGCCGGAGAACCGGGCACCACCCCCGCGACCCGCCAATAGGCCGGCGTCCGGGAAAAACTCAGGCCGCTGCTTCGTAGCGCCGGCGTCTCGACCGGCCCGCTCACCGCGCGTTCCAGCACCACCCGATCGCGCATCTGGTCAAAGGTCACGGTGAAGTGGCGCAACGCGCCGCCGCCCAGTGCCGAGAGCTCATCGGTGAAATCCACCCGCGGCCGCGCAAAGACCACCTCACCGATCGCGATGTCACCGGCGAGACGTCCCACCTCTTGCTCGCGTTCCCCCGCCAGCGTGCCCACCACGGTGCCGCGTACGGGCCCGTGCGCGAATTCCGGACGAAACCCCGCGGGATTGAGGCTGAAGACCGCGTCGCTGCCGGAATCGACCAGCATCATCAGCGTGCGACCATCCAACCCCGCGCTCACGAGCGGAACCTTGCGAGCGTCGTCAAACCGTAAGGCCACACCCTTTGTCGCCGCGCCGCCCGTTGCCGGCCGGAGGGAGACTTGCCGGCCCGGGTAATCGAGCGTCAGCAGAACCTCGCGGAAGAGCGGAAATCCCAGCACGCCGTCGATCCGGCGCCCGAGGTGCGCGGAGATGGCCGCGCAGTCGTGGATCACCACATCCACGTCCTCGAAGCGCGCCGCACCCAGATCAAGCCGCCGCAGGGAGGCGCGCGGCAGTTCAACCACGGCGCCCTCGGCTCCCTTGACCCGCAGGGGCGCCCCGCCCGCCGCGACTGGACCGCGGCCCGGCGAGCGCCGCGAGATCTCGGGCGTCACCAGCGTGACGGAGGAACCGGTGTCCACGAGGAAGCGGCGGGGCCCCGAGCGGTCCCCCGGCACCTCCACCACCAGGAGGTTGCCGATCAGCTCCGCGGGCAGGGTGACACCCGACGCGGGCAGCGTGGTTCGCCCGGGTTGCGGGGCTGCTGGCCGGAAGCCACCGGCGGAACAACCCGCCAGCAGAAAAACGAGGAGTGCCGCGAGGCCGGAAGAGGCGCGAAGCCGGGCACCCCTTTCGACCGCGCTCATTTGCCAGGCGCCGGGAGCCCGCGACAGAAGGCCAGCGCGCCGAGCGCGAGCAGGGCCCCCGCCACGAAAACCACCGGCGCGCCCCATACCCAGAAGACAACGCCGGCCAGGACCGGAGTAATGGCGCGGGAAAGAGCGCCGAGGGAGCGGAAGATGCCGAGCACTCGGCCCTGCTCGTCGGGTCCCGCGTAGAGGGAGATCAGGCCCGTGGTGGAGGGATTGACCAGGCTGGAGCCGAAAACGAGCACTCCAACCCCCGCGTAAAGCTGCCACGGGGCGGCCGCGAAACCCACGAGCAGGAAACCCGCCGCCGAAGCGACCAGTCCGGCGGCCAGTACCCGGAGTTCGCTCACGACCCGCAGGACTTTGCGGACGATCACTCCCTGCGTGACGATCGCGCACAATCCGAGGAAACCGAGCAGGTAGCCGTTGTCGCGGGCGTTGAAACCGAACCGTTGCGCGGCGAGGAAGGTGAGGGAGGCCTCCATCGCGACAAAGGCCACCGAGAAAACAAAGGCCACGAGGTTGATCCGCCGCAGCTCCGCGCGATCGAGGCCGAGGATGGCGGCAAGCGGGTTGCGGAGGCGGGGTTCGGTCGCCGCGGTACGCGTCCCCGGGGAGCGGGTCTCCCGAAACCGCGCCGAGATCCAGACCAGGTTCAGGCAGCTCAGGGAAAACGCGAGGAGTGCGGGCACCGAGAACGGGTTGATGCCGAAGGCGCGCAGGGCCGGAAACTGCTCCGCCAGGTTCCAGCGCACGGTGAGCGCCCCGAGCATCGGCCCGGTGACCAGACCGAGTCCGAACGCGGCCCCGACCAGCCCCATCGCCCGCGAGCGTTCCGCGCGCGAGGTCACGTCGGCGACGGCCGCGGTCGCGACGGATAGGTTGCCGCTGAAGGCGCCTCCGACGAGGCGGGCCAGCAGGAACAGCCAGAAGGAACCGCTCAACGCCCAGAGCAGATAACTCGCGGCCGTGCCGGCCACGGTGAACAACAGCACGCCGCGACGTCCGCGGCGGTCGCTCAGTTCCCCCCAGAACGGGGCGAAGATGAACTGAAGCACGGAGAAAACCGAGGCGACCACCCCGCCGAAAAGCACGGGCGCGTAGCTGGCAATGCCCAGCGCGGCGGCGACCGACTCGACCCGCGCCACCATCCAGCCGAGCGCGCCGGACTTGCCCTCCAGCGCGAGATAGTGGGCGAGCAGGTCGGGCCCCAGCGGGAACGCGATCGAGAACCCCACCAAATCGATGTAGAGGGTGAGGAAGATTACGCCGAGCGAGAGCGGGCGAGCGGCACCGGAGGGCGGCTGGGAGTCGGCGGAGGACAAGGTGCGGAAGGCGAAGGAAAGCCCCTCGGACGAACCGCGCCAAGGAACAAACCGATGGCCGGCGGGAACCAGCGTCGCCGCGGGGAGTGAAAACGATCCGTCCGCGGACTCAGCGGTAGGGTAGCGGGTACCGGCCGGTCAGGGCGGCGACGCGCACCTTCACGGACTCGAGCGTCGCGGCCTCGCCCGGAGTGCCGATCGCGGCCAGCACGGTGTCGATGCACGAGGCGATTTCCGACATGTCGGCCTCATTGAAGCCGCGCGTCGTCACGGCCGGAGTTCCGAGACGGATGCCCGAGGCCTGGAAGGGGCTGCGGGTCTCGAACGGCACCGTGTTCTTGTTGCAGGTGATGTGGGCGAGATCGAGGGTCTCCTGCGCCTTCTTGGCGGTGAGCTCCGGAAACTTCGGACGCAGATCAACCAGCATGAGGTGGTTGTCGGTGCCGCCCGAGACGATCTTGTAGCCGCGCGCGATCATCGCGGCGGCGAGGGCCCGGGCGTTGCGCACCACCTGTTCGGAATAGGCGCGGAACTCGGGCTTCAGGCACTCGCTGAAACAGACCGCCTTGGCGGCGATCACGTGCATCAGCGGACCACCCTGGCCGCCCGGGAACATCGCCGAGTCGACCGCCTTCGCGTGCGCCGCACGGCAAAGGATGAGGCCGCCGCGCGGGCCGCGCAGCGTCTTATGGGTGGTGGTCGTCACGAAATCCGCGTGAGGCACGGGGGACGGGTGCACCCCGGCGGCGACCAGGCCCGCGAGGTGGGCGATGTCGGCGAACAGCATCGCTCCGACTCCGCGGGCGATCTCGCCCATCCGCGCGAAGTCGATCACGCGGGAATAAGCGCTGGCGCCGACGGTGATCATGCGCGGCCTTTCGCGCGCGGCGACGGCCGCTAGTTCATCATAGTCGATGAGACCGTTGTCCTCGCGGACTCCGTACTGGCAGAAGTTGTAGAGCTTGCCGGAGAAATTGGCCGGGTTGCCGTGGGTCAGGTGGCCGCCGTGGCTCAGGTTCATCCCGAGGAGTTTGTCGCCCGGCTGCAGCACGGAGGTGTAGACGGCAAAATTGGCCTGGGAGCCGGAGTGCGGCTGCACGTTGGCGTGCTCGGCGCCGAAGAGCTTCTTGGCGCGCTCGATGGCGAGGGTCTCGACCTTGTCCACGTGCTCGCAGCCGCCGTACCAGCGTTTGCCCGGATAACCCTCGGCGTACTTGTTGGTGAGGACGCTGCCCTGCGCCTCCATCACCGCCGGGTAGGTGAAGTTTTCCGAGGCGATGAGCTCGATGTGGCTTTGCTGGCGGGCCAGTTCCGCGGCGACGGCGGCATGGACCTCAGGATCTAGGGTGCGGAGAGGAGCGGCGTTGAGCGACATGGCGGGAAAGACGCGCGATTGCGCGCGGCCGCACCGGCCGGCGCCAGCAAAAAAGCGCCCCGGCTTTGTCAGGTATCACGTGACAAACGGGTCCGGCGCGGCCGGCGTCGGCCGTTCCTCATCAGAGGCTAATGCCTCCGTTGTTCAGCCCAGCAGGCCGCGCAGATGGCGCAGCAGCGAGGGGATCGATTCCACCATCTCATCGCGCACGGCCTCGTAGAGCGACAGCGGGCCGCCGAAGGGATCACCGATCTCGCGATCGACCGACCCCGGCATGAATTCGCGGAAGAGGTTAAGGTTGGCCGGCGGCCGGTCGGTCTGCAGCCGGATCATCTCGCGGTGCGACTCGGTCATGCAAAGGACCAGGAGGGCACGATCCATCATCTCCTGGGTGAGCGGCTGACTGCGGTGGGCGGAGATATCGAGTCCGACCTTTTTCAGAGCGGAAACGGAATTGGCGGAGACAGCGTCCCCCCGGCGAGCCACCACCCCGGCTGAGGAAACCTTCAAACCGGACAAGGGAACGGACTCGGCCGCCAAGGCATGCTGCAACAGAGCCGCGGCCATGGGGCTGCGGCACACGTTGGCGGTGCAAACCACGACGATCTCGCGGGGATCGGGCACAGGCGTCGAACGGAGACGGAATCGCGGCGAAACGCAAAGGCTGATTTCACAGAGACTTGCCGGCTATTCCGCCCGCCGCGCGGCCAGAGGGAACGGGGTATGCGGCGACACTAAAATGAAGTAATCGGCAACGATTGCGCGCAGCCGTCCCTGCGGCCGTGGCGGGAGACCAGCCAGCCGGCGCTCGGGATTATCTACAGACGGCGCAGGGCGCGCAGGGAGCGATGCAGATGAAACGCCCTCTGCAGCGCCGCGTCCACAGGCGGTGACTTTTTTTGAGGCTCGCTCCGCACGCTCTCCGATTCATCCGCCGGAGGGTGATTCAGACTCGCCTCGTCGATGCGCGCCTTCCCGGGATTTTCGACCAACAGAGACAAGACCGGCTCACCACTCCCAAGCGCGGCGTAGGCCTCGCGTTCCTCTTCGGGGCCGGACTTGGCCGTCAGCTGAGGCTCAAAGCCCGGACCTGGCACGCCGATCACCACGCAGCCTTTGCCGCGGGCAACCCGGCGTAACGCCGTCTGGAGTTCCGACCCCGTCTCGCGATTCGCCAAAAGGAACAGCGGACTGCGGCCACTGGCGCGAAACTCCGCCCAGGCCAGCAACGCCGCCGCGGCGTCACGTGCGGCCGGGAGGTAACGCAGATCCAGGATCAGAGCCTGGCCCGGAACCGCCGCCCCTCCGGGCAGATCCGCCGGTAACTCCCGGATGCGCACATACGTGAGCCCGTCGCCCAGATCCCTGGTCAGCGGAGTCGCCCGCGCAGCGGCCACCAGCAACGCCCAGCCCATCGCGGCCGCCAGAATGAATCCGGCCCGGGTCATCGCCGGTTCAGTTGCCGTGCCCCGATGTCGCGACGGAAATACCGGCTCGCGCAACCGATCCGTTGGCAAACCCCGTACGCCAGATCCGCGGCGCCACGCAGCGTCGAAGCGAGCGCGGTCACGCCGAGCACGCGTCCGCCGTTCGTGACCAAGTCGCCGGCCGCGTTCCGCGCGGTTCCGGCATGGTAGATGGTCACGCCGGACGGCAACGGCGCCGGCAGCGCGATTACATCCCCTTTGGGAAAACTGCCGGGGTATCCTTTGGCCGCGACCACCACACAGAGCGCGTGCTCGGGCCGCGTCTCCAAACGATAATTGGCCAAGCGGCCATGGGTCGCCCGCCAAAGCAGGTCGAGGACGTCACCCGCGATCCGCGGCACCACCACCTGGGTCTCAGGATCGCCGAAACGCGCGTTGTACTCGATCACGCTTGGCCCTGATGCCGTGAGCATGATGCCGATGAAGAGTGTTCCGCGGTAAGCCATGCCCTCGTCGGCGATCGCGTTCACGGAGGGGCGCACGATCTCGTTTTCGATCCGCGCGAGCAACGCGGGCGTCACCACCTCGGCCGGCGAATAGGTGCCCATCCCACCGGTGTTCGGGCCGGTGTCGCCGTCGCCAACACGCTTGTGGTCCTGCGAAGTGGGCAGGATCACGTAATCGCGTCCTGAGACGACCACCAGGATGGAGGTCTCCTCACCCTGCAGACATTCCTCGATGAGGATCTGGCTACCGGCGGTGCCGAACTTCCCGCACGCGAGCATCTCCCGTACCGCCTCCTCCGCTTCGGCGGTGGTCTGCGCGACCACCACCCCCTTGCCCGCGGCGAGACCGTCGGCCTTCACCACGATCGGCGCGGGCCGCGCTCGGATGTAATCCAACGCGGGACCAACTTCGCTGAAAAACGCGGCGGGCGCCGTTGGGATCCGATGCCTAAGCAGGATCCGCTTGGTGAAAATCTTCGACGCCTCCAATCGCGCGCCGTCCGCCGTCGGCCCGTACACCGGGATTCCCGCGGCGATGAGGCGGTCCGCCAGCCCGAGCGCCAGGGGCACTTCCGGGCCCACCACCACGAACTCCACGCGTTCGCGGCACGCGAGATCCACGAGGCCCGCCACGTCGTCGGCCGCCACGGCGTGACACGTCACCTCACCGGCGATGCCCGCGTTGCCGGGCGCGCAGATCACGCGAGGACGCGCCGGCGAAGCCAGCAGGGCCCGGACCAGCGTGTGCTCGCGGCCGCCGGAGCCGACGACGAGGACGGAAGCGGGAAGCGCGTGCGAAGACGGAGAAGACACGCCGCGCAAGTGTGGTCAGCGCGAGGGTCAGGCAACGCCAAAATCCCCGCGCGCCACCAAGCGCGAAGCCGACTCAAAGCACCTGCAGCTTCTTGCGATAAAAAGCGACAACCTCGTCGGGATCGTCCGTGAACAGCATGTAGTCCGCCATCCACGCCGGCGCGCGGCGCTCGCGGATCATGGTGTCCAACTGGCGCCGCAGGTCGCCCCAGAACGCGGCGTTGAAGAACACGTACGGGATCCGCGGCCGGATCCCGAGCTTCAGATTGCAGAGCTCGATGCCGACCTCCTCGAGGGTGCCGACGCCGCCGACGTTGAAGACGCAGAAATCGGCCGCCTCGAACCACTTTTGGCGGAAGTGTCGCGACGACTCCTGGAAGGTGTTGAAGAAATCCACTCCGAGCTCGGGCGGCTGCGCCTCGAGCTCGAGGAAACACGCACCGGTGAGGGCGCCCTTGGTGCGGGCCTGCTCGGTCGCGAGCCGCATCACCCCGCCGCCACCGCCGGTGAGCACGCCAAGGTTGGGGCCGATGAAGCTGGTGAGCTTGTCGACCAGGGTCGCGATCCGGTCGGAGTCCTTCTGGTCGAGCCCGACGGCGGACCCGTAGAACGCGAGGACCGTCGACTCCGCGAAACGCTTGGCGACCTCCTCGCGCACGAAGAAACCGTGGTCGCGCTTGTAGGTGTGGAGGTAGAGGTCCTTGGTGAGTTCGTCGTACCAGTAGACCTGGATCCCGATGGAGCTGAGGGTGTCGAGCCGGCCGTGGGCGTGACTGGAGAAGAAATAGCCGTGGGTGCGCGAGGCCTTCCGGAAAATGATCCGGCGCAACCGCAGATCACCGAGCCGGGAGAGCAGCTCGATCTGCTCCATGAGGTTCGGGAAACTGTCGAGCACCAGGGTGTCGGCGTTCTCCGGCGCGTCATCGAGCGCCTGGATCATGGTGCGGTGGCCGACCGGGCAGGCGTCGCCGGCGAGCACCTTGCGCAAGTCGTCGTTGGCGCGGACGAGCAGCGCGCGGTTGTCCATCGAACCGCTCTGGCCGCGAACCACGACCTTGGTGCGCGGGCGGGCTTCGCTTTCCTCGCGCGGCGGGTTGCGATCGAGGCACTTGAACACCCCGCTGGCCGTGGCGAGGAGGCGCGTGCGGCGCTTGGCGAGCGTCTTGAACTCGGGATCGACCAGCTCGGGGGCGCGGAAAACGTCGACCGACACCACCGGGTTCACGACCGGCTGGTCGCCGGGGTTGTAGATCTCGAGCATGACGTTCGTGCCGAACGTCTTCACCGGATCGAGCAGCACGGCGCTGGTGTGGATGCCGAAGTTGCCGGCGCCCTGGTTGAGCACGACGGAGTGCTCGCGCAGGTACATGGAGCAGCTCGTGAGCACGCCGGAGTGCGGCGGGATCGTCAGCGGCGAGGCGTCGTGCCGGACTTGCACCCGGTCGAGGAAGGCGCGACCCGCGTGGCCCGCGACCACGCGCTCAAACTCGGCCCGCTGGAGCTTGGGACTCAGGGTGTAGCTGAGGTGGTGGGGCGTGAGGAAGACACTCCCCCGCGAATCGATGCTGATGGTGTTGGGGAGCTTGATCCGGTTCGCCCGCAAGGCCTCCCAGATCTCCGCCGTGGAAAGCTTCGCGGCCGCGGGGGCATGATAGAGACGGCCCACCGGGGCGCCGACGCGCATCAGTTTCTTCCAGTAGGGCGCGTTCGGGAAGCTGGCGTCGAACAGGAAGGCATCCACCTCCATCTCGATCCGTCCGCCCTCCAGCCGCGGGCCGCGCCGGATCTTCATCTCGATACCGATGCGGGCGAGCGAGCTGCGCTCCGAGAAGCGGAGGTCGTCGAGATGGGCTTGCAGGAATTCGTGCTCGGCGGGATTCCGCGGCCAGAAGGCCAACGTCATCGCGACGTGACGCTCGTCCTTGTTTTTGACGGCGAGGATCTGGCCGTCCGGGCTGGTCCAGAACTGGTCCGGCATCATGAGGTTTTCCCCACCATGCGCGAAGCTTCGGGCCGCACAAGTGGGGAGATCGAGATTGCCTTAACCCGTAAACGCCGGCACGCCTCCCGTCTTTCCCCGGAACACCGGCCGCCCGTCGCAGTCCGTCCCTTTTCCCATGAAACTGAAATCCATCGTCACGCTCTGCCTGTCTCTCTCCGGCCTCGCGGCCGTCGCCGGCGCGCAGACCCCCGCCGCGCCCGCCGCGGCCCCCGCCCCGGCCGCGGCCCCGGCCAAGCCCGCGTTCACGGACGCGCAGCTGATCGAGGAGTTCGGCTGGTTCATCGGCAAGCGCGTCGGCCTCACCGAGCTTGAGTTCAGCGCCGGCGAGCTGGAGACCCTGATCAAGGGCTTCCGCAGCGCGGCCGAGGGCAAGGATTCACCCTACGAGCTGGAGAAGATCGGACCGCTCATGGATGACTTCATGCAGAAAAAGCAGGCGGCCTACGTGGCCAAGCTGAAGACCAAGAACCTCGCGGTGAACAACGACTTCTTCACCAAGCTCAAGGAGAACAAGAACGTCGTCGAGCTTCCCAGCGGCCTTCGCTACGAGATCGTCTCGCCGGGCAATGGTCCGGCCCCCAAGGCCACCGAGACCGTGCGCGTCCACTACACCGGCAAGCTGATCGACGGCACCGAGTTCGACAGCTCCGTGAAGCGCGGAGAGCCCGCTGAGTTTCCGCTGGATCAGGTGATCGCGGGCTGGACCGAAGGTATCCAGAAGATGAACAAGGGCGGGAAGATCAAATTGTACGTCCCGCCGCATCTCGCTTACGGAGACGACGGCCGCCCTGGCATCCCGCCGGGATCCACGCTGGTCTTCGACGTCGAGCTTCTCGACATCAAGGCTCCCGCCGCGCCGCCACCGCCGCCGGCGAAGAAGTAACCTTCCGGCGCGCCGCGCGCCGTATCGCTTCCCCGAACCCCCGCGCAGCCCGCGGGGGTTTTTTTATCCCCGGCCTGCCGCTAGGGTCGCAGCAGCATGTGCGCCCCGGGGCCGATGGGCCAACCCGCCTGGAGCCAGAGCACCAGCATGAGCGTCCAGCCGACCATGAAGCAGAGGGAGTAGGGCAGCATGAGCGCCACCATGGTGCCGATGCCCGCCTGCGGCGCGAAGCGCTGGGCGAACATGAGCACCAGCGGGAAATTGGAGGCGAGCGGCGTCACCACGTTCATCACGCTGTCACCGACGCGGTAGGCGGCCTGCGTCATCTCCGGGGAGTAGCCGAGCAGCATGAACATCGGCACGAAGACCGGTGCGAGGATCGCCCACTTCGCGGAGGCGGAGCCGAGGAACAGGTCGGTCGTCGCGGTGAGAAAGATCAGGCCGACGATGAGCGTCACCGGTCCGAGTTCGAGGGATTTGAGGAGCGCGGCGCCCTTGACGGCGAGGATGACGCCGACGTTGGACCACGCGAATAGGTTCACGAATTGCGCGATGAAGAACACGACGACGAGATAGGGCGCGGCGAGTTCCATGGTCCGCTGCATCGCCCGGTAGACATCGGTATCCCGCCGGATCGATCCGGTGACGACCCCGTAGGTCACGGCGGGGGCGAGACCGAGCACGAAGATGAAAAAGACGAGGCCCTTGATGAAGTACGAGTGGATGAAGCCGGGCTTGGCGGGATCCTGCAGCACGCCGCCCTGAGGGAGCAGACCGGCGGCGACGAGCGCGCCCAGCGCGAGGAGGACGGCCGCGGCCCACGCGAGTCCGCG
>CAXRGI010000156.1:0-15484 GCA_964229935.1 Opitutales bacterium
CCCGGTTCCCAACTTCCGGCTTTCCCCATTCACACCGGAAGGACTTCGCCGATCCGCTTCAAGGGCGGCTGCCCGCGCGGCGCAACCATGCGCCCGTGCGGTCCGGAAAATCGGTGAACACCCCGTCGACGCGCGCGGTGATGAAAAGCGCCTCGTGCAACGCGTCGAGGGACGGGCAATGGCGCGGCAAATCGTCGGCCCGCGCCGTGTACGGGTGGACCTTGAGCCCGGCCTCGTGGGCGAGCCGCACGAGCTCGGTGAAAACCGGCGCCCCGCCCGCCGACGGCCAGGTCACGATGCGGCCGATCGCCGGCCCGATACCGTCGACCAGTCCGGAAAGTTCCTTGATGCCCGCGGGCGTGCAGAGGGCCGCATAGTCAGTGCCGTCGACCTCCTTGGCCCCGCCACCGATGAGCATCACGAGCCGCCCTTTCCAACCCAACTCACCCCGCAGCCGGCGAATCTCGGCGAGCTCGAAACATTGCAGGAAACAAGGGTCGGCCTTGGTCGCGTAACCGTACCGGGCGAGGATCGGGAGCACGACCCGGCTGGGATCGCGCCCCTGGTCGCGGTGCCACTTCGGGGCCTTGATCTCGGGATAGATCCCGGCGACGCGCCCGGTGCTGCGATTCAAGCCCTGGATGAGCTGCAGTTCCTCCTCGAGCGTGGAGATGCGGAACATCCCCGGAGAGCGCTGAGAGTCGTAACGGCCCGGATAGGCGGGAGCACCGGTGCGCAGGTTGACGCGCTCGCGTACCGCCAGTTGTCGGAGCTCGGCCACCGTGAAATCGATGACGTAAAAACGCCCGTCCGCCCGCTGGCGGCCGGGAAACCGGGTCGCGACGTCGGAGACGGCGTCAAGGTAGACATCGTGCAGGACGACCGGAACGTCGTCCTTGGAGAGCACGAGATCCTGCTCGATGAAATCGGCGCCCAGCGCGTGGGCATGGGCCTTCGCGGCCTGAGTGTGCTCCGGCAGGTAGCCGCTCGCGCCGCGATGGGCGACGACAAGCGGCTGGACGGCGGGCGACGCGGCGGCGACACCCGCGGCGAGACAAAGCAGGACGACATGCTTCATGGGGAAAGGGCGGGGGCGGCGATCCGCGCGACCGGTCACCCGGCGGACGACGAGCTGGTTGCCCGATGGCCGAGGGTCATGGCGCTGAAGACGATGGTGAGGAGGCAACAGACGATCATCGTGGCGAAGACGCCACCCCAGCCCCAATGGTCGGCGATCCAGCCGACGCCAGCGCCGGCAATGGCGGAGCCGAACACGTAGCCGAAGAAGCCGGTGAAGCCCGCCGCCGTGCCGGCCGCCTTCTTGGGCACGAGGTCGAGCGCATGCAGGCCGATGATCATGATCGGGCCGTAGACGAAGAACCCGATCGCGATCAGCGAAGCGATGTCGATCCACAGCGGGCCCTCGCGGTTGAGTCCGTAAACGACGAGCCCGGCGAGCGTGAGAACCATGAAGAGGATCGTCGCCGGGGCGCGGCGACCCTTGAAGATCCGGTCGGAAACCCAACCGCAGAGGATCGTCCCCGGGATGCCCGCGAACTCGAAGGCGGCCCACGCCCAGCTCGACTGCTGGAACGAGAACTTCTTCGCGGTCTGCAGATAGGTCGGGATCCAATCCACCACCCCGTAGCGCACGAAGTAGACAAAGGCGTTCGCGACCGCGATCGCCCAAAGATACCGGTTGTTGAGCACGTGCTCGAAAAAGATCTCGCGGAACGTGAACGTGCGCTCGTGCTCCGCCGAGTACGCCGGCGGGTAATCGTTGCGATGCCGCTCGATCGGCGGGAGCCCGCAGCTCTGCGGGGTGTCACGCAGCAGGATGGCGATGAGCACCGCGACCGCGGCCGCCACCATCGCGGGGAAATAGAACTTCGCGCCCCAGCCGCCGAACATCACCACCCCCAGCAACGCGAGCTTGGCGACCAACCCGCCCCCGATGTTGTGGGCGACATTCCAGAAAGAAACCGTCACCCCGCGCTCGTTGGTGCTCCACCAGTGCACCATGGTCTTGCCGCAGGGAGGCCAGCCCATCCCGTTGAACCAGCCGTTCAGCGTCTGGAGCACGATGATCGCCGTCAGCGAACCATAGATCGCCGGAATGGTGCCGAACGCGAAGGTCACTCCCGCCGTCAGCAGCAGGCCGATCGTCATGAACCAGCGCGGATTGCTGCGGTCCGAGACCGAACCCATGATGAACTTCGAGATGCCGTAGGCCACCGAGAGCCCCGTCATCGCCGAGCCGAGCGCCGCCTTCGAGTACTGCGGGTACTCCTTGAGGATGTCCGGGATGGCCAGCGCGAAGTTCTTCCGCACGAGGTAAAACGCGGCGTAACCGACAAAAATCCCCGTGAAAACCTGCCAGCGCAGGCGGCGGTACTCGGGGTCTACCCGCTCGGCCGGCAGGGGCGACGCGACAGGGGCGGGGCGCAGCAGGGAGAACATGGACGCGAACTAAAGCCGGATCTGTTCCCGGAGCCAGCCCGGGCGGTTGGTGGTGATGCTCGCCACCCCCAACCCGATCCAGCGGCGGGCAACCGCGGGGTCGTCGACCGTCCAGACATGCAGCTCGAGCCCGGCGTCGCGGACACGCTTCACGTCGGCCGCCGTGAGCGGCCAGGTATATTGCAGGTCGAGGCCGGTGAGACCCGCCGACCGCGCGTCCCGGATCACCGCGTCAATCGACGGCGGCGCCTTGGCCTTGGGGTCCTTCGCGTCCGGCGCCTTGTAACCCATGAGATAGAGCGTGCGGAAAGCCGGAAGCTCGCGGCGCACCGCCTTCAACGTATCGAGGTTGAAACTGATCACGGTCACCTGGCGTTCCGTGACCCCGGTGGCGGCGAAGACCCGCCGGAGCTCCGGCACGATCTCAGGTCCCGTCTTTATCTCCACCAGCATGGTCTTGCCGGCGGGGATCAAGGCCAGCTGCTCCTCAAGCAGCGGCAGCTTCTCGCCGGCAAACTCCGGCGCTTTCCAGCGCCCGGCGTCGAGCGCGCGCAACTCCGCCTGGGTCATCGCCGCGATCACGCCCTCGTGGCCGGTGGTCCGGCGGGTTGTCTTGTCGTGGCAGACGATGATGCGCCCGTCCTTCGTGAAATGAATGTCGGTCTCCACCGCGTCCGCCCCCTGCCGCCAGGCGAGATGCGTGGCGGCGACGGTGTTCTCCGGCGCGTCGTGGGAGGCGCCGCGGTGGGCGACGATGTCGACCGCGGCGAGCCGGGCGGTCATGACAGCAATCAAAAGCGGGATCCAACGGGCGCAACGCATGGCGGGGGTCAGAACTTGCGGGTGATCTCGAGCGTTACCTGGCGACCGCGCACGTTGGCGGAACCGCCGGCGTAGCCGTAGGTCTCGTCGGCCAGCGGAGGCTCGGAATCGAGGACGTTGTTGAGCCCGAGGCGGGCGGACACCCCGCGCAGCCAGCGGCCGGACCCGCGGTCGAAGCGGTACGAGATCCACGCGTTGTGGTTCATGAAAGGATCCACGAAGAGGAGATAGCGGGTGACGCCGTTATCGTTGAAAACGCGGATGTAGTCCGGCTGGCCGATTGCGCGGTAAACGGCCTCGGTGGTGGCGGCGGAAGTGTCGACGAAGGAGTGGAAGTAACTGGTGAACCAGCCGGCCGACCAGCCGCCCTGACGCCACGAGAGTGACGCGCTCCCGCGCCAGCGCACGCGACCATTGCGGTCGAGTTCATTCAGAATCGGCGCCTGCTCGTCGCCCTGGGAGCGACGCCGGAGGTAGCGGGTGATGTCGGTGTTGAGGGCGAAGGACCCCAGACGCGTGCGGGGGCTGCGCCATTGCGCGCCGACCTCGTAGCCCTCGATGTCTCGGCCGCTCAGGTTGATGTAGTTGTCGATGATGCTTTCGACCTCGCCCACCGGGGCCCGGCGCGCCGCCGCGCTGGTCTGGCGGGCGTTGTAGGCCGCGAAGGCGGCGCGGTCCTCGGCTGTGACCGCGCGTCGCTTCACCGCGCCGTAGCCCTTGTAGCCGGCGGTCCCCGACCCGAGGTCGACCTGGTCGATCGGCGTCCCGGCGGCCAGCGCGGCCTGCGTCGCGAGATCGAGGTAGAGCTCGTCGCGCAGCAGCGTGCCGGGCGCGCCGATGTTCTCGATCACATCGTTCTGGTTCAGGCGGTAGTAGTCGAAGTTCAGGGAAAGACCGCGCACGCCCGGCACCTCCATGACCAGTCCAGCGAGGGCGGTCTTGGCCTGCTCGGGCTGCAGCTTCTCGTTGCCCTGCCGGAACACGGTGCGCTGCGCCGACGAATCGGTCGGCAGCCCCGTGACCTCCGCCCGATAGGGATCACCCGCGCCGATCTGCCGGCGCAACGGGGTGATGTTGGTCTGGACGAGATTCGGTGCGCGGAACGACTCCGCCGCGGAGCCGCGCAGCTTCAGCCATGACACCGGCATCCAGACGAGGCTGGCCTTCGGCTTGGTGGTCTGCCCGTGGATCGAGAAATGTTCGAAGCGGCCCGCCAGCGTGAGCTCCAGCGCGTCGACCAACGGCACCTTGTTTTCCCGCGTGACGAAAGGCAGCGCGGTCTCCGCGTACGCCGCGAAAATCGTCTGGCGGGCGCTGATCGGCACATTGGAGCTGAGGGCGAGGAAATCGTTGTCGCCCTCGCGCAGAAACGGGAAATCGGCGCCGGAACCCGGCGGGTTAAGTCCGGAATACGCGGCCCGCTTGTCGGAGTACGTCTCGTACCGCACCTCGGCGCCGGTCGCCACGCCCACCCGCCCTCCCCGGCCCAGCCGCCAGAGCCGACCGTTGGTCTTGAGGTCCCACAGGAAGAGATTGGTGCGTCCGAAGCGATCCTCGTCACCGTAAACCTCGTCGAGCACGGCCGCCGGGTTCGCGAAGGGCCGGTCGACCGTGATGAGGTTGTTCACGATCTTGAACGTGACCGGGAAGGGGTTGAAGGCCGTCGGGTCGGTGCGGGCCAGCGCGCGGCGCAGCTTGGACTCGCGCACCTGGAAGCGCTCGTACTCGTGCGACTGCGCGCCGGAGGCCACGAGGGCGCTCTCCCACTCCCAATCCTCGCCGAAGCGTCCGCGCACGCCACCGAGGAGGCGCCACGCGTAGCTCCAGACCTCGGTCACGCGTGGCTTGAAACCCTGGCCCGCGGTGTCGGCGTTCTGCCCGGGCGAGATACCGGTCCACAGGGAGACGTCGGCCGGTGCGCCGGTGAGCCGGGGCGTGCCGTCGGCGTTGGGAGCCCCCGTCGGATGGTAAAACCGCACGCCGAACGGGTTCCAGGGACTGGCCGCCGGGAGGTAGATCCCCTGGTCATCGGTGTTCTTGAAGTTGACCGGTTCGCGGCCGTTGCGGCTGTAGGCGCGGTAGAAGAGAAAATCGGCGAAGACATCGAGCCGGTCGTTGAGCGGACGATCGATGAAGGTGGCGAACTGCATCCGGTCGGTGGCCGGGACCAGCACCTTCCACTTGTTCCAATTCGAGTACGTGGCGTTCTCCGGGCTATCGATGTTCTTGGACGGCGCGGTCTGCCGGAAACTCACGCCGGCCGGGCTCGGCCAGAGGTAGAACATGCCGTCCGCCGCCATGGTGGCGACGCCGGCGGGCGGCGTAGTACTCGTGGAGATGCCGGTGTTACCCGGGGGCCGGGAACCGGTGAAGCGCAGGAAGTCGGGCTGGATGAAACCACGCTGCCACTGGCCCCATTGGTTGACGTTATTGGTGTTGGAGAAGTCGTTGTCGCGGACGGTCGTGCCGTTGGCATCGACGATCGGCAGGCCGTTCCAAGGCGCGGGCAGGTTACGGCTGATGCGCATGTCGGAATTGCGCGCGAACCGCCGCTGCGAGGCCGCGAGCGCGTCGCGGTGGAAGTAATCGACGGTGTAGGCGATCCGGGTGCGGCCTGCTTTGAAACCGTGGGTGTAGGTGCCGCCGACCTCGTTGGCGCCTCCGTGCTGCGTCATTGACCCGCGCAAGGTGAGCTGGCTGCCGGTGTAGGAGCGCGAGATCCGGTTGTTGATGACTCCGGCCGCGGCGTCGGCGCCGTAGATGGCGGAGGCACCGTCGCGCAGCACCTCCACGCGCTCGATCAGGGCGCGGGGCACCGTGTTGATGTTCACCGCGAGCGACGGCACGCCGTTCTCGGCCATCGAGATCGGGTGCGGCGCCATGCGGCGCCCGTTGAGAAGGGTGAGCGTGCTGCCCGAGCCGATGCCGCGCAGGTCGACCGAGGCGACGTCGCCGCGCGCCAGCTGGGGACCGTTGTTGATCTCAGTGATCGCGGACGGCTCGGCGATACCGAGGGTCTCGAACAACTCGGCCATCGTGGCCGCGCCGCGCGCGTCGATCTCGATAGGGTCGATGACCGTGACCGGAAGGGCGGTCTCGGCGTCGGTGCGGCGGATGTTCGACCCGGTCACGACGAAGGTCTCCAGCTTGACCGCCTCCTCGGGCGCCGGGGCGGGCCGGTTCGGCGCCTGCTGGGCCGAAAGGGCGAGAACGGGGAGCAGAATGGCCAGGGTGAATCGCGTCTGCATGATCGCGTCATTGCGCCTCCCGGCCCGGAGACCGGCGAGGAAAAATATTTATGCGCGTCCCTTCGCCCCGGCGCCGACACCGGAATTTAACACAAAGCCCGCGTCCATTTCACTCCCCGGGAGCATGCCCAGCTGGGTTCAGCTCGGGCCCGCGCGGCACCTGCCTACGAAAGACCCGCCGCTTACTCCGCTCGCTTCTGGTGAACCCCAAAGGCCCGAACCGGCAGCCGGGACGAACGGGCACCTGCGCCCCAACCGGAACCGATCGGCCCGAGCGCCTCTGGACAGCCCGGGCTGTGGGGATGCCCGCGACGCTTATTCGCCCTTGGCCGACTTCTTCTTGCCGGTGGGACTCGAGCCCGAGCCCTCGGGAATATCGTGGGCCCACGGTTCGACGCCCACCCGCGCCGCCCAGGCATCCCAAGCCGCGGCCATCGTCTTCACCCGCGCCGGTTCCTTGGCGGCGAGATCGCGCGACTCCGTGCGGTCAGCGTAGATATCGTAAAGCTCCCACGGTCCTTTGTGCTTGGAGACCAGCTTCCAACGCCCCTCGCGCATCGCCTTGTTGCCCTCGTGTTCCCAGAAGAGCGGTCGCGGAGCTCCGGCGGGCGGAGTGGATGGCGCGGTCAAGAGCGGCCGGAGACTGCGTCCCTCGAGCGGCGTGATGCGCTCGCCGTTGTAGTCGGTCGGGTACCGTGCGCCCGCGAGATCGACCGCTGTCGCCATGAGGTCGATCAGGTGCGAAGGTTCATGGCAGAGCGCCCCGCCCTTGATGCCCTTCATCCCGGCGGGCCAGTGGGCGATCAGGGGCGTGGAGATGCCGCCCTCGTGCACCCAGTGCTTGTACTCGCGGAACGGCGTATTGCTCACGTTGGCCCAGCCCTTGCCGTAGGCGATGTACGTGTCGGCTGCGCCCGGCATCACGCCGTAACCGACCCTCATCGGCCAGCCGTCACGGGTCTGCGGCGGGCGGTTGGCAAACTGGATCGTCTCCTTGGGCAGGGGCGGCAGCGACGGCGCAGCCGCGCGGGGCTGGCCGACACCCGTGCGGCCGTTGGTCTCGGCGCATCCACCGTTGTCCTGCAGGTAAAGGATCAGGGTGTTCTCAAGCTGTCCCTGGGCCTTCAACTCGGCCACAAGGCGGCCGATACCCTCATCCATCACCTCCACCATCGCGGCGTAAACCTCCATGCACCGCGTTTCGAACGCGCGGTCCTTCACCTTGGAAAAGTCCTCGGCCGTGGGCGAGATACCCCACTCGGGTTTGACCACCCCCAGGCGCTTTTGCTTGTCCCAACGGGAGGCCCGCAGGGCGTCGTAGCCCGCGTCATAGCGACCCCGGTGCCGCGCGATGTCGGACTCGCGCGCATGCATCGGCCAGTGGGCCGCGGTGTGCGCGACGTACAGGAAGAACGGCTTGCCGGCATGGTCGCGAGCGTGCTCCCGCACGTAGCGCACGGCGTGGTCACTGATGGCGTCGGTGTAGTAGTACTCCTTCGGCTGGTACTCCGGATCGTTGGCGGGGGAGATGAACCGGTCGTCGCGCATGAGCGCACTGGGATCCCAGAAGCTGCCGGATCCATGAATGGTGCCGTAGAAGCGGTCGAAGCCACGCTTCAGGGGCCAGTTCTGGTCGTGGGCCTTCATCCGCTCGACGGGACGGCCGGGCGTGACATGCCACTTGCCAGCCAGGTAGGACCGGTAACCGGCGGGCTTGAGCGCCTCGGCGATCGTGACCGCGCGGCGGCTCAACTCGCCGCGATAGGCGGGCGTGCCGAGGTCCTCCACCATGTGGCCGATGCCGGCCTGGTGCGCGTAGAGCCCGGTGAGCAACGATGCGCGCGTGGGGCAGCAGCGCGCCCCGTTGTAAAACTGGGTGAAACGCACCCCGCCGGCGGCGAGCGAGTCGAGGTTGGGCGTGGGGATCTCGCCCCCGTAGCAACCGAGATCGGAGTAACCCATGTCATCCGACATGATGATAACGATGTTGGGACGCGGCGCGGCCGCGGCGGCGACCAGCGGGAGCAAGGCGGCAAGCAGGGGGATAGTCGGGATGCGCATGGGGAATCAGACGCCGCCGCGGTGCGCGGCGACACGCGGAAAGACAGCGGCCCGGACGGCTGACGCGAAGCCGAAAATGCGCGTGCCGACCTCGAGGAGGAGGCGAGGCATCGCACGCCGAAAAAGGCCTTGCTTCGGATCGGGGCGTGACGCTTCCTCTCCCTCCCTTTTTGTTTCGGGCTGTAGCGTAGCCTGGTAGCGCGCTTGCATGGGGTGCAAGAGGTCGTGAGTTCGAATCTCACCAGCCCGACCATTTTCCCCGCCAAGGTCCCGCGGCGGACCCACTTAGCGCCTTGGGCGCTGAAACCGCGTGCGAGAACAACGTGGTCCCGCCGAACCTCAGATTGGAACTGCAAGGCCGGGAAGGAGGGGGAATGCCCCCGTTTCCCATACCCATCCACCCCCTCCGCGAAATCCGCGGGCAAAGATGCGGGGAATTCAGAATCGCCTTCGGCATTCGGGAAGGCGCCGTGATCCGAGGCTAGCAGCCTCGGCTACACCAAGACGTCATGATTCGGTGCGCTTGGTGATCACCCGGTGAAAGTGCGGAGGTCTCCCGCGTCTCACGCTCTCCGGGGCGGGCCGCCGGCCCGCTGCTACTTCCGGCCCCACGCGTACGCCCAGAAGTCGAGGCGCCCGGCCACTCTCACGTCATTGAACCCGGCGTGGCGGAGAAACGCTTCCAGCTCCGGCTGCGTGGAGCACTTGGAGATCTGGGCCGGCCTTTCCCCGGGCGGGAACCGCAGGCTCTCCTCAAAAACCGCCCACCCGGCCTTGGACGCCAGATCGACGTTGTCGCAGTAAAAGCGTCCGCCCGGCCGCAACACCCTCCGCGCCTCGCGCACGTAGTTGTAGCGGTCCCACTCCTCCAGATGCATGAACACGACCGTGGTGTAGACCACGTCGACGGAATCATCGGGAATCGGCTGCAGGTCGTAACCGGAGATCTCCTGCAGCTTCACATTCTCCAGTCCCAGCAGCCGCCGGCCCGCGAGCCGCAGCATGTTCGAGGAGACGTCGCAACCGATCCATTGCTGCACGAAAGGGGATAAGACCCGGCCCACCCGACCCACCCCGCAGCCGATCTCCAGAAAAACGTCATCGGGCTTCACGCCCACCGTTTCGCGCAGGATGTCGACGGTATCCTCGGCGTCGGCGTGAAACTTGTCCTCGTCGGTGTAGCCGGCGACGTAAAGGTAGGCGTCCTGCTTCGAACCCGAGAGGGAGTTCCAGACCGACTTGTAGTCGCCGCGCAGCTTGCTCATCGCCGCGAGCCAACGCGCGCCCCGCGACCCCGTCAAGGGACCTCCCGCTTGACGCAACGACCGGCTTCGCGATGGTCCCGCCTGTCATGAAGCGCAACCCACTCCCGCCGCCCCATCTCCGGCTACTCGCCGGGGTGGGAGTGCTGCTGGTGCTCGCGCTCACCGTGCTCGCCGCCAGTCCGGCCGCCCATGCCTGGGCCCACGGCCATGCTGAAACTTGCCCGGGCCACGAGCATCCGCCCGCTCCGCAGGAGGAGGATGACTCCGGCTGCGCCGTGGTCCTGTTCGCCGCGGGGCTCGATGTGCCGGCCGGGCCCGTAGCCTTGCTGTCTCCCGCCACCATCGCCGGCGGGGTTTTGCCCGTGACCGCCGCGGAGCCCCTGCTCTCCCGGCCCCGCTATCTCCGTCTGCCTGAACGCGGTCCCCCCGGACCGGTCTGAAGCCTCTTCCGCGGCGGGTTCCACTAGTGGTCCCGGCCGCTTGCCGCGAAGGTCCACCGCGACCGAGCGACTCAACGCACTCCGCGCCGACCAGCGCCGTGCCTCCGCTTCAACCCTCGTTTAGCCAGATCCATGAATTCCTTTTTCCGCAGTTCCCTGTTCTCCGCCGCCCTCGCGGGCGGCCTCACGGCGCAAACCGCGCCTAAACCAGCCGCCCCGGCGCACGATCACGCGCCCGTGGCGCTCGATCAGTTCGTCACCTCGGCGACACCGTTCAAACGCAACCAGGTCGACCTCGCGCAATCGACCTCCGTCCTCGCGGGACGCTCATTGCTGCTCAAGCAGCAGCCCACCCTGGGCGCGACTCTCGGCGGCGAGACCGGCATCAGCGAGTCCTATTACGGTCCAGGCTCCAGCCGGCCGATCGTCCGCGGGCTCGACGGCGAGCGCGTCCGCATCCTCGAGCACGGCCTCGCGCGTCTCGACGCCTCGGCCAACAGCCCGGACCACGCCGTCGCGGTGGAACCCTTTCTGGTGGACCGCATCGAGGCGGTCCGCGGGCCGGCCGCGCTCCTCTACGGCAACGCGGCCGTCGGCGGCGTGGTGAACGTCATCTCCCACCGCATCGAGACCGAGCTGCACGATGAGCGCGTCCGGGGCGGGGCCGAGGTGCGCCACGCCACCGGTTCCGGCGAGACGGCGCGCGGCGGCGTGGTCGACGTGCGGCTGTTCGGCGGCCGCGATCACGCCCTCGTATTGCACGTCGATGCGTTCCGCCGCGAGGCGGGTGACATCAACATCCCCGGACCCGCGGAGAGCCTCCGGCTGCGCCGGGCCGAGATCGCGGAGGCGCGCGCCGCGGGCAAGCCGGCGCCCGTTTTTGAAGGTGGCACCCTGCCCAACAGCGGACTCGACGCGGAAGGCATGGCCTCAGGCGTCTCGTGGGTAACCCGGAACGGCTTCCTCGGGATCAGTCGGAGCGGTTTCAACACCGACTACGGTGTGCCGGGTCACGCCCATGAGGGAGAGGACGAAGGCGGCGTAAGGATCCGCCTCCGCCAGCGCCGGAACGAGCTGCAAGGCGAGTGGCGCGCCCCGCAGGCGACGGACCTGGTGCAAGGCGTGCGGCTGAAGTTCGGACGCGGCGACTACCGCCACTCCGAGATCGAGCCGGACGGCGAGGTCGGGACCGTTTTCACCAACCGCGGTCACGACGGCCGCGCGGAAGTATTGCACGGCGGGGCGAAAGGCTGGAACGGGGCGATCGGCGTGCAGTCGGGCCGGAACCGCTTCACGGCCGACGGTGAAGAGGCCTTCCTCCCGAATTCAACGAGCCGCACGGACGCCCTTTTTGCCTTCGAGGAGGTCACCCGCGGCGCAGTCACCTGGCAGGCCGGCGCCCGGGTGGAACGCGCCCGGGTGGCAGCCGACGGGCACCGGGCCCGAAGCGACACAGACCTGAGCGCCGCCCTCGGGGCAGTGTGGCGCGTTGCGCCCGAATGGACGCTCGCCCTTTCGGCGACGCAGACGCGGCGCGCGCCCAACGCGCAGGAGCTCTTCGCCGAGGGGCCGCACGCCGGCACCCAGTCGTATGAGAACGGCGACGACCACCTCGGCACGGAACGCTCCACCGGCCTGGAGGCGACCCTCCGCCGCCGCGCCGGCGACGTGACGGGCGCGGTGTCGGTCTTCACCAACCGCTTCGCGGGCTACATCTTTGGGCAGCCGACCGGCAAGGTGGCCGTCGAGCACGACGGCGAGTGGGAGTTTGTCGACGCGGATGACCCGGAGGCCTCGGAGCACGGCGGGCTGCCGGTTTTCCGCACGGTGCAGCGCGATGCACGGTTCTGGGGCTTCGAGGTCGAGGCACTCTGGCATCTCCACGAGGCCCCGGGCAGCCAGTTCGACGTGCGGTTCACCGCCGACTTCGTCCGTGCAAAGGAGGGCGGCCGTCCCCTGCCCCGGCTGCCGGAGGCGCGCGCGGGCATCGGTCTGCTGTGGGCCTCGGCGGCGTGGAGCTTCGGCCTGGATTACCTCCATGCGTTTCCTCAGCGCCAGGTCGCCGCTTACGAGAGCAACAGCGACGGCTACCGGCTGCTTGGCGCCAGCGCCAGCCGGGTGCTGAGGCTGGGAGCGCTCCAGGCGGAGGCTTTCCTGCGGGCAACCAACATCGGCGACCGCGAGGCGCGTCCACACACGTCCTACCTCAAGGACCTCGCGCCGCTGCCCGGCCGCAGCGTCACGGCCGGCGTGCGGTTCAGTTTCTGAAGCTTATCGCGCCGCGCTGAGCCGCGCGATGACCGCGGGCAGCAAGGCGTGCTCGGCGGCGTGCACCTTCGCGGCGACGGCCTCGAGGGTGTCGCCCGGCTCGATGCGTACGGCGGCCTGATCGATGATCGGGCCGCCGTCCACCTCGGCCGTGACGTGATGCACGGTGCAACCGGTGATCTTCACACCGCGGCGGAACGCCTGGCCGATGCCGTCGAGGCCGGGAAAACTCGGCAGCAGGCTCGGATGCAGGTTGATGACGCGCCCCGCGAAATGCGCGAGGAACGGCGGCTTCAGCACCCGCATGAAACCCGCCAGCACGATCAAATCAGGCCGGCACGCATCAATGGCCTCGATGTAGCGGCGTTCGCCCTCGCCATCGAGTTTCGTGCGGAACGGCGCGGCGTCCAAAAACTCGGCCGGCACCTTGAAACGCGGCCCGAGAGCCAGGATGCCCGCGGCGGGCTGGTCGGAAAAAATCCGCACGACCTCCGCACGACCCAGCTGGCCCGCATCGCGGGCCCGGAGAATCGCCTCGGCGTTGGAGCCACGGCCGGAGCCAAGGATGACGACGCGCATGGTCAGACCTCCCCCGCGGCGCGGATGCGCTCGATCAGCTGCGTCGTGCTGAAGCCCGGCAGGAACGGCATGAACTCGATGCGCGCCCCGGTCTCCTCCAGCGCCGCCCGCTCGCCCGGGTCGAGCTTTTCCAGGGTGTAATCGCCCGCCTTGCAGTAGACGTCGGGCTGCAGGGCGCGGATCTCCGCGGTGAGGCGCGGCGTCCGGAAAATCACCACCGCGTCCACGCAGGCCAGCGCCGCCAGCGCATAGGCCCGCTGCTCCTCGGTCTGCACGGGCCGCGCCGGGCCCTTGAGCGCACGCACGCTGGCATCGGCGTTGAGCGCGATCAGCAGGGCGTCACCCAGCGCCCGCGCGCGCTGCAGGTAGAAGAGATGACCGGTGTGCAGCAGGTCAAAGACACCATTGGTGAGCACCACGCGCCGGCCGGCGAAGCGTTGCGCCGCGCGCCAGGCGGTCGCGCCGGCCAAGTCGTGCAATTTTGGATTGTCGAGGGTCACTCGGTCGCAAGCCTCGCGATCCGCCGCCGGTTGTAAATCCCCCATCGCGGCCGAGTCCCATGAAACCCCTCCGCCTCCTTACCCTCCTGCTGCTCGGCGCCTCCGCCGCCCTCGCCTCCCGCGAAAAGCCCGTCATCGGCCTCTCGCTCGACACCCTGAAGGAGGAGCGCTGGCAGCGCGACCGCGACACCTTCATCGCCGCCGCGCAGAAGCTCGGCGCCACCGTCATCGTGCAGTCGGCCAACAGCGACGACACCCGCCAGATCCGCGACGTTGAGTCCCTCCTCAGCCGCAAGGTCGACGTGCTCGTGATCGTGCCGCACGACGGCGCCGCCATGGCCCGCGCCGTCAAGTCAGCCCGCGAGGCCAAGGTCCCCGTCATCGCGTACGACCGCCTCATCCTCAACTGCCACCTCGATTACTACCTGAGCTTCGACAACGTTAAGGTCGGCGAGGCCCAGGCCGCCTACGTCGCCGAACGCCTGCCCAAGGACCGGCCCGCCCGCGTCGTCCGCATCTACGGCGCGCCGACCGACCATAACGCCAAGCTCTTCAAGCAGGGCCAGGACAAGATCCTCGCCCCGCTCATCCAGGCCGGCCGCGTGCAGGTCGTCCACGAGGACTACGCCCTCGATTGGAAGCCGGAGAACGCGAAGAAGATCATGAACGCCGCCGTGACCAAGGCCGGCAAGGCGATCGACGTCGTCATCGCCTCCAACGACGGCACCGCCGGCGGCGCCATCCAGGCCCTCCAGGAAGACGGGCTCGCCGGCAAAGTGCTCGTGACCGGGCAGGATGCCGATCTCGCCGCCTGCCAGCGCATCCTCCGCGGCACGCAGGCCATGACCATCTACAAGCCGCTGAAGAACCTCGCCGAGCTCGCCGCCCGGGTCGCGGTCGGCGTCGCGCGCGGCGAGCCGCCGGCCACGACCGCGACCACCGACAA
Source organism: Opitutales bacterium (assembly GCA_964229935.1). Lineage (GTDB taxonomy): Bacteria > Verrucomicrobiota > Verrucomicrobiia > Opitutales > Opitutaceae > ER46. The sequence continues at coordinate 14,590 of CAXRGI010000156.1, forward strand.
CGGTTTCCGCGCGGTGCCCACGATCATGGAGCGCATCATCAGCGTGGATCGCTCCAACCTGCAGGCGACCGTGGTGGCCGACGGCTTTCATCGCGCGGCCGATCTCAAGTAAACCACGCCGGTCCCGCGGCCGGCACCGCGACCGATGCCACCCCTCGTCGAGGCCCGCGGCCTCACCAAGCGCTTTCCCGGCGTCACCGCCCTGCGGGACGTCAGCTTCGACCTGCAGCCGGGGGAGATCCACGCGCTCTGCGGCGAGAACGGCGCGGGGAAATCGACGCTGATCAAGCTGCTCGCCGGCATCCATCCGCACGGCAGCTACGAGGGCGAGCTGCGGGTCGGCGGAGCGGAGGCACGGTTCCGCAACGTGCGCGACGCCGAGGCCGCCGGCATCGCCGTCATCACCCAGGAACTGGCGCTGGTCGACGGCCTGAGCGTGGCGGAGAACATCTTTCTCGGACGCCTCCCGCGGCGCGGTGCGCGCGTCGACTGGCTCGAGACCCACCGGCGCGCCGCGGCGCTCCTCGCGGAGTTCGGCCTGGATGTTTCTCCGGAAGCCGAGGCCGGGACGCTTGGCGTCGGCCGGAAGCAGCTCGTCGAGATCATCCGGGCATTGGACAAACGCTCGCGGGTCCTCGTGCTCGACGAACCCACCGCGGCGCTCACGGACCGGGAGGTCGCGGTGCTGCTGGAGCACCTCCGACGCCTGCGCGCCCAGGGCACCGCGTGCATCTACATCTCGCACCGGCTCGACGAGGTGTTCGCGATCGCCGACCGCGTGACGGTGCTGCGCGATGGCGCGAGCGTGGCCACCCTGCCGCGCGCGGAGACGACCGCCGCCCACGTCATCCGTCTCATGGTCGGTCGTGAAATCACGGAGCAATTTCCGCGACGC
>CAXRGI010000157.1:0-13302 GCA_964229935.1 Opitutales bacterium
GCGGCGCTGCGGGCGCTGCTGGACGCCCAGCGGACCGCGCGCGGCGAGGATGCCGCCTGGCAGGCGGTCGCCACCGCACTCCTCAACCTCGACGAGATGATCACGAAAGGCTGAACGATGCATCCCCTCGAAGCCCACTGGCAGAACCTCACCCGCCGCGCCTTTCTGCACCGCTCCGGCGTGGGACTTGGCGCGATGGCGTTGGGTGGATTGCTGAGCCACAGCCTGGCCGGCGCCGACGGGCGTCCGCGCGCCACCCACTTCGCTCCGCGGGCCAAGCGCGTGATCTACCTGCACATGGTCGGCGCGCCCTCGCAGCTCGACCTCTTCGATTACAAGCCGGCGTTGGAACGCCACGACGGCAAGCCGGCGCCCGATGCGTTCATCAAGGGTAAGCGCTTCGCGTTCCTGCGCGGCCATCCCAGCATCGCGGCCTCGCGTTTCGCCTTCGGCCGCCATGGCGCGAGCGGCGCCGAGATCTCTGAGCTGCTGCCACACCTCGCCGGCGTGGCGGATGAACTCACGTTCGTGAAGTCGCTGCACACGGACGAGTTCAACCACGCGCCGGCGCAGCTCTTCCTCCACACCGGCTTCGGCCGGCTCGGCCGTCCGAGCATGGGATCGTGGGTCACGTACGGGCTCGGCTCCGAGAACGCGGACCTGCCGTCTTACGTCGTGCTGCTCTCCGGCCCGCTCGCCGGCGCCGGCACCAGCCTCTGGGGCCCCGGGTTCCTGCCAAGCGTGCACCAAGGCGTGCAATTCCGCTCCAGCGGAGAGCCGGTCCTGTTTCTCCGCAACCCAGAGGGACACGACAGCGCCGATCGCCGTCGTGTGCTCGACACCGTCAAGGCGCTGAACGAGGCCCAGCTCGCCGACGTCGGCGACCCCGAGATCGCCACGCGCATCAGCCAATACGAGATGGCGTTCCGGATGCAGACGTCCGTGCCGGAGTTGATGGACATATCGCGAGAATCGAAGTCCACGCTCGAGCTCTACGGCGCCCAGCCCGGCAAGGCCTCGTTCGCCAATAACTGTCTCCTGGCCCGGCGCATGATCGAGCGCGGCGTGCGCATGGTGCAGCTTTACGACGCCGACTGGGATCACCACGCCGACCTCGGCGCGCGCCTGCCGCGCAAGTGTCAGGACGTCGATCGGGGAATGGCTGCCCTCATCAGGGATCTCCGGCAGCGCGGCCTGCTCGACGACACGCTCGTGATCTGGGGCGGCGAGTTCGGACGTACCCCGATGGCGCAAACCGATTCCGGCACGGGCAACACGACCAAGCCCGGGCGCGATCACCACAAGGAAGCGTTCACCATGTGGCTGGCCGGCGGCGGCGTGAAACGCGGACTAACGTACGGCCGCACGGACGAGCTCGGCTACTCCATCGCGGAGAAGCCCGTGCACGTGCACGACCTGAACGCGACCGTGCTCCACCTCCTCGGACTCGACCACGAGCGCCTCACCTTCCGCTACCAGGGCCGCGACTTCCGGCTCACCGACGTGCACGGCCATGTCGTGCGCGACCTGCTGGCGTAGCGGATGCTGACGATCAGCTCCTCCACCCAACAAGCTCCTTGCCGCTCGCCAAGACCGCATCATCTTCTCCCTCTGACCGGCACCACGCAAGGTGATCACCGGCGTTCCGCTCACCTCCGACAGGTTGCCATCTACCGCGCGATGACGCCACAGGAGCGTCTGCGGCAGGGATTGCGGATCAACCAAACGATGAGAGCCCTGCTGTCCGCCGGCTTCCGCGAACGGCATCCGAATTGGAGCGAAGCGGAAGTAAGCCGCGCGGTGGCCGACCGTGTTCTCCATGCCCGCACCGGATGAGCTGAGCGTCTTCATCGAGCGCCTCGAGTCGATCGGAGCTCTCTCCATGGTGACTGGCGCCACCGCCGCGATACTTTACGGTCAGCCACGAGTCACGAATGCCATTGACGTCGTTCTCACCTGCAACGGCGCAACCCGAACCGCCTTGATCCGGGCCTTTCCGGAAACGGATTTTTATCTGCCGCCGGACGCGGTGATCAGGACGGAACAAGCGCGGGCTCACCGCGGGTACTTCAACATCATCCACCTCGATTCGGGCTACAAGGCCGACATCTATCTTGCGGGGAGCGATCCACTCCATGCTTGGGCGCTTCCCCTGAGAAGGCGGTTACGCTGGACGGATAATCTCGAGATGGCGGTGGCCTCGCCGGAGTACGTCGTGCTTCGTAAGCTGGCGTGTTTCCGCGAAGGCCGTTCGGCCAAGCACGTCGCCGACATTCAGGCGATCGTGGAGGTCACGGGTGTCGACGAGTCCGCGATGCAGCCTTGGCTCGCGGCACTGGGCCTCGAGGAACTTTGGCGGGAAATGAAGTCCGCGTCATGAGTCGGACCCCCGGGGCTTGCTAGGCTCCGGGGCGCGGACTTTGCTCCGGCCGTGTCGCGCGCGCTCTTCCGTCTGACCTTTCTGCTTTGCCTACCGCTCCTCCGCGCGGCCGAGCCGGGCGCGGAGATCTCGGGCGACGTGCTGGACACCTCGTTCGGCTCCGGGGGCGACCGCGTTTACCGCGGTAATGCGATCTTCCGGAGCGGCAACCTCCTCGTGACCGCGGATGAGCTCCGTTACGTGGGCGCCACCGAGACCGTGGTCGCGACCGGCCGGGTCTCCTTCACCCGTGCCGACACCCGGCTGCTCGCCGACCGACTCGAGTATCGCCGGACCGACGGACGTTTCGCCGCCCTCAACATCCGGCTCGGGCTGCCACCCTATTTCGCGGAGGCCGCCTCCGCCGAGGGCACCCGGGACGAGATCACCCTTCGCAAGGCGCGGGTCAGTTACGGGGAGCCGGGGCCGTGGCAACCGACGGTAACCGCCGACGTGATCACCCTCGCCCCCGGAAAATCCCTCCGAACGGAGCAGGCGACCGCAGGACTTGGGCGCACCCAGCCCATCTCGCTGCCGCAGATCGAGCACAATCTGGGAAGGCCGTTGCCCGTCACCGTCGAGGTCGAGGCCGGCTTTCGCCGGTCCCTCGGCGCGTTCGCGGACGCGCTGCTGCTTCTGCCGGTGACCGGACGGACCCGGGTTGGCGCCGAAGTGGGACTCTACACCTCCCGCGGGCTGATGGCCGGTCCGGCCGCGCGGTACGAATCCCGGGACGACGGGGAGCATTGGAGCGGGGCGCTGCGTTCGGGATTCATCCGGGACCACGGCGATCGTCGGAACGACGTGCTCGGACGGCCCATTCCGATCGACCGCGGCTACGCGGAGTGGAGCCACCGGCAACGCCTGGCGCCGGACCTTACGCTGAACGCGCGCCTCAATTGGTGGAAGGACTCGGATGTGCTGCGCGATTTCCGGCCGGAAGCGTATTTCCCGGTGCAGGAACCGGACACCTTCATCGAGGCGGTGCACCGCGGAGCCGACACGATCACCTCGTTGTTCCTGCGGCTGCAGCCGAACGATTTCCAGGCCGTGCAGCGCCGCCTGCCGGAACTGCGCTTCGACCTGTTACCGCGCCCGCTCGGCTCCGGTTTCCACCACGCCTTCAGCGCGAGCCTCGCCGCGCTGAGGGAGCAGCCCGTGGGCGGCGGCCCGGGCCTGAGCAGCGACCGCCTCGACGCGGTCTACGAGATCATGCGGCCTTTGGTGCCCGTCCACTGGTTCAGCTTCACACCCGTGGCCGGCGCCCGCCTGACGCATTACCGGAACGCTCGTGGCGGGGTCCCCGTCGGAGGCTCCCATACCCGGTGGCTGGGCGAGGCGGGCTTCGACGCCGCGCTGAGAATGAGCGCGGTTTTCGACGTGAAGTCTCCCCGTTGGCGAGTCGATGGCCTGCGTCATCTGCTGACTCCCCGCCTCGCCTACCGCTATATCCCGGCCTCCGGAGCGGAGGCGGCGATGATTCCGCGCATCGATCGCGAATCATTCTCCACCTATCTGCCACCGCTGGGCCTCGGCGCGGCGCGCCACGTCGACGACCTGCGCGCGATGAACACGCTTCGGCTCTCCCTCGACAACGTCCTCCAGACCCGCGATGCCGCGGCGGGATCGCGCGACCTGCTGCTCGCCAACCTTGCCGCGGACTTCCGTTTGCGCCGTCGGCCGGGCGAAAGGGATGTCTCCGATCTCCACGCCGAGATCATCGCTCAACCCGCGGACTGGCTGCAGGCGGACCTCTATCAGAGCTTTTCCCCGCGGACCCGCCGGCTCCGGGAGCTCAACACCGGCGTGACCCTGCGCGACGGCCGAGAGTGGTCCGCGCGCCTCGGCAACAATTTCCTGCGCGGGGAATTGCAGGACTACACCCTTCATGCCAGCCGACGCATCGACGAACGGCTCTCGGCCCTGCTGCGCCTCCATTACGACGCGCGCCGCCGGCGCTTCAACGAGCAGACCTACGGGGTCGCGCACACCCTGGCGAATACCTGGATCCTGACCTACTCGGTGAGCGTGTTCTCGGGCCGGCGGCGCGAGAGCAACTTCGGCTTCGACGTGCGGGTGGACGCGATCCGTTTCTGACGCCCCCGTGAGCGTCGCCGCCAATCAGCTCCGGACCTTCCTGCGGATCGCCGCGGAGCTTCGCCCGCACTGGCGCCGCGATCCGGCGCTGCCCGCCCGGCTGAAGTCGATCCTGGCCGCGCACAAGGACTTCGGCTCTCGCGACCGCCGGCTCTATCGCGAGCTCACGTTCACGACATTGCGTCACCTCCCCTGGATCGAGCCGGTGCTCGATGGGAATGCCGATGAGGCCGCGCGCCGGCTGGCATGGCTGTGCGCGGACCTGCCCGCCACCCGGGCGTTTCGCGAGACCTACGCGACGGGCGCCCCGCCGGCCGGCGACCTCGTGGAATGCTTGCCCGAGTGGTTCCGCGGGCACTGCCCGGAGATCTTCACCGGGGAGGAACTGGCCGCGCAGTTCCGCCGCGCACCGCTCTGGGTGCGATCACCGGCCGCGGATCCGCGGCGCGTGGCCGCGGAATGGGAACAACTCGGCTGGCGGTGGCGCGCATCGCCGCTCCTGCCGCAAGCCTTCGCGCTGGAGGGCGAGGTCGACATCACGCGCACGCGCGCGTGGGAAAACGGCCTGGTGGAGGTGCAGGATCTCGGTTCGCAGCTGGTGCTGGAGTCCAGGCCGGCCGCAGCCGGAGAACGCTGGCTCGACGCCTGCGCGGGGGCAGGAGGAAAGACCCTGCAGTTGGCGCGGATGCTGGGTTCCACCGGCCGGATCGACGCGCACGACATCCGTCCCGCCGCCCTGGCGGAGCTGCGCACCCGGGCCGCCCGCGCGCGCCTGCGCAACGTGAACACCGTCGAACGACCGGGCGCCACCGCCTACGACGGCGTGCTCGTTGATGCCCCTTGCAGCGGGAGCGGCACCTGGCGGCGGGCGCCGCACCTAAAATGGACGACCACGCCGGAGCAGGTCGTGGCCGCCGCGTCGCGCCAGCGGGAGATCCTCGCCCGGTATGCGGCGCACGTGCGGCCGGGAGGACGACTGGTTTACGCGACCTGCTCGCTCAGCCGCATGGAGAACGCCGCCGTGCTGGAGGCGTTCCTGGCGGACCATCCGGACTTCCACGTGCAGCCGCCGGCACGCGACTTCGGGTACGCCTCCGACGCCGGCGGCCTCGTGATCCGGTCCGCACGGCACGACACGGACGGATTCTTCGTCGCGCACCTGCTCCGGCGTTGAATTCCCTTGCGGCGCCTCCCGCCGTTTCAAGCATCGCCCGACCGTGGTTCCCGACGCCGACTACCGCATCAAACTCCAGGTCTTCGAGGGCCCGCTGGACCTGTTGTTGTTCCTGATCCGGAAGAACGAACTCGATATCTACGACATCCCGATCGAGTCGGTCACCCGCCAGTACATCGACGCCCTGCACCAGATGCAGCAGCTCGACCTGGATGTGGCGGGGGAGTTCTTCGTGATGGCCGCCACGTTGATGGAGATCAAAAGCCGGTTGCTGCTGCCCAAGGGCCTGCACGCGGTCGATCCCAACGCGGAGGACGAGGAGGTGGATCCGCGCTGGGAGCTCGTGCACCAGCTGATCCAGTACAAGAAGTTCAAGGACGCCGCGGGCGGCATCGCGCAACTCATCGAGAATCGGCAGAACCTGCTGCCGCGTCTGCTCGCCTCCTCCTCCGAGCCCGATGCCGAGCGTCCGCTCCGGGGCGTCGACCGCATCGAGCTCTGGAACACCTTTAACATCGTGCTCCGCCGGCTCGCGGAGAAACTCGTCGTGGGCGAGATCCACGACGAGGTTGTGACCGTCTCTGACCAGATGGAGTGGCTGCTCGGACGCGTCGCGCCGGGCTCCACCTGCGTTTTCACCTCGCTGTTTCCCGAGGGTGTGACGCTGCGCCGGCTCGTGGCCACCTTCCTCGCGATGCTGGAGCTCACCCGCATCAAGCGCCTGCGTATCCGGCAGAACGAGGCCTTCACCGACATTTTCCTCGATGGCCTTGCTGACACCTCGGAGGCGCCCGTCGTCGTCACCGCCGGCACCACGGAGGAAAACCCGCTTGAAACGACCGGCATCCCTCCCACGGTGACCTCGTGAGCGACTCCTCCAAGAAACCCGTGCGCCGGAAGCGCCGGCCCGCCGTCCATGGCCTGCTGGGCGTCGGCCTCGACAACGAGGACGGCCACAAACGCATCACCACCGGGGAAAAGTTTGTGCTCGTGGGCGGCTCGCAGGAGACGCACGAGGTGATGACGGAGACCATGATGAAGACCTTCGAGGAGCTGAAGCGGCGCGACAAAGCGCTGGAAACCGTCGATCAACGCGAACTGGCCGAGATCATCGACCGCTCGCGTCCGCGTTGATCCGCCGATGCGCCCGGACCCGTCGCCCGCCGGCCCGGAGGCCGAGCCTCCGCCCTCTTGGCTGGTCGGTATCTGCGGGGTGGCGGCGTTCGGATCCCTGCTCTTCACCCTCCTGCTTTTTCTCAACCGCTGAAAACCATGTCTGAAAAGATCACGAACCTGACCACCGAATCGCTCAAGAGCACCGTTGCCTCCTCGGCGCTACCCGTCCTCGTCGACTTCTGGGCCCCTTGGTGCGGTCCCTGCAAGGCCATCGCCCCGATCCTCGAGGAATTGGCGACCGAGTTGGACGGCAAGCTGGTGATCGCGAAGGTTAACATCGACGAGAACGACGCCGCCGCGACCGACCACGGCGTAAGGGCGATTCCCACTATGCTGCTCTTCAAGGGTGGAAAGGTTGTCGAGACGCTGGTGGGCATGATGCCCAAGGCCGGCCTGAAGGCGAAGCTCACGCCGCACCTCGGCTGAAGCCGGCTCAGTCGAAGAATCGTTCAGGCGCGGGCTCTGGCCCGCGCCTTTGTTTTGGAAGCGGCCGAAGCCCGGCCGTCAGCGTCCGGTCGCCAGACCGGCCGCGAAAAGCACCGCGTAAGCGGCGAGCAAGCGGCCCGTGTCACCGAGGAGCGCGATTAACTCCGCCGGGGAACGTGCATCCCTCAGTCTCGTGGTCTGGCGCCAAGCCCACGGCGCCAGCAGGCAGGGGAGCAGGATCGCCGCCCCACTTCCACGCGCGAAAAACGTCAGCGGCAGCAGCAAGGCCGCGCACAGCGAGATCCCGAATTGCGCGCGTGCGAAAGGACGGCCGAACCGTACGACCAGCGTGCGCTTGCCCACGCGGGAGTCGGTGTCGGCATCGCGATAATTGTTCACGACGAGAATATTCGCCGCGAGCAGGCCGACCGGCACGCCGGCGAGCAGCACATCGGCGCCCAGCCGCGCCGCCTGCGTGAAGTAGGTGCCTCCCACCGCCACGAGACCGAAGAAGAGAAACACGAAGACGTCACCCCAGCCATGGTAAGCGAGTGGATAAGGACCGCCGGTGTAGGCGATCCCGCTCAGGATGCTCAGAACGCCGATCACGAGCAGCCATGGCCCGCCCCATGCGATGAGACCTAGGCCGAGCGCGAAAGCCGCGCCGAAGGTGAGGAACATCGCGCGCCGCATCGTCGCGGGGGAAACCAACCCGGCCGCCACCGCCCGCCGCGGGCCCACCCGACCGGGCGCGTCGGCCCCCCGCAAAAAATCATAGTAGTCGTTGGCGAAATTGGTGCCGATCTGGATGAGCAACGCGAATCCCAGGCAAAGGGCGGCGGCTCCGGCGTGGAACGCGCGATCGCGCCAGGCTAGGGCGCAGCCCACCAACACGGGGGCGACCGCCGCCGGCAACGTGCGCGGCCGCGCGGCCTCGAGCCAAACGTTAATCCCCGGCGGGATCACGCCATGGCCCGCGAAAGATGATTTCGCAGCGGGCGGTTGAGCAGAAGGCTGAGCAACAGGGGCAGAAACACGAGGAGCGCGGCGGAAATGACGTTCAGGCGAAGCGGCCCCTGGAACATCGACCCGAATGCGTAAGTGAACACGCTGAAGGCGAACAGGAAAACCTGAGGATTCGGGAGCATGACCGCCAGGCTCCACGTGATGACGAATGAAAACAAGGCGGGCTGCCAACCGGCCAGTCCGAACACCACTCCCGCGAGGTAGAAAACCGGCGGGAAAACGCTGCCCTTGGATACGCCCGACCGGATGGTTTGCGCCACCACTCCGACCAGAACCATCGAGATCACCAGCGCAACCGCTCCGCTACCTCCGGACACCGAGCGGGGAAACCCCCATCCTCCCCAAAGCAAAACCGTCCCGGCCGCGGCACGTACGAGATCAAGGTAGTTGTCCAATTTGGAGAACTCGACCGCCGCCTTGAATCCTTTTTCGCCGGGACCGCCCCCCTTCCACGGATCCCTGATGCGCATTGGCGAACGGCGACGACGCCTTCCCTTCAAGCGGGCACGGAGTCCGTGGATCCAGCCGCGGGGGAACCAGAGCAAGACGCACCCGTAGACGAATTCGGCAACGGAAAGGTTCATGGACAGCGAAATGGCACAGCGCGTTCGGTGACTCTGGTAAGAGCTGAGGCACGCACAACCATTTCATTCCCGCCCCGTCGGAGGACGGTAGGCGCGATCCGCCGACACACCAAGCTCGCGCTCGAGATCGCGGATCCGCCCCAGCACCACGTCCGCCGCCGCACCTTCGTCCGCGGGAGGCAGGGTCGGATGGAGTCGCGTGAGCCACTCCAGCGCCTCCGCCCGATGACCCGCCCGGCGCAGCACCTCCGCGCGCAGCCGCGCGACGTAGTAAGGTGCTCCCGGCAACTCCCATGCCCGGCGATAGCTCTCCGCCGCCGCTTCCAGATCTCGGAGCCGGTTCAACTCGATGTTGGCCCGCTCCACCCAGAGTTCGACGCTGGCGGGGTGGAAACGCATGGCGGTCTCCAGACCCCGGAGCGCGGAGCGGGCCTGCTCGCGCGAGAGCCGCTGCTGCACCTCCTCCGGCGTCTTCTCGAAGCCACCTGCCGCCAGCACGCGCCAGAAAGGGAAATCGTAGGCCGTGATGCGGGCGGCATTCAGCCAGAAGTAGACGGGCCGCGGATCAATGGTCGTCACCAGCCGCAGGAGCGTCTCCGTCCCAGGCAGATCGCGCCGCTCCCATATCGTGTACATCCGGATCCACGCGAAATCCGCGACCAGGGCGCGGAATCCCCCGAGGATCGCGAGAGTTGCCCCCTGCCCCACACCCGCCGCGTCGAGTCGCAACGCGGGCTGCCGTGCCCGCATGCCCTCGCGCACCGGGGCGATGAGAAAACTCAAGGTCGCCCCCGTCGCGGCCAGCCCCGAGACCATCATCGCGATGAGGATCCACCGCGTCGCCGCGAGCCGGCTCAACCGTTTCATCAGGCGGGAAATCACGGGAGCATGCGGGCCGAGGAGACCGACCGCGGGACCGGATGGCACCGGCCGGCATCAAGCTGACGCGACACGGAACCACCCGTGACCGGAGCCCATCCGTGTTTATCCGTGTTCATCCGTAGTTACCCGACCGGCCTTTGCTAAATCTCTCGCCGGCGGAAGCTCACCACGGCCAACCCGACCGCGGCCGCCGCGTAGCCGAAGGCGTAGAGCGTGACGCGCACGACGTCCCCCGCCACCGGCAGATCAGCGGCGGAGAGCGAGTCGGCGATTTGGAAGACCTGAAAATCAGGAAAAACCGAGGAGATGAACCCACTGGCGATCAGACCCGCCGCCGAACCGGCCCGCGCGTAGGCGTCCTGCGCCAGATGCTGCAGGTGGCAGACCACGAGGATGAGAAATCCAGTGACGACCGAGAACAGCTGCGACTGCGCGAACGTCGCCACCAGCAGCGTGAAGGCCGCGAGGACCAGCAGCCGCAACCACTGCATCAGTCCGCCGAGCGCCACCATCGCGTGACTCACCCCGACCCCCGGGGCCGCCGCGTCGGGCAGCATCCGGGCGAGCTCCGCTTCGCGCCACGCCAAGGTCAGCGAGAGCAGGCCGGTCAGCAGCGCGCAGAAGACCGCCGACAGCGCCGCGACGCCGAGGAGCTTGCCGAGCACGAACTCGGCCCGCCACACGGGTTTGGCCAGCAGGGTGAGAGCGGTGCGGTTCTCCACCTCGCTGAAGAAAAGCTGCGCCGTCGCGGCGATGGTGAGGGCCGCGCCGAGGAAAGCCATCGCTCCGAAACCGCAATCCGCGAGAAACTTCAACTCCGGCGCGCCGAAGTTGAAATCGCGCAACCAGCGCGCGCCGAGCGTGAGCGCGAAGGCGAGCAGCAGCAGAAACTGGAAAAAACGCTGGCGCGCCGCTTCGCGCAGCGTGTTGCCCGCGATCAACCACGTGCGAATGGGGGAGAAACGCACCGCGTTCAACGGCCACCCCCCGTATCCCGCGGCGCGCGCCCGACGTGCGCGCGGAAGACCTCCTCCAGCCGTCGTCGCGCCGGAACCACCGCCTCCAGCTTGCGCCCGCGCGACTCCAGCCAAGCGCGGAGCGCTGCTATTTCCTCGGGCGGCAGCGCGTCGGTTTCAAAAGAAAGCCGCCCCTGCGCCCCGGCGAGGTCCGCCACGCGCCCTTCGGCCACCAGCCTTCCGCGGTCGAGGATCGCCACGCGATCGCAGAGCTCCTCGATCTGGCCGAGCAGATGCGAGGTGATGAGCACCGTCTTGCCGCGAGCCTTCAGCGCGAGGATCAGTTCCGCCATCTCGGCCGAACCGACCGGATCGACCCCGGCGGTCGGCTCGTCGAGGATCAGCAGCCGCGGATCGTGCACCAACGCCTGCGCCAGCCCGATGCGCTGCAGCATACCCTTGGAATAGGTTCCGACGCGACGGTCGGCCGCGCCGGCAAGACCCACGAGCGCAATCATCTCGTCGACTCGCTCCCGCAACGCCGCGCCAACGAGGCCGCACATCCTGCCGTAAAACATGACCAGCTCGCGGCCGGTGAGAAACCGGTAGAAGTTGGGCGCCTCCGGGAGATAGCCGACATCGCGCCGTGCCTCCACTTTACCGCTCGGAACACCGAAAATCGTGCATTCGCCCGCGGTGGGCTCCAGCAGCCCCAGCAGCAGTTTGATGGTGGTGCTTTTGCCGGATCCGTTGGGCCCCAGGAGGCCGAAGACCTCACCCGGTCGCACCGCGAGCGACACATGATCCACCGCGCGGAGCCGTAGTCCGCGCAGACCGACGGCGAAATCCTTCACCAGTCCCCGAATCTCGATCGCGGGAGGCCCTCCCGCCGCTCCATCTGGCCCCGGTGCTCCCATCCTCAGCGGATTTCAAAGCCCCGGAAGACAGGTGCCCGCCGGGCCGTCGCACGCTCAACCTTGCGGATGTGACCGTGCATGCGCTCCTCGACCGCGCCCACGAAGGCGTCCACCTCCGCCTCGGTTCCCTCCGCCTCGAGCCGCACCCGTCCGTCGGCCAGATTCTGCACGTAGCCCGCCACCTCGTACTCCTGCGCGACCTGCCGCGTGGTGAAGCGGAAGCCAACCCCCTGCACGTGGCCGCTGAAGGTGACGGTGGCGTGATGAACCTCTGCCATGGCGCGGCACCCTACGCGCGCCCGCGGCACGTTCAACCGCCAATCGGACCGGATTTTTAATTGCATTCGGATGCACGCGGCCCTCAGTTGCCGTCAATCGATGAGCGACTTTGAACCGGACGGTGGTTCCGAAGGCCAGTGGGACGAGCAGGGCGAACTGGCGTGGACGGAATTCGACTGGGAGCGCTATCTGCGCGGTCAAGACGAGGCGATCGGCCGTTATCTGCGGCACTACGAGGCGGCCCGGGGGCAGCCGGATCGCATCGACGTGGTCGCGGAGAAAATGGGATGGGGAGGCGAAGGTTGGACGGAGGATGAGAACCGCGCCGCCGCCGAGGAGTCCGCATCGGCCGCCGCCGAGGACGATGTCTACACCTTACACAAAAACCCGGTCTACATTTCGACCAAGGCGATCTATGGAAGCCTTGAGCACGCGTGGATGACTCTCGCAGCCGATCCCGCGCGCGTGGCGCCAGCCGCCGCGCTGCGGCTCCTGCAAACCTTCCATCGCGGCGCCGGCCAAGCGACCGAGGCGGTGCACGCCCTCGATTTCGGCGACTACGCCATGGCGGTGAGCCTGTTCAAGCGGGCGCTGGGCGCGCTCAACGACTCGCTGGCGACCCTTTCCGACGAAGACACCTGCCGCCATCGGTCCGCGGTCGCCTGGGGCGAGGAAGCGCGGGCGCGGCTGTTCGACCTTCGCGAGATCTGGCTGCGGGTCATCACCGAGTGCCGCGACGAACTGGAGCGGCCCGACGAGGATGACGAGGACGACGAGGAGCAGAATTGAGGCGGAAATCCGCCTTGCACTTTGAGGTGCCGGCGTTTGGCTCCGCCGCACTGTCCGGAGAGGTGGCTGAGTGGCCGAAAGCGGCGCTTTGCTAAAGCGTTGTAGGCGTAAAAACCTACCGGGGGTTCGAATCCCCCCCTCTCCGCCAGCTTCCGCCAAGCCTAAGACTGGCAGGCTTGGCAAAAGCCGAATGCCATCCGCTGCCGGCGGGTTAACAGGCCACAAGGAGGCTTCCCACCATCGGCTCGGAGAAGGCGGCGGGTTGCCAACCTCGCTTCCCGACGTCACCAAGCTCCGCATCCCCCTACCCCTCGTGACTCCCGCTACCCGTTTCTTCGGTTCGCTTCGTATTCTGTCGACGTTGTTTTTCGTCGTCCTCACCGCCGCCGATGGAGACGCGCAATCTACGTCCGGCACCGTCCAGGGACGGGTCTTTAACCCCGCGTCCCGCGAGTACGTCGGCAACGCCGAGGTGCGGCTCGTCGGCACCGACCGTGTCGTCTTCACGGAAAGCGACGGTGCCTTCACCTTCACCGGCGTCGCCGCCGGCCCCGCCTCGATCACCGTGAATTTCTCC
>CAXRGI010000158.1:0-9614 GCA_964229935.1 Opitutales bacterium
CCGCGGAAACCAAACCGTCATGCGGCCTAGGCGCGTCGGGTGTTACATGAACCTGTCCGCATTGAGGTGTTTCAGGAATGGCGTTCGCGACCTTTGAACAGAAAAGGGAGGAAGATCGTGAAGCGACGGATGCGGACGGCCACGTCGGCTTCATCCGGGTGATCTGCGGTGCCATCCCTCGGAATCGGGTTCCCTCGCAACTCTTCCCCCCGGTCGCGCCCTCTCCGTATTTATCTGCGTGGTCTGCGACATCTGCGGATGAAATATCCGCCGCCTTCATGACGGCCTTCGACCAAACGGTTGCCGGCATGGTCCGGGGTCGCCGGACCCCGGCTACAAACGAACCGCATTTATCCGTGTCGATTCGTGACCATCCGTGGCTGCCCCCGCGGAGTTGTTCGGGAACGCCTTCGGCCATCGGGCCGACGACGGGATCCGAGACAGAAGCTCCGGCTATACCAAACCTTGGTTCCATCCCTGACCTGACCGCGCCCCCCACCCTTTGCCCTCACTGCCAGTCACCTTCCCACATCCTGCCCGGCGTGGCGGAGCCGCGCCGGCCGACACGTGCGGGCTTGCGCCCGGCGGGCGGCGCGAAAAACCTCGTATCCCCGCGCCGGTTCCCGGCGTCTGCCCCACCCATCCTTCAACCACCCTTATGATCCCCATCGACACCTCGTACCTGAACCGCCGCGACTTCATCAGCTTCTCGGCGCTGGCCGCGGCCGCGCTCGGTTTCTCCGGCTGCACCACGCTGGCCAAGCAGCCCCGCAAGCCGCGCCCGATCGCGGCCGGCACTAAAATCCGCTTCGCGCAGATCGGCTGCGGCGGGAAAGGCTTCAGCGACGCGATGTCCCAGAAGGAGGAGGACGTCGTGGCGTTGTGTGACATCGATGCCACGCGGCCCAACGTGAAGAAGCTCCGCGACGCGTTCCCGAAGGCGAAATTCTACACCGACTTCCGGAAGATGCTCCTCGAGATGGACGACCAGATCGACGCGGTGGGCGTGGCCACGCCGGACCACATGCACTTCCTCCCCGCCTATATGGCGGTGATGCTGGGCAAGCACGTTTACATCCAGAAGCCCCTAACCCAGACCGTCGGCGAGGCGCGCGAGCTTCTCCGCCTGGCGCGGCTCAACGGGGTCTGCTCCCAGATGGGTAACCAGGGCCACGCGGGCGAAGGCATCCGTCTGGTGCGCGAGTGGTTCCAGGCCGGCCTGCTCGGTGAAGTGCGCGAGGCGCAGATCTGGACGAACCGCCCGGTCTGGCCGCAGGGCATGCAGGCCTGGCCCAAGGCCGATAATCCGCCCCCGGGCTTCGACCAGAACCTGTTCCTCGGCCGTGCGCCGGACCGCCCGTACAGCAGCGACATCCACCCGTTCAAGTGGCGCGGGATCATCGACTACGGCTGCGGCGCGCTGGGTGACATGGCGTGCCACATCATGGACGCCGCCTACTGGAATCTCGAGCTCGCGCAGGCCTCCTCGGTCACCGTTGAACTGAAGAAGATCGAACAGAAGAGCGCGGTGGCGTTCCCGAAGTCGGCGGTCGTGGAGTTCAATTTCCCCGCCCGCGGCAAACTGCCGCCGGTGAAGCTCACCTGGTACGAGGGCGGCGATAAACCCGAGACTCCCGCCGGCCTCAAGCAGGACAACCGCCAGCTCGCCAAGGGCGGCCAGCTGATCATCGGCAGCAAGGGCACCGTTTACGACGGCAACGACTACTGCAACAGCCCGCGCTTCATCCCCGAGTCGAAGCACAAGGAAATCGTCGAGGGCGGTAAGATGCCGCCGAAGACCGTGCCCCGCGTGCCGGAGAACAACCCGCACAAGGAGTGGGTTGCCGCCATCCGGAAGAACGATCCCTCGCACGCCGGCTCCAACTTCGAGTACTCGGTGCCGTTCACCGAGGCGGTCTGCCTCGGCACCATGGCGATCCTCGCCGGCGGCAAGTTCACCTTCGACCCGGTCAAGATGACGACCGACCGCGAGGACGTGAACAAACTGCTTTACCCGACCTACCGTCGGGGCTGGGAGATCGACGCGATGGGCGCCTGAAGCAGCCGACAACCCGCGAACGAAAGCCGGACCCTCGCGGGTCCGGCTTTCTTTTTTCTCCGCGGAAATGCAATCGGGATTGAAAAAGCCTCTGGCCGGAGCGGGCAGCCAGGAGGAGACCCGAAGACACGGAGGAAAAGGCATCGCCCGGTGGTGCGCGGTGAAGCGCCGGACCATGCTCCCGAGCACTTCCTCGTCGGCCCGGGGAGATAGCCGAACCCTTGCGGCTTCGCGAGGCCAAGCCTTGCCTCCGCCGCCTGGCGACCGTTCAGGTGCGCAGGTAGCTGGCGCCGTTCAAGTCCAACACGGCGCCCGTCATGGCCTCGGGGGCGTCCAATGCGCAGAAGACGGTTGCCCGGGCGACTTCCTCCGTTGTGGCCACCCGGCCCAGCGGGTGCTGGGCCAGAAGTTCCCGCCCTTTATCGCCACTGATGTGTTCGGCGGCCATGTCCGTTTCCACCCAGCCGGGCGCGATGCAAAGTACCGCCACCTTGTGGGGCGCGAGCGCCTTCGCGAGCGATTGGCTGAGCGCGTTGAGCCCCGCCTTGCTGGCTCCGTAGGCCGGCGCATCCGGCTCGCCGCGGAACGCCCCGCGCGAGGAAATGTTCACAATGCGACCCCCGCCCGCGGCCGCCATAGAGCGCGCCGCAAGGTGACTCAGGTAGGCCGGAGCGAATAAATTGACCGCCAGAGTCGCCTTCCACGCTTCACGCCAGGCGGTCCGGTCCACCGCAAGCGGCGGATGCTCGGTAAACACCCCGGCATTGTTAACGAGGATATCGACCCGGCCGAAGGAGTGGAGCGTCTCATTCCACGCCTTGTCCGCGCCGTCCTCCGTCGCGAGGTCGGCGGAGACTACGATATGTCCGTCCCCGGGCAATTCCTCGCGGACTTGTTCCGCCAGATCACGTCGACTGCCACCATGAACCGCCACCCGGCAGCCGCGCGCGGCGAGAGCCCGCGCGATGGCTGCTCCGATGCCGCGCGAAGCGCCGGTGACAAGTGCGTGCGGACGAGCGTCGGCCATCGCTTTCCGCTACCTTGCCACCTTGGGCGCCTTCGACGGGACGGGGTCGAGGCCGAAGTCGGAGAAATCGTTGCAGATGCCCTCGTGCGCCCGGTCCTGTTTGTAGATCTGCAGGATGCGCGCATGTTCCTGATCCGTCGTCGGGAAAATCCGGGGAGGTTCGCCGGGCAGAAGCAGCGCGGTGTAGGCGCGCCGGCGATCTACCATGCGGCGGATGACGAGCATGGCGGAACGCTGGCGGGAAAACCTCAATTCGCCAGCGGGAATCGCGCCCTCAGGGTGTGCAACGCCCCGGAAGGGTGCAGCTCGCTCGAGAAAAGCCCGAAGTAATCCACGCGGAAGTTCGGCCCTTCGAAACCACGCCATTTTCGCAACCAGGCGGTCACGGCGGACTCCGCTCCGGGGTGGCAGCGAGCCAGAGTGACGTGCGGATGGAACGTGCGCACGTCCAGACGCACCCCGGCGGCAAGCAGGGCGTCGTCGAGTCGCTGCCTGAGCTGGAACAGCCGCGGATGGCCGGTTCCGGTTCCCGCCCAAACGACGCGGGGTGGCCCGTTGGGTGGAAACGCACCCACCCCCGCGAGAGGCAGGAGAAAGGACGAGACGCGGATCGCCGCCAGGCGCTCGGTGACGATCTCCCTCCGGGGAGAATCGATTTCTCCCAGGAAGCGCAGGGTCAGGTGCAGCTCCGAGCCCAGGTTCCAGTTCACCCCGGGAAGATCCTCCGTGAGCGGGCGCAGGCTGGCGCGCGCCGCATCCGGCAGCTGGATGCCGACAAAGAGTCTTTCCAGGCCCGGACCATTTCCCATCTGCATGATGCTTCCGTTCAGCCGCTCACCGACAAGCTGCTGGCTAGAGCCGCTCCGCCCCCGTTGAAACGATGGTCCGTCCCCATGGCCTCATCGCCTTTCCCGCAGGTCGTTTTACCGCCTGTATCCAAAATGGCAGCGTTGGAAAAAATCCGGCCCTAGGCGGGAAACCTTAGTGCCAGTTAAAGTTGAAGCTGATGCTGATCCGTTCCGCGTCGACGCGGTTGGACGGCACCTCGTGGCGCAGCCAGCTCTCGAACAGGATCACATTGCCGGCCTCGGCGGGGTAAGTGACGTGCGCTCGGTTTTCCGCCCGTGCATTCTCGCGCCGCGGCGGCGCCGCCATGAAGCGGTCCAGCCGCGGGTCCTCGAATTTCAGTCCCGGGCAGCCTTCCGGCGTGGCCACATAATACGTACCACTGATGAACGACAAGGGGTGCAGGTGCAGCGAGTGCGCGGCCGTCGGCGGCATGATGTTCACCCACAGATCAGTGAGCTCCACCTGCCGTCCGCGCAGGTCCATCTCCAGGTTCCCGGCAAACGTGCGCACGTGGCGCTCCAGCTTCCGCCCGAGATCAGCGAAGGTGCTCGAAAACCGGTGCAGCTGGTTAAGCGAGGCGTAGCTCGTGTATCCTCCGGGGTAGTTTTTCGCCGACCATTTCCGGCCCGCCCGGTCGTAATCCCGGAGCTGACGGCACTCCTCGGCCAGATCGCGGTTGCGACGCTCGAGCCCCGAGCGCTGCAACTTCTCGCAGTAGATGTAGGTCGGGAACCAGGCGCGGACAGGCATGGCGCGATTTTTGGCTTAAAGCACCCCGCCCATCCGCCGCCGCACCCACGGCACCAGCGCGAGAAAAACACCCGCCACCACAAACACCGCCAGCGCCTGCTGCCCGAAGAAGCGGTCCAGCTGCCCCGCCTCGCCCTCGCCGAAACTCGCCGCCAGCACGCCGGCGAACTTGTTGCCGAACGCCGCGCCCAGGAACCAGATGCCGAGCATCGCACCCACCAGATGCCGAGGCGCCAGTTTCGTGAAGGTGCTCAATCCCACCGGGCTCAGGCACATCTCGCCCATCGTCTGCAGCAGGTAGAGACCCAGCAGCCACAGCGGGCTCACGCGCCCTTCCGCCGCCAGTCGTGCCGCCGGAATCATGAGACTGAAACCCAGCGCGAGGAAAAACAGCCCGAGCGTGAACTTCATCGGGCTCGACGGCTGCTTCGCGCCCAGTCTCGTCCAGGCGAGCGCGAACACCGGCGCGAGCAGAATCACGAAAATCGGGTTGGCCGCCTGGTACCAAGAAGATGGCACCTCCACGCCGCCCACGTGCGTGGCCGTGTAACGGTCGGCGAACAGACTCAGCGACGTTCCCGCCTGCTCGAACAAGGCCCAGAAAACGAACGCCCCGATGAAAAAGAAGAAAATCGCACCCAGCCGCCGCACCTCCTCCTGCCGCGATAAACCGAACCACACCATCAGCGCCACCGGCACGAGGATGAAAAGGTAGCGGATCCATGTGAATCCGGGAGTGTCCGAAAGTTTCACGATGCCCCAGAGCGCGAGGGTGCCGACGAGTGTGAGCAGCGGTTTGCGCCACGCTCCGGGAGTGGCCGGCGGAGGCGGCCCGACTTCCTTCAGGCCGCGGCCAAAGACGAGAAACACGACCAGACCGAGCACCATTCCGACCCCCGCCGCCGCGAAGCCCCAGTGCCACGAGTGCACCGGGTTGAAGCCCCAGCCGGTCAGCAACTCCTTGAACTTGCTGTGTTGCGCGAGGAACCCCGTCGCCAGCGGCGCGATGAACGCCCCGAGGTTGATGCCCATGTAGAAGATCGAGAAGCCCGCGTCGCGCCGCGGGTCACCCGGCCGGTAGAGCTGCCCGACCATCGCGCTGATGTTGGGCTTCAGCAGCCCGGTCCCGAGCACGATCAGCAGCAGGCCGAGATAGAACGTGAAGTCCCCCGGGACCGCCATCGAGAAGTGCCCCGCCGCGATGATGATCCCGCCGATCAGCACTGCCAGCCGCGAGCCGAGGATGTTGTCCGCCATCATCCCGCCGGGGATGGACAGCATGTAGACCGACATCGTGTAGGTGCCGTAGATCAGGGCCGCCTTGTTGTCGGGCAGGCCCATGCCGCCCTTGGCGACCGGCGCCACCATGTAGAACGTCAGCAGCGCGCGCATCCCGTAGTACGAGAAACGTTCCCACAGCTCGGCGAAGAACAACGTGTAGAGCGGACGCGGATGGCCGAACAACTGCGGGTGGACGGGCACCACGGCCTCGGTCTCGATTGGCACCGGGCTAACGGGGGCGGGGGAGCTCATGAAGCGCGGAGCTTGGGCCGCGCTCCGGGAGCGGCAAACCGTATCTGCAGCGCCGTCAGACGGCATCGGGTTTGCCTTTCCCCTCGGGCGCCGATGGATTCCCGACTTCGCCGGCCCTTCAACCGCGTTTCCTCCCACGCTCTCCCGTGTTCCGTCGTTCCATGAGAACTTTACTCGCATCGATTCTCCTCCTGGCGCTTCCCGGCGCGCTGCCCGCACAGAAGACCAAGACCGAAGTTTTCGCCCGGATCGATGCCGGTCGCGCGGTGTACGATGACATCGCACTTAAAATCTGGGATTTCGCCGAGGTCGGCTACCGCGAGCACCGCAGTTCGGCGCTCCTGCAGGAGCGCCTGCGGCAGGAGGGATTCGCCGTCGAAGCCGGAGTCGCGGGCATCCCCACCGCCTTCATCGCCAGCGCCGGCTCCGGCGCGCCCGTGATCGGCGTGCTCGCGGAATTCGACGCCTTGCCCGGTGCCTCGCAGGAGGCGGTTACGGAAAAGAAACCACGCCCCGGCGCGTCGGCCGGCCACGCCTGTGGGCATCATCTTTTCGGCGCCGGCTCCGTGCAGGCCGCCGTCGCGATCAAGGAGTGGCTCCGGGCCAGCGGTCGTTCCGGCACCGTCCGTCTCTACGGCACACCCGCGGAGGAGGGCGGCTCCGGCAAGGTGTACCTGGTCCGCGCCGGACTTTTCCGGGATGTCGACGTAGCGCTGCACTGGCATCCGGCCGACCGCAACACGATCATCATGACGCCGTCCCTCGCGAACCGCTCCGGTAAGTTCCGCTTCAAGGGAGTTTCCTCACACGCCTCCAGCGCACCCGACCGCGGCCGCTCGGCCCTCGATGGCGTCGAGGCCATGAACCACATGGTCAATCTCCTGCGGGAGCACATTCCCGAGACCTCGCGCATCCATTATGTGATCACCCGGGGCGGTGAGGCCCCCAACGTTGTGCCCGCCTACGCCGAAGTTTACTACTACGTGCGTCATCCCAGCCGCCAAGTGGTGCGCGACGTCTGGGAGCGCGTGGAAAAGGCCGCGACCGGCGCCGCCCTGGGCACCGGCACCACGGTGGAATGGGAGATCACCGGCGGGGTCTACGATCTGCTGCCCAACGAGGTCCTCGCGCGGGTGATGCACGCGAATCTCGAAGCGGTCGGCGGGGTCGTTTACGATGACGCCGAGCGCGAGTTCGCGGCGAAGATCGGCCGCACGCTGCTCGGCAAGGCCCCGGCGCCGGAAGTGGCCGCGTTGATCCCTCCCTTCAATCCGAACCCGCCCCGCGACGGCGCGGGCTCCACCGACGTCGGCGATGTGAGCTGGACCGTGCCGACCGTCGGCGTGCGCACCGCGACTTGGGCACCCGGCACCCCAGGCCATAGCTGGCAGGCGGTCGCCTGCGGTGGGACCTCGATGGGCCTGAAGGGCATGAACGTGGCCGCGAAGGTCCTCGCCGGCACCATGATCGATCTGTTCTCCGATGGCGCACCGATTCGGGCCGCGCGGGCTGAACTCGAGAAGCGCCGCGGCGCTGACTTCCGTTACGAGGCGGTGATCGGAGACCGCGCCCCGCCTCTCAACTACCGCGACTAGGCGCCCGCCCGCCGATGGCCGCCGCCCCGCTGCTCATCCACCGCCCCGCGGACGCGGCCGCGCCGCTCGTCTTCGATTCGCCTCACAGCGGGATCGATTACCCTCCGGATTTCGCCCCGGCCGCTTCGCGGGAGCAGATCGCGACGACCTGGGACGCGCACGTCGACGAGCTTTTCCGCGGAGTCACGGCCGCCGGCGCGGTGCTCATCGCCGCGACTTTTCCCCGCGCGTATCTCGACGCCAACCGCGCGGCCGACGACATCGACCCGGAACTCCTCGCGGAACCATGGCCCGGCCCGGTGGCCCTGAGCGACCACGCGCGTCGCGGGATGGGGCTCATCCGGCGGTACGCCCTGCCCGGCGTGCCGATGTACCACCGTCGTTTGTCAGTGGCCGAAGTGCGCCACCGCATCGATTTCTATCACCTCCCGTATCGCGAGACCTTGCGTCGCGAGATCGACGTGGCGGCGGGACTCCACGGACGAGTCTGGCATTTCAACTGCCACTCGATGAAGTCGCGTGGCAACGCGATGAACATCGACTCCGGCCGCCACCGTCCCGACATCGTGATCGGCGACCGCGACGGCACCTCCGCCGCCCCGGCGGTGACCCGCTGGGTCACGGCTTACTTCGAGGGTTGCGGCTACCGGGTTCAGGTGAACGACCCCTACCGAGGCGCTGACATCGTGCGGGCCCACGGCGATCCCTCTCGCGGTCGTTCCAGCGTACAGATCGAGATTAACCGCGCGCTCTACATGAACGAGGCGGACTGCGAACCCGGCCCCGGCTTTGCGCGCTTGCAGACCGACCTGGCCGGCTTCGCCCGGGCCGCGGCCGAGGTGATCGCGGCGAACGGACCTTGAGCAACTCCCCCATGGATAAAGCCGCGTCGTCCGCCGCCCCCCGGACTTTTTTTGAGCGGCAGCTCGCGCGGGTGGAGCGCTGGGGAAATTTGCTCCCGCATCCCGCCACGCTGTTCCTGCTGCTGGCGGTGCTCGTCGTGCTGCTTTCGTGGGTTCTGAGCTCGGCGGGCGTCAGCGTCGAGCACCCGGTGACCCGCAAGGCAGTCGGCGCGGTGGACCTGCTTTCGGTCGACGGGCTGCGCCGTCTCATCACCGGGCTGCTGCCCAACTTCATCAACTTCGCGCCGCTGGGCCCGGTGCTCGTTTGCCTGCTTGGACTCGCGGCCGCGGAGCACTCCGGCCTGCTGGGCGCTTGCGTGCGCCTCGTGGTCAACCGCACGCCGCGGCGCTGGCTCACCTGGGTCGTGGTCGGCTGCGGCGCGATGTCCCACACGGCGGGAGACATCGGCTACGTGCTCCTGCTGCCGCTGAGCATGGCGCTGTTCCACGCGCTGGGGCGTCATCCGCTCGCCGGCCTTGCCGCCGCCTTTTCCGGCGTTTCGGGTGGATTCGCCGCCAACCTGCTCATCTCGACCAGCGACGTGGTGCTCGCCGGCCTCACGCAGGAGGCCGCGCGCATCGTCGACCCGAAGTACACGGTCAACGCCATGGCCAATTACTACTTCCTCGGCGCCTCCGTCCTCCTGGTGACGGCGCTGGGGGCTTTCGTGACCGAGCGCCTCGTGGAGCCGAGGCTTGGTCGGTACGAGGGCGAGGCACCGGCGCAGGACCTGCAACCTCTCTCGGCCACGGAGCGGCGCGGACTCGCGTGGGCCGCGGCCGTCCTCCTCGCGCTGGGCGCGCTCGTCGCCGCCGGTCTGCTCCCTCAGGGCGGCGTGCTGCAGGATCCCGCCAAGCCCGGCTTCATCCACTCGTACTTCATCAAGGGCCTCGTCTTT
>CAXRGI010000159.1:0-2226 GCA_964229935.1 Opitutales bacterium
GGGAACTTGTTGGCGGTGCCGTCGGGATTCTTCTTCGGCTCCTTCCAATCATTGAGGTCAACGTTGTAGACCTCCTCGCCGTTGAAGACCAGGGAAACGCGGCTGCCGTCACAGGTGATGGTGTACCGGTGCCATTCGCCGACAGGCTACGCCATCTTCTTCGCCGGGGACTTCGCGGTGTAGATCGATCCGACCTCACCGTAGAGGGCGCCGTCCGCGCTGTCGTGCACCTGGATCTCCAGCGCCGAAAGAACCTGCTTGGTGTTGCCCGAACGCAGGAACACCCCGCTGTTGGACTCCTTCGCGACCTTGAATTCCAGATCGAGCACGAAGTTGGCGTAAGGTTTTTTGGTCCAAATCGTGTCGCGGGTGCGCGCCACCAAGGTACCGTTCTCCCAAACCCAACTGCCATCCTTCAGGTCGGCGTCAGCGAGATCAGCCGCGAACAGGGATTTCCAACCCGAGGTGTCGGGGTGCGAAGCCGGCGCGGAGAGGAGCGGGGCGACGACGAGCAGGAGGGCGGTGACGAAGACGGGGATACGCAGGGATTTCATGGAAAAATGGCGGTGGTCGGCTCAGGAGCCCTTCTCGACGAGCACGAGATCGTCGAAGTCGGCGGTGACGACGTTCTTCGTGAAGGAGTGGATCCAGACCTCGACGTGCACGGAGCCCGCGGGCGCGACGCCTTCCTTGGAGAAGGCTTTCCACTCGGTGTCACCACGGCGCACGGGGACGTTGATCTGGTTCTTCAGTTCCGGCCGCGTGAGGAAAGCTCCCTTGGCGTCGAAGAACCGCAGGTACACCGCGATACCCTCGCCTTTGACCGCCCGCGCCTGGAACCGCACCTCATAGGAGCGGCCCGGGACGGCGGGGAAACGCTTCGACGCAACGCTCGACCCGAGCGTATCGCTGGCGTCGGTCACCCGCAGCCCCAGCTTACCCGAACGCGCGGCCTCCGGCACGGCCGCGCTCATGGCGTTGTCGCCCGCGGCGTTCCAGCCGGCGAGGCCTTCCTCGAAGCCGGCGTTGGCGAGGGGCAGAGTTTTCTCGGCGGCAAACGCGGTGGAAAGAGACGCGAAGACTAGAGCGGACAGGAACGGTGATTTCATGGGAACGGAGCGCGAGGCAACCGCCGGCGCATCCCTGTCGCCAGCGAAAAAGCCGCGCCCGGCGACGCCCGCATTGACGCCCGCAGGCGCGGGCCATCGCTTCTCCTTATGCGCGGCACCCTTCCCCTCGCCCGCCGGATCATACCCTTGCTCACGATTCTCGTGGCGTTGCCGGCCGCAGCGGCCGAACGAGCCGGACCCGACTGGAAACTGGAGACACCCTCCGCCGCCTGGCGCGCCCGCGATTCCTCCGGCGAACTGGTCCACGATGGGCGGATGTGGTTGCTCGGCGGCTGGTTCACCTCGCACGAGGCGCCGCCACGCGACGTGTGGTCGTCGGCTGACGGGCGCGACTGGCGGTTGGAAACACGCGACGCACCCTGGATCCACAGCGACCTGCCGATGACGCTCTCGTTCGCAGGCCGGATGTGGCTGATGGGTGGCTGGTACAACGGCCGCCTGCCCGGGCACTCCGCGGGCAACTCCGTCTGGTCTTCATCCGATGGACGCACGTGGAGACAGGAGACCGCCGCGGCGGCGTGGTCGCCGCGTCTCGCCGCCGGCGCGGTGGTCTTCAAGGGCCGCATGTGGATCCTCGGCGGCACGGGGAATTACTACTTCGGAACCGACGCGGATCTTCGTAGCGACGTGTGGTCCTCGGCCGACGGACGCGCGTGGCGACTCGAGACCGCACACGCGGGCTGGAGTCCGCGCGCCTACCATCAGGCGGTGATGCTCGGCGATCGCATCTACGTGCTAGGCGGCGGCAACTACGTTCCCGCCTATCACGCGCGCAACGACGTCTGGTCCTCCGCCGACGGGGTGAGCTGGCGCCGCGAAACGGAAGCAGCGGCCTGGGTGCCGCGCCTCTGGTTCTCCGCGGTCGCCTACCGGGATCGCCTCTGGGTGCTCGGCGGCTGGTCGAAGGATCCGTCGATCGACTACGCCGACGTCTGGACCTCCGCGGACGGTCGCGAATGGGAGCGGCTGACGGCCGGCGTCACCTGGAAGGGCCGGCACGAGCACTCGGCGTATGTCTTTGAAGATCGCCTCTGGGTGGCCGGCGGTCACGCGCGCCCTCTCTCGGCCGAAGTGTGGTCGCTGCACGTGCCGGAGG
>CAXRGI010000160.1:0-2717 GCA_964229935.1 Opitutales bacterium
GAGTTGAGTGATGCCCAGACGGCCCAGTTGGCGCTCTCGGCGGCCGAAACCGGCCATCTGGTGCTGGCCACGCTGCACGCCCGAGGAGCCATGCAGGCGATCGGGCGGCTCATCGAGATGTGCCCCCCAGGCTTTCAAGGCGCAGCGCGGATTGGGACGCGTTCGTGCCTCTCCGGAGTTAGCGGCGCTGAAGGCGGAGCTACTGCGGGAGCAAATTAAGCGAGAGCGATCAAGGAACGCGCGCGAGGCGGGTCAGTCCTTGGACCGCAGGGTCGTCGATGAGATGCTCGAAATCCTTGCGCAGAAGCTGGACCTGCTTTTGCGCCTCAAACTCGAGGTGGAGCTAGGGCCAAGGGTGGCGGGAAAATCCGCCGCGGAAATTAACCAAGAAGGCATTCTGATCCTCGATGAGATTCGGGAGGTGGTGAACGCGAACATCGCGACTTTCGAGACCGACTTGGTGAAACCGGTTTCCGACCGATGAGTGATGGGGCTGGGGGTGCCCTTGCGAGGTGCTGGTGCTCTCGTCGTGGCTTGGCGTCACTAGGCGTTTTGTTAGGAAAAAGGCCGAGTTTTGTTAGGAGTAGGGTCCTTCCGGCGGAAACGAAAAATCCCGCAACCCTTTCGGGTGGCGGGACTTTGCTTTGAAATGGAGCGGGCGAAGAGACTCGAACTCTCGACGTCCACCTTGGCAAGGTGGTGCTCTACCAACTGAGCTACGCCCGCGAGAGAGCGGCAAGGAGTAGGGCCGCAGCAGGTTCCGTCAATAGCTATTTTCCCTGAGACGTAGTTTCCGCGCGCAATTTGTCAGAGCAGAACGAGGTCGTTGCGGTGCACGACCTCGAGGCGGCGGCGGCCGGGGTGGAGCGCGGCGACCGCGTGGCTCTGCAGGCCGGAAAGGGCGGGTATTTCCTCGCTGGAGAAGGCGGCCTTGCCACGGGCGAAGACGGCGCCGTCGGGCCCCGAGATATTCACGATGTCCCCTGCGGCGAAAGCCCCGCTGGCGCCCGTCACGCCGACCGCGAGGAGGCTGCCGCCTTTTTCGCGCAGTGCGGGCACAGCGCGGGCGTTCACCCGGATGGTCCCGGCCGGGCGTTGGAAGTAGGCCAGCCAGCGCTTGCGGGCCTCAAGCGGGAGTCCGCTTGGAACGAAAAAGGTCCCGGGGCCTTCCCCTGCCAGCAGCCGACCGATGATGCGCGGCTCGGCGCCGCTGGCGATGAAGACGCCGCAGCCTGATTTCGTGGCGAGCCGCGCAGCTGAAATCTTCGAGACCATGCCACCGACGGCGGTCTCGCTCGTCGTGCCGCCGGCCATGGCCTCGATCTCGGGCGTGATGCGTTCGACGACGGGCACGATCCGACCGGTGCCCTTCATATCGATCAGTCCCGGGGCGGTGGAAAGGATGATGAGGTGATCGGCCTGCGTGAGACTGGCGACCAGGGCGGAAAGCGTGTCGTTGTCGCCGAACTTGATCTCCGCGGCGCTCACCGTGTCGTTCTCGTTGATGACCGGAATCGCGCCGTAGGCGGTGATCTGCCGCAGGGTCTCGCGCACGCCCAGGAAGCGGGCGCGCGAGCGCAAGTCCTCGTGGGTCAGCAGCACTTGGGCGACGGTGATGCCGTGCGGGGTGAAGGCCTCGCGCCAGGTCTCCATCAGCCGGGACTGGCCGATGGCGGCGCACGCCTGTTTGCGCGATAGTTCCCGCGGGCGGCGCTCAAGCCCAAGCGCCCCCATGCCCAGGCCGACGGCGCCGGAGGAGACGACAATCACCTCGGTGCCACGAGCGCGGAGGGCGGCGATCTCGGTCGCCACGCCAGCGATGCGGGCGGAATCGAGCCGGCCGACGCCTGAAGTCAGCACCCCGGTGCCAAGCTTGACGACGACGCGGCGCGGCAGTGCGGCACCCGCGAAAGGCGAAGCGGCGGGAGGCATGGCGGCGGGTAACCGAGGTGCGGGCCCGCTCAGACGGTGAGCAATTCCTTCTCCTTCGAGGCGAGGTGCGAGTTGATGTCGGCGATCGCCTTGTCGGTGGCCGCCTGCACGTCCTTCTCGAGACGCTTCTCGTCGTCCTCGGCGAGCTTGCCGTCCTTCTTGAGCTTTTTGGCGGACTCCATCGCGTCGCGGCGGACGTTGCGCACGTGGACGCGGCCCTCCTCGGCGAGCCGATTGGCGTTCTTCACGAATTCCTGCCGGCGATCGCGGCTCATCTCGGGCAGCGGAACGCGCACGATCTTGCCGTCGGGGATCGGATTGAAACCCAGGTTGGCGTCGATGATCGCCTTGGCGATGGCTTTCACCATCCCGGCGTCCCACGGCTGGATCTGAATCAGGCGGGCGTCGGGCGTGGAGATGGCCGCGCACTGCTTGAGCGGCATGAGCGAACCGTAGGCCTCGACCATCACGGTCTCAACCATGGCGGGTGTGGCCTTGCCGGTGTGGATTGAGCTGAACTCGTGCAGCGTGTGGTCCACGGCCTTCTTCATGCGGGCCTGGGCGTCGGAAAGAATGGGATGTGACATGGCGTAAAAAGGGGAGAGCGACCTGTCGGGTCAGTTTTTGACGAGTGTGCCGATCTTCTCGCCGACGATCGCCTTGCGGATCGAGTGCTCGTCGTTCAGGTCGAACACCAGGATCGGGACGTTGTTGTCCATGCAAAGCGAGAACGCCGTCGAGTCCATGACGTTGAGCCGCTGCTTGAGCGCGTCGATGAAGGTGAG
>CAXRGI010000161.1:0-11764 GCA_964229935.1 Opitutales bacterium
CTGGCGCTCGTGCGCAACACGACCGAGGGTATGCAGAGTCTCCTGCAAGGATGGCGGCTCGAACGGGGTGATCGCATCCTCACCACGACGCAGGATTATTGGCGCTTCCAGGACGGTATCGCCCAACGAGCCGCCCGGGACGGCATCGGGATCGACTCCATCCGGCTCGCGGTGCCCGCGGATCAGCCGGCGGAGCTGGTGCGTCAGTTTGCCGAAGCCGTGACCCCTCGCACCCGAGTGGCACTGCTCTGCCATGTGGTGAACCTCACCGGACAGATCCTGCCTGTGGCGGCTATCGCCGCCGCGCTGCGCGCCCGGGGAGTCCGCGTGCTGGTGGATGGCGCCCATGGGTTCGGGCACCTCACTGGCCGGGTGGTCGATCTCGGGTGCGACGCTTACGCCACGTCCCTGCACAAGTGGCTGGGGGCGCCCCATGGCACGGGATTTTTATATCTGCGCGAGGATCTGATCGAGGAAGTTTGGCCGCTTTTTCCGGCGCCGGCCGCCCGCGCGGCAGACATCCGGAAATTTGAAAGCGTCGGTACCGCTCCATCGGCTCCCTTTCTCGCAATCCCCACCGCCCTCGACTTTTGGGCGGAAATCGGCCCCGGGGAGAAGCTGGCGCGCCTGCGCTGGCTCCGCGACCGCTGGGTTGACGTGGCCCGGACATTGCCCGGGGCGCGGTCCGTGACGAGAATGGCGGATGAGGGCGCCGGCGCGTTGGCGACCTTCCACTTTGCGGGACGGAACGCCCGGGCACTGGCAGCCGACCTTCTCGATCGGGAACGAATCCTCGTGCGCGCCATCGTCCATCCCGAGTTCAACGGCATTCGGGTTGCCCCCAATCTCTTCAACTCCGCCGCGGAGATCGATCGGTTCGCCCTGGCGCTCCGACGCGTGCTGCGGGGCTGATCACGTGAATTCCCGGTGACAACCCTCTTTCGGCTCGCCGGGTTCGTTCCGTCCCGTCTTGCGTCACGCCCATGCGCAGATCGCACCTAGTCGCACCACTCCTCGGAGTTTTTCTCTCCGTGGTGTCCCCGGGTAAGGCCGCTGATAATCCGCCACCGGCGGACGATTACCGCGCGTGGCTGGCCTCCCTGCCCGCGGCGCCCAAGCCGGAGCTCACGAAGCACGGGTTGGTGGCGACTGAGCTCCGCCGCTGGCGGCCGCGGGGCGCGAACCAGGGAGTGGCGGTCGACCGCGACCATTTCTACGGCATCGGCAACTTCATCGTCGGCAAATACGACAAGCGCACCGGCGAGCGGGTGGGGGAGTGGATCGGGCTGCGCGGCGGCCCGATCATCCACCTCAACGGCGGTCTGGTGCAGGACGGGCTGCTCGTGCTCTCGCACTCCAATTTTCCGCAGCTCCCGATGGCCAGTTCGGTGGAGTACTTCGATCCCGTCACCGTGCGGCCCGTGCGCAGCGTGAGCCTCGGGCTCCGTCACGGTTCGCTGACCTGGGCCGAGCGGCGCGAGGGCGAGTGGTGGGCGTGCTTCGCCCATTACAACGACCAGGGCTTCGAGTCGGGGAAAGACCAGCGTTGGACCCACGTCGGCCGTTTCGACGACCGCTGGCAGATGCTGGAGTCGTGGCTCTTTCCGCCGCAGGTCGTGGCCACGTGGGGCAAAAGCAGCTGCTCGGGTGGCAGCTGGGGGCCCGACGGATTGCTCTACGTCACCGGTCACGACGCGAAGGAGCTTTATGTGCTGCGCCTACCGCGGCTCGGATCCGTCCTCGAGTACGTCACCACGATCGACGTGCCCTTCGAGGGCCAGTCCTGGGCGTGGGATCCCGCGGAACCCCGGGTGATCTACGGCATCATCCGCCGCACCCGGGAGGTGGTCGTCGCGCGCATCCCCGAGGTGCCGGCCGCGCTGCTCGTCCGTTGAATTCCGCCCGCCTCCTCCTTCGCGCGTTCGTCGCCGCCTGCCAGGTCGGCCTCCTCGCGGCCTGCGCCCCGGCGCCGCGACCCGATCCCGACGCGCGCAACCCACCGCTGCGGCCGCGCGTCGTCACCGCGCCGGTGCCGCGCGACGCCGACGACCCCGCCATCTGGGTGCATCCGGCTGATCCCGCGCGAAGCCTGGTGCTCGGGACCGACAAGCACCGTGACGGCGGACTCCATGCCTTCGATCTGCAGGGACGGGCCGTCGCGCGCTTCGCGCCGCTGC
The DNA here is from genome assembly GCA_964229935.1 of Opitutales bacterium. Classification (GTDB taxonomy): domain Bacteria; phylum Verrucomicrobiota; class Verrucomicrobiia; order Opitutales; family Opitutaceae; genus ER46. Next base: position 2,178 of record CAXRGI010000161.1, read on the forward strand.
GCCGTCCGAACAACGTCGATGTCGTGCCCGGGCTGCGGCTGAGCGGCCGCGCGATCGATGTCGCTCTGGTGACGGAGCGAGAGGCGGGCCGGCTGCGGGTGTTAGCCCTGCCGGAACTGCGGCCCGTGGATGGCGGCGGCCTGCCGGTATTCGCGGCGGATCCGGACCGCGCCCCGATGGGTGTCGCCGGCTACCGCCGGCCGAAGGACGGCGCGGTCCATGCCATCGTGGGCGGCAAGTCCGGCCCGCCCGAGGGCTACTTGTGGCAGTACCGGCTGGAGGATGATGGCGCCGGCGTGGTGCGGGCGGTGAAGGTGCGCGAGTTCGGCCGCTACAGCGGCCGCAAGGAGATCGAGGCGATCGCCGTGGATGCGCGGCGCGGCTGGGTCTACTACAGCGACGAGGGTTTCGGAGTGCGCAAGTACCATGCCGACCCGGATCACCCCGAGGCGGCGCGGGAACTGGCGGTGGTCGGCGGCACGGGTTTCGCGGGCGATCACGAGGGCATCGCGGTGAGGGATGAAGGCGGGGATGCCGGGGTGATCGCGGTGTCGAACCAGCAGGCGGGAACCATCCGGCTCTTCGCGGCGGCGGGTGACCACCGTTTCCTCGGTGCCGCGCGGATCTCGGCCCGGGAGACCGACGGTTGTGAAGTCTCGCCCGGGCCCCTGCCCGGGTTTCCCGGCGGACTGTTCGTCGCGATGTCGACGGACCGCACGTTCCACCTTTACGCGTGGGACGAGCTGGTGGCCGCGGCCCGCGCGGGCGCGCGCTGAGCTGGCCGGAAGTCTTGCCCGGTCGCCACGTTACGCCCGTATTACGGGAAGGTGATAGTTTGGCGGCAAACACGGTTTGCCTTTGCGGTGCGGCCGGCCCGGCGAGGCGATCTGCGTGATGCCCCTGCCGCGTCTTGATCCCGCCGCCTCCTGGTACTCCCTGCTGCACGCCCCGGCCCTGCGCCCGTTCCACACCCTGGTGCGCACCGCCGGGGAAAGGCGGCGGCCCGGCGTCGCCGAGCCCTTCCTGCCCGCGCGCAGCCCGGCGGTGGATCGCTGCGAACCGGCGGCCCCGCGGGCGCAGGTGGGCCGCGAGCGTGGCCGCGGCCGCGTCCCCACGATCGTTCTCGGCGGTTTCGTGCCCGACTCGGGCGAGCAGGTTTTCCTCCTCCGCCGCTTTCTGCTCACCGCCGGCGATGTCTATTCCGTGGTCTATCCGAAACACGGATTTTCCCTCGATGTGCTGTGCGCCCAGCTCGACGACCTGGTCGCCGACCTCAACGCGCGGGGAGAGCAGCCGGTGCTGCTGGCGGTGAGTTTCGGCGCCGGGCTCGCGCTGGAGTGGCTGCGGCGCGCGCGGGCGCGCGGGACTGGCGGGACGCTGGCCGGAACGGTGCTGGTGAGCCCGGTGGCCTGCACCGCCGACCTCCTGCCGCCGGCGCCCGCCCGTCCCTCGACCCTGGTCGGCCGGGTGCTCAAGCCGTACTTCGACTCCCCGGGTGAACCGGCCGAGCCGGTGATCGAGCGCTCGCGCCTCGTCTTCACCCGCATGTTTGACGCCGGAGCGCAGAACCGCGAGGCGCTGGCGCGGTTGATGACGCGTTCCGAGATCGAGCGGCTCCACGGCGCCGTGATGGGGACGATCCGCGGCCTGACGGCCCGCGGTGCGTGGGAGCGGGTGCGCGCCTTCGGGGAGATGCGCTCACCGCTGGACTATTTTTCTCCGGCGCTGCTGCCGCTTTCGACCGCGCCGGCGCTGGTCCTCTACGCCGAGCGGGAGGACGCGATGCTGGAGCCCGGTGCGCCGAGCGCCTTCGCGTTCCGCCACGCCCTGCCCGCCTATTTCCCCGCGGGGCTCACGACCGAGGTGAAGGCCCGTCCGGGCGAGCCGCCGGTGCAGCACGCGTCGTTGATCTTCCACGTCCACGAGTTCCTCGCGCCGCTGCGCGCCTTCGACGGCCGGTTGCGCGCAACGGCGCTTCCGCTGGCGGCATGATTCACGGCGCCGAAGATCCCGCCCCGCCGCCCGTGGCGTGGCCGCGGCGCCTGCTGGCCGGCGCGGTCTGGGGCCGGGCCCGCCAGCTCGAGCGACGTCTCCGGCGGCCCGGCGCCGCTGCGGCCGAGCAGGAGCGGATCTGGACGAATCTGGTGTCGCGGATCGCGGTCACCGCCCACGGCCGGGCCGCCGGCATCGAGGCGGGAATGTCGTACTCCCGGTTCCGTGCGTCGGTGCCGGTGCGCCGCTACGAGGACCTCGTGCCGTGGATCGAGCGCGCGAAGCGCGGCGAGCCCGGGGTGCTCTGGCCGGGGCGTTGCGCGCACTTCGCGGTCTCCTCCGGGACCACGGCGGGACGGACGAAGTTCATTCCCGTCACCGCCGAGATGCTGGCGCACTTCCGGCGCGCGGGATTGGACGCGCTCTGCCTGCACGCGCTCCGCCGGGGAAATCCCGGCGTGTTCCACGGGCGCCACTTGTTCCTCGGCGGCTCCACCGAGCTCTCACGCCTGCCGGAGGCCGCGCCCCGGCGCGCTTGGAGCGGCGATCTCAGCGGTATCTCCGCGCTGAACCTGCCGGGTTGGGCGGAACGCCACTTGTACGAGCCCGGGCGCGATATCGCCCTGATGGCGGACTGGCCGGCCAAACTCGATGCGATCGTGTCCCGGACGCGAGATCGGGACATCTCCCTGCTGGCCGGTATTCCCGGCTGGCTGTTGATTCTGGCGGAACGGCTGCGGGTGGCCACGGGGAGGCCCAGCCTGCGCGCGCTCTGGCCGCGGTTGGAGTGCATCGTGCACGGCGGCGTTCCGCTGGGCCCCTTCGCGGACGAGTTGCGGGAGGCGACCGGGCCGGGAGTGGATTTCCATGAAGTCTACCCGGCCTCCGAGGCTTTTATCGCCGCACAGGACGGCGAGGCTGCCGCCGGTCTCCGCCTGCTGACGGACGCGGGCGTTTTTCATGAGTTCCTGCCCCTCGCGGATTTCAACGAGGAGCGCCTGGCGACGGCGGGGGGCGCGGCCCTGCGGTGCTGGGAGACCCGTCCGGGCGTCGACTACGTGCTCCTGCTCACGACTCCCGGCGGACTCTGCCGTTATGTGATCGGGGACGTGGTGCGTTTCGTTTCGACGGAGCCGCCGCGGCTGGTGTACGCGGGGCGCACGCGGTTGCAGCTGAGCGCCTTCGGTGAGCATGTGATCGAGAAGGAAGTCACCGACTCGCTCGCGCGGGCGGCTTCGCTGTTCGGCGTGGCGGTGGTGAACTTCCATGTCGCCCCGCGGTTCGCCTCGGGTCCGGGGGAGCGGGGGAGGCACGAGTGGTGGCTCGAGATCCGCGCGACGGGGGGCGAGGTTTCGCCCGCCGCACTGGGCGCCGCGCTCGACGCGGGACTGCAGGCGATCAACGAGGATTATGAGGCGAAACGGCGCGGCGGCGGCCTGGAGGAGCCGGTGGTGCGGTTGGTGCCTCCGGGGACCTTCGAGCTTTGGCTGCGCGCCCGGGGGCGTTGGGGAGGCCAGAACAAGATGCCGCGGTGCCGCAGCGACCGGGCGATCGCTGACGAACTGGCGCGACTCGCCGCCACGCAATGAGTCGTTCGCGTCACGGGAAGGTTAATTCGCGGTGGCCGGATCGGTCCGCCCTTGCTTCCCGCTCAGGTCACGACGGAGTCGTGCCCCCGTCAGCGTTCATTAAGGGTAGTCAGGTGCATACGGTGGGTCGCCCCTGGGGTTTAGGGGCGGCCCGCTCCACCGCGGCCGATGCGCCGGTCGCGCGTCACCGCCGCCGCTGGCATCTTTTGCTGCTGGCCTCGCTGATCGCCTCGTCCGCCGGCCGCGCGCTGGCGGATTTCGCCCGCGCCCTTGATTGCTACCACCACCGGCGCTTCTCGGAGGCTCGCGCGCTTTTCCGCGGGGTCGAGGACGCCCGGCCGGGAGATCCCGAGGTCGATTTTCACCTTGGACGGCTCGCGCTGTGGTTCGACGACGCCGACGAGGCCCGTCACCGGCTGGAGCGCGCGGTGGCCGCCCGCCCCGCGGACGCCCGCCTGCGGCACGCGCTGGGCGACGCCTTCGGGCTGCTCGCCCAGCGGGCCCCGCTCGTCTCGAAACTCCGCTGGGCGCGGCGTTGCCGGGAGGAGTATGAACGCGCGATCGCCCTTGACCCCCGCTCCGTGGAGGCGCGCTGGAGCTTGCTCGGTTTCCTCGCGATCGCTCCCCGTCTGGCGGGCGGTTCGCTGGAGCGTGCGCGGGAGCAGGCGGCGGAGATCGCGCGCTTGGATCCGTTGGAGGGCCGAATCGCCCGGGGCACGCTCGCCCTCATCGAGGGCGCGCCCGCCGCGGCGTTCGCCGAGTACGACGAGCTGCTGCGCCGGGACCCCGATCATTTCGTCGCTCTCTACCAGATCGGCCGCTGCGCGGCCCTCAGCGGCCGGGAGGTGCGACGGGGCATCGAGGCGTTGCGGCGGTGCCTGGAGCTTTCCCCGCCTGCGGGCGAGAACCGGCCCGGCCACGCGCACGTCCACCACCGCCTGTCGGAATTGCTCGAGCGCGACGGGCAGGCCGCGGCGGCGGCGGTCTCCCGGGACGCGGTCCTCCGGCTGGAGCCTGATTTCCGGCCCGGTAAGACCGCGCTGCGCAACTGACGCGGCCGCCGCTTGGCCGGCCGTCACGTGATCGTCACTGGAGTGGCGGATTCGCGCCTTCCCGAGGCCCGGGTCCCGCGCTTGACTCCGGGGCCCGCCCGCGACGCGTTCGCGGGGCCTTTGCGTCCACTTCTCTCCCATCCGACTTTTCCCGCATGACCTTCTCCATCACCGAACTCGAGCACGAGGCCGATCGGTTGTTCCGGGCGCTCCTGCACGTCGAGTGCGACCCGCGGGGACGGAAGTGGAACCACGAGACCTGCCTTGGGATCGCCCCGCTCACACTGGAGATCAACCGGCTCAAGGCCGAGCGCGGCGCCGTGCTGCTCGCACACTCCTACGTCGACCCGGAGATCACCTACGGAGTGGCAGACCACCGCGGTGATTCCTACTTCCTGAGCCTGCGGGCCCGCGAGTCGCGCGCGCCGGTGATCGTCTTCGCCGGGGTCGTGTTCATGGCCGAGACCGCGAAAATCCTGTGCCCGGCCGCGGAGGTGTTGGTGCCCGACCGCGGCTCCGGGTGTTCGCTCGCCGACTCGCTCACCGCCGCCGACCTTCGCCGGCTGAAGGCGCTGCACCCCGACGCCGCCGTGGTCTGCTACATCAATAGCACCGCCGAGGTGAAGGCCGAGTCCGACGTGTGCGTCACCTCCGGCAACGTGCACGCGATCATCGCCGCGTTGCCGCAACGGAAGGTTCTCTTCGTGCCGGATCGCCTGATGGGGCAGAATGTCCGGACCGAGCTCCACCGGCGCGGGGTGGAAAAGGAGATCATCACCTCCGACGGGACCTGTATCGTGCACGAGGAGTTCGGGCTGGCGGAGATCGCGGAGGCGCGGCGGCAATTCCCCGGTCTGCGGGTGGTGGCGCATCCCGAGTGCGCACCGGAGGTGGCGGCCGCCGCGGATTTTGTCGGCAGCACCGGCGGCATGATGAAGTACGTCCGGTCGACGGCGGCGCCCTACTTTCTGATGCTCACGGAATGCGGTCTGGTCGGCCGTCTGGAGGTGGAGGCGCCGGAGAAGCGCTTCGTCGCCGGCTGCCGGCTCTGCCCCTACATGAAGCTCAACTCGCTGGAGAAAATCCGCCAATGCCTCGCCGCTCCTGCCCCCGGGCAGATTGTCTCGGTCGAGCCCGGCGTTGCCCGGCGGGCGGCTCGCTCCCTGGAACGGATGTTTGAGCTGAGCCCCGTTGACTGACTTTCCATGATCACCCCGCGCACCGACCATCTCATCGACCTGGCCCTCGAGGAGGACCTCGGTCTCGGCGACCTCACCAGTCGTGCGATTTTTCCGCCGCGCCATCGCTCCCGGGCGGTGATCGAGGCGCGGGCATCGCTGGTGATTTGCGGGCTCGAGGTGGCCGCGCGGGTGTTAACCCGGGTGGATCCCGCGCTGCGGGTGCGGCCTCTCGTTGCCGACGGTGCCTGGGTGCGGAGCCGGCAACCCGTGCTGCGGGTGGCGGGGCCGACCGCGTCGCTGCTCGCGGCGGAGCGCACCGCGTTGAATTTCCTGCAGCGCCTTTCCGGGATCGCGACGCTATCCGCGGCCTATGCCGCCGCCGTGGCCGGGACCGGCGTCCGGGTGGTCGACACCCGCAAGACCATCCCCGGCTGGCGGGCGCTGGAAAAGGCGGCGGTGCGTTGCGGCGGGTGTTGCAACCACCGCTCGTCGCTGGGGGAGCATGTGCTCATCAAGGACAATCACATCGCCGCCGCCGGATCCATCGGGCGCGCCGTGGCGGCGGCACGGGCGGCGGCGCCGCACGTCGCGCGGGTCGAGGTCGAGGCTGGTTCCTTGGCGCAGGTGCGTGCCGCCGTGACGGCGGGAGCGGAGGTTATCCTGCTCGATAACCTGACGCCGACGCAGGTCGCGGCCGCCGTGCGTCTGATCGCGGGACGCGCGCGAGTCGAGGTGTCGGGCGGGATCACCCTCGGCAACGTCCGTGAGTATGCCCTGCCGGGCGTGGACGTGATCAGTGTCGGCGCGCTCACGCATTCCGTGCCGGCGGCGGATCTGAGCCTGGAGGTTGTTGGAAGCTGAACCGGAGCGACGGAGTTTTTAACCACGGATGAACACGGATGGACACGGATCAGCGGGGCTCGGTGTAGCCGCGGCCGCCCGCCGCGGACCATGCGGAGCTGATGCAGGCCGATGGCTTCTCCGAAGAGAGCGGACTTTAATCGCGAATTTCACAGGCCGCGCACAGAAACGCATCCATGGCGGGTTCGAAGGGGGTCGCGCCAAAAATTCGGAAGCGACAGGATCGAACGGGGGTAAATGTGGAACGCAGGAAAGCGGGAACGATGGGGAGGGACCGCCATGCGCGTGATCACGACCGACTGTCTGGTGATCGGGGCCGGGCTCGCGGGGAGCGCCTATGCGCTGCAGATGGCCGCCTCCGGCTTCACGGTGGAAGTGCTGGCGCTCGGGGATCCGCAGGACTGCAACTCCGACTGGGCGCAGGGCGGAATCATTTACGACGCGGAGGGAGATCCCGGGCTTCTGGCGGCTGATATCACCGCCGCCAGCGACGGGGCGGCCAACCCCGCGGCGGTCGCGCAGCTGGTGGAGGATGGTCCGCGCGCCGTGGAGGAGATCCTTCTCCGCGGCGCGCAGGTGGAATTCGACCGGGATGCAGCGGGCGCGTTGGATCTGACAAAGGAAGGCGGGCACTCGTCGCGGCGCATCATCCACGCGGCGGATCGCACCGGGCACGCGATCCTTTCGGCGGTGGCGCGGCAGGTCTCCGCCTCCTCGCGGATCACGCGTCGCGCGGGCTGGGTGGCGGTGGACCTCCTGACCCTTTCGCACAACGCGGAGGACGAGTCGCGCCGCTACGAACCGCTGACGTGCTTCGGGGCGTACGTGCTGGATCCGATTGCGGGAGAGGTTGCCGCGGTCGTCGCGCGCAAAACCGTGCTGGCGACTGGCGGGATCGGGCAGGTCTACCTGCATTCGACCAACCAGCCGGGGAGCGTCGGGCACGGGGTCGCGATGGCGTACCGTGTGGGCGCGCGCCTGATGGACCTGGAGTATGTGCAGTTCCATCCGACGGTTTTCGCGCGGGAGGGCGCGCCGCGGTTCCTGGTGACGGAGGCGTTGCGCGGGGAGGGCGGTGTCTTGGTGAACCTGCGGGGGGAACGGTTTATGGACGCGGTGCATCCGCGCGGCTCCCTGGCGCCGCGTGACATCGTGGCCCGCGCGATCCACCGGGAGCTGGCGGCGAGCGGCGATCCGCACGTGTGCCTTGATCTCGGGGGGCTGGAACGGGATTTCATCCGCCGGCGGTTCCCCGGTGTGCACGCGAAATGCCTTGGGCAAGGGGTGGACATCACGCGCGAGCCGATCCCGGTGGTGCCGGCGGCGCACTTCCTCTGCGGCGGCATCCATACCGATCTTCGCGGCCGGACCAGCGTGCGTGATCTCAACGCGATCGGGGAAACGGCGTGCACCGGTCTCCATGGCGCCAACCGGCTGGCCAGCACTTCGCTGCTGGAGTGCCTCGTGGCGGCGCGAGCGGCGGCGGGTGCCGACGTGGAGGACCTTGCCGCCGGTCCGATGGCGTCACCGCCGCGGCCCCGGGCTTGGGAAAGCCCCGGCCGGGAGGCCGACCCGCTGCTGGTCCGGCAGGATTTGCTGCAGGTCCGGCACACGATGTGGAATTACGCGGGTATCGTCCGTTCGTCCCGTCGCCTCAGCCGCGCCCGGCGCATCCTGCTGGAATTGCGCGAGGAGGTCCACGGTTTCTACCGCGGCTGCCGTCTCACCCCGCAACTGATCGAGCTTCGCAACGCCGTCCAGACCGCGCTCTTGGTGGTGCACGCGGCGGCCCTGAATCCGCGGAGCCGCGGCTGCCATTTTATCGAGGAGGAGCATGGTCGGGAGGGACCGCGGGGGTAAAAAAAAGCCGGCCCGCGACCGGGCCGGCGACTTTCCGTTGGGCCGCCATGCGGTGGCCGGTGCCTTCAGAGTTTCCAGCGTACGCCGAAGTTGGCCGAGACCCCGTATTCCTCGAATTGCACAAACCGGGCCCCGTTCTTGCCGAAGTACACGCGGAACGGTTCGTCGGTCAGGTTCAGCAACTCGGCGTAAAGGTCCCAGTTGCGGCCGAGCCGGTAGTTAACCGAGACGTCGATCTGCCGGTGGTCGTCGACCCAGCGGTCGGTCGCGGCGTTGCCGCCGAGGGGTTCGTCCTCACGCAGGCGCGGCGTGCGGACATTGAGCGCGGCGCGCAGGAAGAAATTCCCGCGCTCGAAGGTCAGCGCGAGGTTGCCGATCTCCCGCGACTGGCCGATGAAGTCCAGGGTCTCGCCGGGACGGGTCGGGTAGGTCGCGCGGCTCGCGGTGCGCGTGTAGTTCGCCATCAGGCCGAGCCCGTTGAAAGGGGCGGGCAGGGAGCGGAGCTGCTGCTGCCAGGCTAGCTCCAGACCGTTGATGCGGCCTTTCGGGCCGTTCACGAAGGTCGTCAACATGTAGCCGGTGGCGGGGTCGCCGCCTGGAATCTCCCGCTGGTAGGTGAAGTTGGAGATGTCCTTGCGGAAGACCGCGGCGGAGACGAGGCCCAGCGAAGGCAGGTAGCGCTCCACCGACGCGTCCCAGTTGACCGACTCCAGAGGCAGAAGCCGCGGGTTGCCCTCGGTCACGCGGCTGGCGGTCTGGTTGACCGTGCGGCGCAGGGCGCTGTCGTCGAAGGACGGGCGGGCGAGCGAGTTGCTCCAGGAGGCGCGGAGGACGGTCTGCCGGTCGAGGTCGTGCCGGAGATGGATCCCGGGCAGGAGGTTCTCGTAGCTGCGGCCGCGGCTCACGGCGCGGACGGTCGTGCCCGCGAGTTCGTTGCCGCGGTTCTCGTACTGGGTGCGCTCCAGGCGGGCACCGGCAAGGACTTGGAGCCGCCCGAAGGTGGCGCCCCCCATGAGGTAGCCGGCGCTCACGTCCTCGGTGGACTCCCAGTC
>CAXRGI010000162.1:0-25161 GCA_964229935.1 Opitutales bacterium
GCCGGTCTTCGTCACCGTAGCGGCCTTGGCAGCCGGCGCGGGGGCCGGTGCCGCCGGGGTGGCCGAGGCGGATTTCTTCTTGGCGTTCTTTTCCTTCGGCGGGGGAGGGGGCGGCAGGCCGACCTGCGCCCACGTGACGGCACCGGGGGTGGGAGGCAGTTGCTCGATGACGACGTCCTTCACCTGCACAAGAGCCATTCCGCCGCTGTGGATCTGGACGCCGATGAGGCCGTCGGCGGCGGTGCGCGGTTCAGTCTCGGTGTAGTCGAGGGCGGGCACGCCGTTGATCCACGACCGGATGCGCGGACCCTCGGCGCGGATGCGGTACTCGTTCCAGTCGTCTTTGCGCACGGCGGCGTTGACGGCGGCCGAGTCGGCGGGCTCGGCGATCACGCGGCGCCGGCGGGATTCGTCGTAGAGCTTGCCCCACCAGCCTTCGCCGGCGTCGACCTGGTAGCCGGCCATCTCGGTGTCGTTGGGCACCCGTAGACTGCGGATCTGCACGCCGCTGTTGATCATGCCGGTGCCGGGTACGCCGGTGAGCTTGATCCGCAGGCGCAGATCGAAGTTCTGGAACGACCGGGCGTGGGTGAGGAAAAAATTCCGCGGCACCTTCTCGGTGAGGGAGCCACCGGTGAGGCAGCCGTCCTGGATGCGCCACCACTTCAGGTCACCGTCCCAGCCGGCGAGGGATTTGCCGTCGAACAACGTTTCCGGCGCGGCGCGGAGCGCCGCGGCGAGCATAACCAGGGCCGTCAGGCCGCGAAGAGGGCTGTTTTTCATGGGGTGCGCCGAGCGTGGGCGCGCCCCAGACCGGGGAAAGGCGGAAAATCTTCATGTGGTTCCACGGTGGAATCCGCAACCGAGGCTGGCCTCGCGGCGCGGACCGGCTCTCATTCCTCTCGCCCGTCTCCGCCGCGCGCGGGCCTTTGTCCAAAACCCAGCGGCGACCAAGTCATGAACCCTGCCCTCCGTCTGTCCTTCACCGCGCGCGCGCTGCTCGTCGCGGTGCTCCTACCCGCCGCCCGCGCTCAAGTAGCGCCCGCCGCCGACACGCTGCGTTCCGCCGCGGCCGAAGCGCCGCTCACCCTCACGCCGTTCGTCGTCGAGGAATCCGAGGACCGCGGCTACGCCGCCACGTCGACGCTCGCGGGCACACGCCTCCGGACGGAATTACGCGACGTCGGCGCGGCGATCTCGGTGGTAACGGCGCAGTTTCTCGCCGACACCGCGTCGACCAACGTCCGCGACCTGCTCGTCTACACGACCAACACCGAGGCGGGCGGCTTCGAGGGCAACTTTTCGGGCGTCGACACGGGCAACCGTTTCTCGAGCGCCGAGTCCACGCTGCAGAACCCGCAGAACTCGACCCGTGTACGCGGCCTCGCGGGGGCGGACCTGACCCGCGACTTCTTTCTCACGAATATCCCGATGGACTCGTACAACACCGAGCGGGTGGACATCTCGCGCGGGGCGAACGCCATCCTCTTCGGCCTCGGCAGCCCGGCGGGTATCATCAACAATCAGCTCAAGTCGGCCAACCTTCGGAAGAACGCGGTCTCCTTCCAGCAGGCTTACGGCAGGTTCGAGTCCCACCGCGAGGTGTTCGACGTCAACCAGCTCATTGTCCCCGGCGCCCTCGGTTTGCGCGTGATCGGGCTGAATAAGTCCGATCGCTACCGGCAGAAGCCGGCCTACGAGGATGACCGCCGGATCTTCACGGCGCTGAAGTGGGAGCCCCGTCTCGTGCGCGGCGGCCTTACCCAGCTGCAGGTGAGCTACGAGGGTGGCGGCACCACCTCCAATCGTCCGCGGCCGACACCGCCGCAGGATGGTCTCTCTGTCTGGTACAACGTCCTCAACAAGGTCGCGGTCGACCCCACGGTGCCGACTTCGGTGACCAACAACCCCTTCCTCTTCGCGCACCTTGGCGCGCCCGGCCGCTGGTTCGGGCAGGTCGGCGCGGTGTTCACCGATCCGGCCTCGTCGGCGCAGGGCGGCAACGGCGTGCCGCCGTTCATGATCACGCGCGGCGGCGTGCCGTTCACGCAGTGGTTCGCGGTGGGCGCGTACGCGGCGCAGGGCACGAACCCGAATTTCGTCCTCAACCAGCAGTTCGCGCCGGCGGGCCAGGCTTACTCGGGCCTGTGGCGTTACCAGGAATTGCGCGACCCCTCGGTCTTCAATTTCTACGACACGCTGCTCGACGGACCGAACAAGCGGGAGAACTCCGACTTTCGCGCGCTCAATGCTGTTCTCCGTCAGACCTTCTTGCGCGACCAGATCGGTTTCGAGTTCGCCTACGACCGGCAGACCCACAATCGCGACAACTTCGGGATGTTCGGCTTCGACGCCTACACCCTCTTCGTCGACATCAACTCCAAGCTTGTCGACGGCGCGCCCAACCCGAACTTCGGCCGGCCGTACGTCGCCTCGGATTCGATCGGCAACAACTTCGTCGAGACGCGCCGCGAGGCGAAGCGCGCCACCGCGTATTTCACGCTGGATTTCCGGCGGCGCGAGGGACTGCTGCGCCACTTCGGGCGGCATGTCTTCACCGGCACCTACACCGACCAGTTTAACTCGTCGTTCTTCCGCACGATCAACGGCTACTCCTACGGCCTGGACCTGAATGTGTACGCCAACAACCCGACGGCGACGACGTATCCGTCCTACGCCGCGATCCACTACCTCGGGTCATCGATCGCCAACCTCAGCTCGCCCGCCGGCGCCAACATTTCCGGGATCACGTCCGAGCACATCCCGCAGTCCAGCGGAACCGCCCTGGTTTTCGACGCGCGCGTCAATCGCATGGTGCGAGTGCCCGTCTCGGTGATCACGGCCAATGACCGAGACATCAGCAAGCTGTACTCCGGGGCCTCGAAGAACGCCAACACCACCAAGAGCGCCTCGGCCATCTGGCAGGGTTACCTTTTCTCCGATAAGCTCGTCGGTCTGGTCGGCGTGCGGCAGGACGAGTTCGATCTGCGCGACGCCGGCCCCGCGCGGCTCGCCTCGGGTACCGGCGAGACCGATCCGTACAACCCGGCCTGGACGCTGCCGGCGCGCCCCTCGATCTACGCGAAGGACAGCACCGTCAGCTGGAGCGGAGTCCTCCACGCGCCCGATTGGTTGAAGCGCCGGCTGCCGCGGGGCACGGACCTGAGCATCTCCTACAATGAGGCGCAGAACTTCCGGCCGTCCTCCACGATTGCCGATGTCTATGGCCGGCCGTTCGCGCCGCCCGCCGGGCGCACCAAGGACGCCGGGCTCACGATCTCGGCGCTCGAGCGGAAGTTCACGCTGCGCGTGAACCGTTACCGCACGACGCAGACCAACGACACCGCGACTTTCTACAACACCTTCTGGCCTGGCAACGACGTGGTGCGCGCGATGAACGGCATGCGCCAGGCCAACGTGAGCGAGGTTGTGATCAACCGCTGGTTCGGCTTCTCGCCCAACGATCCGCGCTACCTGCCGCTGCGCGCGGGCCTCACGGATCCGGCGCAAGCCAACAACCTCAACCCCGGGCTCACGCCCGCGGAGACCGCCTTCCGCAACACCTGGTTCACCCAGCGCACCCGCGAGGAGTGGCTGCGGCCGGTGGATCCGCTGCTGGCGCAGACCTGGAACTTCACGCAGGCGGCAAATGGCGGGAACTGGAGCGCCACCCGGCCGCCGAACGTGGGCAACGTCGCCGACACGGTTTCTGAGGGCTGGGAGTTCGAGGGCACGTTCAACCCGACCAACAACTGGCGCATCAGCTTCAACGCCGCACGCCAGGAGGCCCGGCGGGCGAACGTCGGCGCCGACTTCACCGAGTTCGTGAAGCGCAACCTCCCGCTGTGGAAGGACGGCAACGGCCAGCTCGCGACCAACATCCGGCAGATGGAGGGCCTGGAAGACATCACCTACTTCGGCTCGTTCGGCAGCTCGCAGCTGGGGAATCTGGCCATCATCAACATGTACGTGCCCTACCTGAACGCTTTGGCGTCCAACGGGTCGCCGGTGCAGGAGCTGCGCCGTTGGCGCTTCAATGCCGTGACCAATTACGACTTCCGCACAGGCCGCCTGAGGGGCTGGAGCGTCGGCGGGGCGGCGCGCTGGCAGGACCGCGTGGCGATCGGCTTCCCGCCGAAGCGCAACGAGGCCGGCGCGTGGGTGTATGATGTCACGAAGCCGTTCTACGGCAGCACGCAGATCGACTATGACTTCTGGCTCCGTTACGGACGCCGGCTGCTCAACGATAAGGTGCGCTGGAGCGTGCAGCTCAACGTGCGCGACATCTTCGGCACCGACGACCTGATCGCCGTGACCGCGCAGCCCAACGGGACCGTCGCCAGCGCGCGTATCCCGCAGCCCAACAAGTGGACGATCACGAACTCCTTCGAGTTCTGACCGGACCCCTAAGGGGTCAGGGCGTTTTTTGTTTGATCGCCCATCTCCCTAAACATCCAACGCCCTGACCCCTTTGAGTTGGGCTGACGCCAGCGTGGAGGCGGGTTTGGGGGACGGGTCGTAGTTGTCGCACTCGTGGCCGGCGCGGACGATGCACCCGCCGGCTTTGGGGTGGTCGCACCAGAGCCACTCCCCGTAGGTTCCCGCAAGGGTACGTCCGTGGCGGCACTCCGGTCCGCAAGGCCAGGTCATTCCGGCCCGAGGCGGAAGTTCCGCGATCATGACTTCCTTTCCCCGACCTCCGCCGGGGCATCCGGCCCCGTGGCGACGGGATCATGCGTTCACTGCCATGCTGTATGCCCGGAAATGCTTCTCCGTCGTGGCGTGGCGCATTCCGAGATGACGGAAGACGGCGAGGCAGAGCGCCTTGGCCCGGCCGTCGTCGAAACCCGGCTTTTCTTGCAACAGTCCGGTGAGCCGGGCGAGCCCGGCGTCGAAGTCGCCGCGTCGCAGGTGGGCGATCGCGGACAGGTAGTCGGCGCCGAGAGGTTGGGATTTGAGCGACGCGGGTGCGGCGAACGCGGCCGCGATGGCCCGTACGTTTTCGGCGTCGCCCGACCACGCGCTGCCCGCGCCAATACGCGCGACGCCCTGTTCCGCCGCCTTCGGATTCTCAAATACCTCGGCACGCGCGAGCAGTACCGCGAGCTCGTCATCGCCGGGGTCGGTCGCGGCGAGCGGTGAAAGCAAGGCCGCGGCTTCCGTCGCCTTGCCTGCCTGCAGGAAACTCCGGGCGCGGGCCATGGTCTCGCGCTTCGGCGTGGGGAGGTTCTCGGCGAGCCATTGCCGCAGGTGCGGCTCGGGTAGCGCACCCGAAAAGCGGGCGACCTCGGCGCCGTGATGAAACAGCCGCACATCCGGAATGCCCCGGATCTGGAATTGCTCCGCGAGATCCCGATGCGCCTCGGTGTCGATCTTAACCAGTTCCCATTTCCCGGCCGCCTCGGCGGCGAGTTTTTCGAGGACGGGGCCGAGCATCTTGCACGGCCCGCACCAAGCCGCCCAGAAATCCACCAACACAGGGACGTGCTGGCTGCGGTCCATGACATCGGTCTGGAAGTCGGTCAGGTCGTGGTTCATCGGCGATGCAGCAAATTGAGGGCCGGTGGCCCGGTTCAATATACTCCCTGCATTCAGATTCCGCGAGCTACCCGCGGCGAGTTCAGGACCGGGAGGAGCGCTCGTGGCGTTCGATCAGTCGGAAAAGCAGGACCGCACCAACGGCGAGTCCGGCGAGCCAGATCCACGCGGGCAGGCCGGTGATGTCAGGCAGCCGCACTTTGCCGACGGCGCCGACCGGGAGGATCTTCGTCGAGATCCAAGGGAAGCTGAACGCGTAGAGCGCGCCACCGAGCAGGGCACCGGTGAGGCCGGCCAGCGCGTGCACACTACCGCCCGCAGCGGCGGCGATCGCGGTGCCCGGGCAGTATCCGAGCACCACCATGCCGATACCGAAGACTCCGCCGCCTAGCACGATGCCGAGCAGGTTGGCGGCCTTGATGTGGTAATTGGCGAGGCCGGCTGAATTGAGCGCGAGCACGCCGATGCCGCCGACCACGATCGCGGTGAGCATGATCTTCAGCACCGTGAAGTCGCGGAACCGGAACTGGTTTACTATCACCGCGTGGCAGGCCACGCCGCCCCGGTGGAGCAGGAAGCCGAAGACCGCGCCGAGCAGCACGGCCGCGACCAGGGCGGATGGGCCGGCGATCGGCGGCACGGCGGCGGCCAATGAGATTAGCGCGTTCATGATCCGCCTTCCTTTCGTCCCCGGCCGAAGAGCACGAGGCACGTGACGATGCCCGAGGCGAACAACGTGATGAAAAATGTCCACCCGCCCACCGCCAGCTGAAGGCTGCCGCTGATGCCGTTGCCGCTGGTGCAGCCGTCGGCCAATCGCGCGCCAAACATGATCAGCACGCCGCCGAGAAACGCCGCGCCGAGGCTGCGCGCGGTCGATGCGCCGAAGCGTTCCCGCCAGAGATCCGGCACCGTCTCAAGGCGCCAGGTGCGCGCGAGGAGGGCCGAGAGCAGACCACCGAGACCGATCCCGCCGAGAAACAGCATACCGTAGTCCCATTTGAAGATGTGCTGCTTGAAGTACGAGTTGGCCGCGATGACATCATTCCCGACGAAAGGCCGCGCGCACGCCCCCGCGAGTCCGGTGAGCGCCGTGGTCACGCCCAAGGGCTTGTCGACAAAGTAAAACACGGCCCAGCAGAGGACGCCGATGCCGGCGCCGACCGCGTACGGGTTCCAGCGCGCGCGGCGCAGGAGGCAGGGGGTGGATTCGGGAGAGCTCACGCGCGCAGCGTGGCGCGTCGCATGGGTGGAGAGAAGCGCAACCTGCGTTGAGCCCGAAGCGAACCTGCGCGGGAATTCCTCTTGTGGCTTCGGAAAGCGGCGACCACGGTCGCGCCGCCATGGAGCCCGCCCCTGTTCCGGCCGCCGACCCCAGCCGTTTGCCCCGTCACGTTGGCGTCTGGAATGGAGGCCTGCTGCTCGTCACCGGGGTCATCGGCGTGGGCATACTGCAGTCGCCGGCCGTGGTTGTCCGCAACACCGGCTCGATGGGCCTCGCCTATCTGGTGTGGCTGGTTGGCGCGGTGGTGGCGGTGTGTGGCGCGCTCGTGATGGCGGAACTGGCGTCGCGCATGCCGCGCTCCGGGGGCATGACGGTCTTCCTGCGGGAAGTGTTCGGTCCCAGGGTGTCGTTCCTCTGCGCGTGGTCGGTCATCCTTCTCGGACCCGTGGCCACCGCGGCGATCATGCTCGTGAGCGTGCGTAACCTCGGGGCGATTTTCGGACTCGGGGAGAACACACAGACGATGCTGGCCCTCGCCTGGGTCGGCGGCATCACGTTGCTCAACATGCGCTCGAGCCGTGTTGTGGCGCGCATCGTGGGTGGCGTCGGGCTGCTCAAGGTGAGCGTGCTCGGTGCGGTCGTACTGCTGTGCCTTGCAGGTGGGCGCGCGGTGGAACCGGCGGCCGCGGCGCCCCTCGAGGTGGCGTCACCCTGGATCGGATTCGGGCTGGCGTTGACGGCGACGATGTTCGCTTACGACGGCTGGGATGGACTCTCGCTCGTTGCCGGCGAGGTGAAGGAGCCGCGTCGCACCCTGCCGCGCGCGACGCTGCTCGGCATGGGTATCATCCTCGCCGTCTACCTGGCGGTGAACGCCGGGTTTTTCCGTGCTCTTTCCCTCGGCCAGATCGCCTCGACGCCGGCGCTTGCTGCAACCGCGGTTGGACGGGTGCTTGGTGAGGAAGCCGGCCGGTTTCTCACGCTTTTTGTGGCCTGCAGCGCGGCGAGCACGGTGTTCGCCTCGCTGCTCTGCAACCCTCGCGTGATGTTCGCGCTGGCCGAGGAGGAACCGTTCTTCCGGCGGGTATCCCACATCCACCCGCGCTGGCAGACGCCGGTCGTGGCCATCGCGCTCTACGGCGGTCTCGTGATGACCTACATCGCCTCCGGCGGCGGCTTTGAGCGCCTCACCCGATACATGGTGCTCGGCCTTCTGCCGTTCTACGGGTTGGCGGCCTGCGCCGCCGTGATCGCCCGACGGCGCGGCCTCGCGGGAGCGCATGGCGCGTTCTTGATGCCGCTCTACCCGCTCCCCGTGGTGCTCATGCTCGTCTACGTCGCTTGCGGTCTCCTGAGCGGCTTCAGCGGCGACTTTCTCGCGGCCTGCGGCGGCCTCGTGATCATCGCCGCCGGCGCGGTCGTTTACGAGGCTGTCCGCCGGCGCCCTGCGGTGGCCGCGACTAATGACCGGGGATAAATGGACCGAGGGTCCAACAACGAAGGCGGACCGCGGACTCCGCGGGAAGCGCGTTCACGGGAAGCACTTCCGATCAGCTCCGCGAGGGTTCAACCACGGATAGTTCCGGCGCGGCTCCGCCGCAGTCGGCGGCGTACTTCAGGCTCCGTCGCGCTGAGAGGGGCGAGCGAAAATAAGAGGGAATGAGGGGGCATTGACGGAAGGATTTTCCGACCATCCGAGGGAGGCTCCCTCGACGACATCGTACGCGTTTCGTGACGAAAGGCATCTCGTGAAGCCGTGGCCGACAGCCGCGGACCATGATGCTTGCGTTACGGACGAAGGCTTTTCCGACGGTAGCGAACTTGAACCGTAGATTTCGCGGATGGCGCAGATAGGGGAGTAGCGGCTGCACGGAGGAAAATCGTAACGAGAAATGCGGCTGCCACGGATCTGGTCGGCGCCTCTCCGTCGCCGTCCGGAAGCAGCCCCGCTCCGTGCTTTTCCGGGTATTCCGTGGGCGAATCGCTGCCGTTTCATGGTGACCAAAAAAAGCCCCGCGTTTCGGCGGGGCTTCAGATTACGCGGGCTCAGGTTATTTTCCCCAGCGGCCTTCGATGAAGATGTAATTGCCGCCCCGGCGCTCCCAGCGCGGCTCGATCCAACGGCGGTGGCCATGCGGCGGCCGTTCGTAGCGGCCCGCAATCCACACGTGGCGACCGCCGCGCCACGACCAGTAGCCGTTGATCCACGTGAACCCCGGTCCGGGGGGAGCGTACACCACCTCGCGACGCGGCGGCGGCGGAGCGGTCACGACGACCACCTGACCTCCGGCGGGTTGGGGTGACACCACCACTGTTGTGGGAGCTCCGGGGCGCGGCGGCGTGGTGATAACGACGGCGTCGCGCCAGTAGCCCTCGACGTAGTAGTACCGGCCGTTCCGATAATCCCAGCGAGGTGCGACCCAGACGGCGTTGGAGCGCGGAGCGAGCGCCCAGCGGCCTCCTATCCAGAGGTGTTGGCCGGCCCGCCAGCCCCACTGCCCGCCGATCCACACGTGAAGCGGTGAGGGTCGTTCAAAGATAATCTCCCTCCGGGGTGGCGGAGGCGGCGTCGTGATCACGATCTCCTGGCGAATGGGAGCCGGTGCTGGAGCGGTCACAACCGTGGTCACGGTCGCTGGAGGCGCCTCGTCCCAGTAGCCTTCCTTAAGAACCCAGCCGTTGGATTGCCGCTGCCACTCGGCCTGATGCCAGACGACGTTGGCCTGCGGCGGAATTTCCCAGCGGCCTGGTTCCCAGACGTAAGCACCCTCGAGCCAGCGCCAGTGTCCGGGCACCCAGTGATGTTGCGCCGAAGGCTGCTCGCCCGGGGCGTCGGAGGTGGCGGGATCGAGCGGTCGTTCCATCACCGGGGCCAGCGGCACGGCGGGAGCGTTGGGAATGGAGTTGGTGGCGAACGTGCTCGCGGCGGAGAAGATCAGGAGCGCGACTCCGGGAGCGACGGCATGAAACCGGCAGAAACGGGTGCTCATGGGGGCATTAGACGCGAACTTTTCGCCGATGTTTCCTCGGTTTAGCCGCCTCTCGCCGGCGCTGCTTAGCTCCGGGCCTCTAGATGGAAAACGCGTTCCGGGCGCGCGTTGCGCTTCAGACCCGGACCTCGATCCGCCGGCCGTTTTCCGCGGCCGAGCGGTAAATCGCCTCGATGATGACCATGTCGCGCCGCCCCATCTCGCCCGACACCGGAGATTCCCGACCCTCCTTCACGCACAGGGCGAACTCGTCCATCTGCACCGCCTGCTGGCTCGGCGGGATTTCCCCGAGGACCGGAGCGCCGCGGCTCGTGGCAACCCGGAGGTCGCCGTACTGAAAGGCCGGGGCGAATTCCATCCAGCCATTAGCGGCCTCGGCGCGGAAACGGTCCATCCCGGCGTTGTAACTGGTGGAGAACTCACCCGTTGCTCCCCCGGGGAATTCCATCCTCCAGTCGATGCCCTCCTCCACGTCGCGGAAGAAATCCGGGCGCTTCTTCGGATGCTCTCGGGCCTGCACCGCGACGGGCGCGAACGTCGCATGGTTGGCGCCGCTGGTGTCAGCCGCCATGCACGCGGCCTGGATGCAATAGATGCCGATGTCCATCAGCGGTCCGCCGCCGGCCATGTTTTTCTCCACGCGCCAGACGCGCCGGTTGATGGTGAACGCGAGCCCGCCGCTGAGTTTGCTGAACGGACCGAATTCACCGCCGCGGGCGAGCCGCTTCAGCTCGCGGTAATGCGGCTCGAATTGCAGCCGGTAGCCCACGGACAGTTTCACGCGGTTGGCGCGGCAGGCGGCGAGCATCGCGTTGCATTCAGACACGGAGTTGGCGAGCGGCTTCTCGCAGATCACGTGCTTGCCGGCCCATGCCGCGGCGATCGTGTGTTCCGGATGCAGCGAGTTCGGGGTGACGACGTAAACGATGTCGATCGCCGGGTTGTCGATCAGGCGCGCCATCGTGGCGTAGGAGTAGACATGGCTCTCGGGGAACCCGAAGTCGCGCGCCCACTTCCGCCCCTTCTCGGGGGAACCGGTGATCACGCCGCGCAACTCGCAGTGCCGCGTGCGGCGCAACGCGGGCGCGAGCTGACCGGTCGCGTAGTTACCGAGCCCGCAGAGGGCGATGCCCAGCTTGCGCTCCGGCGCGGCGTCGGCGGCGGTGACGCGCCGACCCAGGGCGAGGGCGGCGGCCGCGAGGGACGAGGTTCCGAGAAAAGCGCGGCGGGTGGACGGGAGGTTCGGGGTCATGGGGGCTGCGGTCAACGTGGCCCTGAGGTGACTTGGAGGCAAGGGGCGGACCGGCTGCCCGCGCGTTTGCGGAAACCTGAATCTTTGGGCGTCGACCCGACGTCTGCTCCCACGTTAACGCTTAACCATCGCTCTTCCCCATGCGAACGCCCCTGTTCCTTCGCGCGGCTGCGGCCGCCTTCCTCACCGTCGGCGGGCTCGTCGCTGCGGGCCCCGCCCGACCCAACATCCTGTTCATCGTCGGCGACGACATGGGCTACGCCGATGTCGGCTTCCATGGTTGCCGTGACATCCCGACACCGCACCTCGACGCCCTCGCGGCTTCGGGCGTGCGCTTCACCAACGGCTACGTCTCCGGTCCGTACTGCTCGCCCACGCGGGCCGGGCTGTTGACGGGCCGGTACCAGACGCGGTTCGGCCACGAGTTCAATCCCGGCGGCTCCGGCGAGGGCCTGCCGCCCGCGGAGACGACGATCGCCAACCGCCTGAAGGCCGCCGGTTACACGACCGCGCTCGTGGGCAAGTGGCACCTCGGCTCCCGCGCCGACCTCCAGCCCCAGCGCCGCGGTTTCGACGAGTTTTTCGGGTTCCTCGGTGGCGCGCACAGCTACTTCAACCCGACCGGCATGCTCCGAGGCACCGAGCCCATCAAAGAGAACGCGTACCTCACCGATGCCTTCGGCCGCGAGGCGGCGGCATTCATCGAGCGTAACCGCGAGCGGCCGTGGTTCCTGTACCTTGCTTTCAACGCCGTCCATACTCCGATGGACGCGACGAAGGACGGCCTCGCGAGATTCGCCGCCATCAGCGACCCCAAGCGCCGTGCGTATGCCGCCATGATGGCCGCGATGGACGACAACATCGGCCTCGTGCTGCGGCGTTTGCGCGAGACCGGTCAGGAGCGGAACACCCTGGTGTGCTTCATCAGCGATAACGGCGGCCCCGCCATGCCCGGGGTCACGGTCAACGCTTCCATCAACTCTCCCCTGCGCGGCTCCAAGCGCACGACGTTAGAGGGCGGTATCCGAGTGCCCTTTCTCGTCTCGTGGCCCGGGCGGCTGAAGGCCGGGCTCTACGAGCCGCCGGTGATCCAACTCGACCTCACCGCCACCGCGCTCGCCGCCGCGGGGGTCGAGGCTTCGGCGCTTCGAGGGCTGGAAGGCGTGGATCTCGTCCCGTTTCTCAGCGGGTCCCAAAAAGGAGTCCCGCACGAGGCACTCTACTGGCGGTTCGGCCATCAGATGGCGGTCCGCGCCGGCGATTTCAAGCTGGTGCGTTACGACGGGAACGTCGACACGCTCACGGGCGCGCGCAACCAGCCGCCGAGCGCGCTGAAGCTGTACAACCTCGCCACCGATATCGGCGAGACGCGCGACCTTGCGGCTGCGATGCCCGACAAGGTGCGCGAGTTGCAGGCGAAATGGGACGCCTGGAACACCGGCAACGTCAGGCCTCTCTGGGGCGCCCAGCATCTGGACGGCGGCACCGCTGAATCCGGCGCCGCCAAGAAGCGCGCGAAGAAAAAAACCACCCAGCCGTGAATCTCTTCCGCGCGCTCTGGTTGGGGTCGATGTTCGCGTTTGTCACGTGGCGTTCGGCGGGTGAGCCGCGTGATGTCGCGTTCCGGAAGATCACGCTCACCGCGGAGTACCTGTGCGACGGCACCAACGCGGCCGACATCGACGGCGACGGCCACCTGGACGTGATCGCCGGCCCGTACTGGTACGCGGGCCCCGCTTTCACCACGCGGCACACTTTCTACGAACCGGTGCCGCAGCCGTTGGAGGAGAAGCCGACGAACTCGATGTTCACGTTCCCGCACGACTTCAACGGCGACGGCCGCATCGACCTTCTGGTGCTCGGCCGCGTCCTTTTCCATGAGGCCTTTTGGTATGAAAATCCCGGACCCGAGGCGGCGCGGCGGCCGGACGCGCGCTGGCGCCGGCATCTCGTTTCGCCCCGGGTGTTCGGCGAGGCGCCGCAGTTCCTCGACATCGATGGCGACGGGCGCCCGGAGATCCTGGCGGTCTCGGGAACCGCGGCCTCCGACAAACTCAAAAGGTGGGGTTGGTACGCGCCCGACTGGTCGGCGCCGACGAAACCCTGGCGCTTTGTCGCGGTCACCGAGCCCGGCGAATACAACCACTACTACCACGGCGAAGGCGTGGGAGATATCAACGGCGACGGCCTCGCCGATCTCGTGCTCAACGAAGGTTGGTGGGAGCAGCCGCCAAAATCGGTGCCGCCCGGGACGCCGTGGCGCAAACACCCCTTTGTCTTCAGCGACGACCGTGGTGGCGCCCAGATCCTCGTCGCGGATGTGAACGGCGACGGCCGCCACGACGTCATCACGGCGAAGAACGCGCACGGCTGGGGCCTGTCGTGGTTCGAGCAGACGCGCGATGCCGCCGGCACGATTTCCTTCCGGGAGCACCGCATCATGGGCAACCGCGAGGATGAGGCGCGCTTTGGCGTAGCCTTCTCCCAACCACATGCGCTGACCCTCGCGGACCTCGATGGTGACGGCCTGCCCGACATCGTGACCGGTAAACGCCGCTGGGCGCACGGTCCGAAAGGCGATGTCGAACCGATGGCGACGCCGGTGAACTATGCTTTTCTCTTACGTCGGGACCGGGCTGCCTCCGGCGGCGCGCGTTATCTGCCCCGGTTGATCGACGACGCCTCCGGGCTCGGCACCCAGGTTGTGGCGGTCGATGTGAACCGGGACGGAGCACCCGATGTTCTCACCGCCTCGAAACTTGGGGCGTTCGTCTTCATCACGACGCGAAAATGAGACCTCCCCGCGGGCTAAAGGCTTTCGTGTTGGCGTGCCTCGCGGCGGTCGCGCAGGCGGAGGTCCGGGTGGAGCGTGGTTACCTCCCGCATGGCGCGGCGCCGAGCAGCTTCGCGGTCGCCTTGCCGGGAGGCGTGAACTTCTGCTTCGATCCGGTGCGGTGCGGCGTGAGCTACGTCTGGACGGGAGGTTTTCTCGACCTTGCGCCGATGCGCCCGGGGCCCGGCAAGTTCATCCAGCCCGCCGTGCTCGAAGGTCCGTTGGTACACCGCGAGGAGGGGATCTCGCCGCTGCGACGCGGTGATCCCGCAAAGGGTCCGGAGACCGTTTTCACCGGCTACACGCTGCGCGAAGACGCGATCGAGTTCCGCTACACCGTGGACGGTACCCCGGTGCGCGAGGAGGTGCGGGTGAAGGCCGGAGGCGGCGCGCTGGTGCGAACTTTTCATTTTACCACGGGGAACGACGCGCGCTGGTGGCGCGTGATCGAGGGGCGGCCGCCCGAGCGACTCGCGCCGGGCGCGGATGGAAAGGTTGCGCTCGAGATCCCGACCGGAAAGGCCGCGCCGTGAAGCTGCACCCGATCCTGATTTCCCTAGTCATGGCGCTCGCGCCGTCGGTATCGCGGGCCGGCTACGTCATCGAGAACGTAGCCCTGCCCGCGGAATTGCGCGGGGGCATCGCGGCGGTGGCGTTCACGCCCGCCGGATCCGCCGTTGTGGCGACGCGCCTCGGTGAGATCTGGCTGCGGCCCGCGGGAGAAGGCTCGGCGTGGCGGCGTTTCGCGGGTGGTCTAGATGAGCCGATGGGGCTCATCGCGGAATCTGAACGAGTGATTCTCGTCGCGCACCGGCCGGAGCTTCTCCGCATGACCGACGCCGATGGTGATTGTCGCGCTGAAACCTTCGAGGCGATCGGCGGCCGTTGGGGTCAGTCGATCAACTACCATGAGTTTCTCTTCGGCCCGGCCCGGGACGCCGCGGGCAACGTCTTCGTCGCTCCGTCGCTGGACTCCACGATCTCCAGCGACGCCGCGCAGAAAGCGGCCTATCCCAATCTACCCTCGCGAGGCCGGCGCGACTTCTCGTTCAACGGCGAAACGACCGGACATAACTCTGAAACCCCGTGGCGCGGCTGGATCGTGCGGCTGGGTGCGGACGGGTCCTTTGAGCCCTGGGCAAGCGGGTTCCGCCAGGCCAACGGCCTGGCGTTCAGTCCCGGCGGCGAGCTTTTCGCCACCGACAACCAGGGCGACTACAAAGCCTCGACGGGGTTACTGCATATTGAACGCGGGGATTTCCACGGACACGCGGCCAGCCTGAAATGGGTTACGGATCCGTCTTCGGAAAGCGCGACGCCCGCGGCGCTGTGGCGGCGCCTCAAGACGCCGGCGGTGGTTTTTCCGCACGGACCGATGGGCACTTCGCCGGGCCAGCCGGTGTGGGATACGACGGGGGGAAGTTTCGGTCCCTTCGCCGGGCAAGTCTTCACCGGTGATTACTCGCGGCTGGTTGTGCGGGCTTCCTTGGAGCAGGTCGCGGGAGTCTGGCAGGGTGCGTGCTTCCCGTTCCTCGGACGCAACGAGGTGCCACCGCATGCGACCGGCGCGCGCCTGAAGGGTGGCGGCACACGCGCGGCCTTCGCACCGGATGGCAGCCTGTGGATCGCCTGCACCGCGGGCTGGGGCGCGGGCGAGGACGGACTGCAGCGCGTCCGCTGGGATGGGCGCGCTGGTTTGGAGATGCTCGACCTGAAGCTAACGCCGCGCGGCCTCCGGGTGAGTTTCACGCGCCCGTTGCCGGTGGCGGAACTGGCGCGCACTTCCGCGTTCGAGGTGAACCGCTTCCGGTACTACTACCAATCCAAGTACGGATCACCGCCCATCGATGAGGCGCGCGTGAAGGTCGTCGCGGCGCGGCCCGCGTCGGACGGGAAAAGCGTGGAACTGGAGTTTGATGAGCTGGTCGCGGGTTTCATCCATGAGGTGTCGGTGCCGACCCTGCAGGCCACCGACGGCGAACGGATCGCGAATCCCCTCGGCTATTACACGGTGAACGCCCTGCCCGACGGCACGCGGCCGGTGGGCGGAACCACACGTTTGCCCAAGCCGGGAGAGGCCGCGATGACCGCCCGCGACGCCGCGAACAAGGGCACCTCGCGCGAAGCGCTGTTCGCCGCCGGGGAGAAGATCTACCGCGCTTATTGCGTCGGCTGCCATCAGCCCGATGGACGCGGTGTGCCGGGCGGGGCGGCCAACTTCGTCGATGACCGGAGCCGTCTCGCGAAGGAGGACGCCGTCCTGCTGGCGATCATCGACCAGGGAAACGAGGCGAAAGGCATGCCGGCCTTCGGCGCGATCCTCAGTCCAATCCAGCGCCGCGCCGCCCTGGCGTACGTGCGCGCGGCGTTCGGCCCCGCGGCCGAGCGCTGAACAGGAGGCGACGGAGGGAGCTTCGTACAATCCGAGGGGGCGCCCTCGAATCTTCGGAGACTCCTTCCGCGAAATCCCCTCACTCCCTTTCGCTTTCCTTTATCCCTTCCAGCGCGGCCTAGCCCGAACGACACTTTGGTCGAGGCTCCTTCGCGCTGGGTTTTCCGTGGGCCCTTCCCAGCGTGGTTCCTGAGGAACCGCTTCACTTTACTGGCACGCGGTAAAGGTACGCGTCCGAGGTCCAATCCAGCTCGCCGGGCTTCGAGCGTTGGAAGAGGCGACTCAGGTTGATGACGATCGCGCCGTCGGCACGGTCTTCGCGGGCGGAGAAATTCGACAGGCTCATCATCTCGCCGTCCTCCGGACCGCGGTCGTCGACGGCGCGCACAGTGGCGCGTAACAACCGGCCGGTGCGAACGTCGACTTCGCCGATGACCAGCGGGTAGCGCGGGCGATTTCCGTCGGGATTCTTCGGCGAGATGTTCCCGATCCAGAACAACCGGCCGCTGGAGTGGGGCACGAGTTGCGAGCAGGAAGCCGGTGAGAAGAACGCCGCTCCGTCGTCGTAGGTCCATGGCTCCGGCGCGGTCCAGGTGCGGCCGCCGTCGTTCGATCGTGAAGCCCAACGGTAGGCCGGCAGGTGCGGCTTCGTGTGGTTGGATCCACGCAGCACCGCGAGCACGGTGCCGTCGGGCAACTCGGCGAACGTTGGCTCGTCCATCCCGCGGGTGGAGCGCGCCGGGTCGGCCTGGATGAGTCCGGAAAGTTCCCAGCTGATACGGCCGTCCTCGCGCCAGTGTCCGCGGAGCGCCGCGGCGTCGGAGTACGTGTAGCCGCCGCCGGGGTTGTGGTAGGTGCCGTCCGGTCCGATCGGCGTGATGATCACCGGCACCAGCAGCGTGCCGTCGCGCAGAAACACGGGTACGGAGGCGAGATCTCCCACCATGACGCAGTTCTTTCCGATCCACACCCCCGGCAGCGGATGCTGTTCGCTGAATTCCGGCCCGTCCTGAATCACACGGCCGGTGACCGGCCACGTGCGGCCGCCGTCGGGGGAAACGCTGTAGCACACGTACCATTGGCGCATGCCCTCCAGCGGATCGTCGTTGGGCAGCAGTCCCTCGATGTGGAAACGCACGAAGCGGCCGGTGCGCGGGTCGGCGACTCCGCCGCGCAGGGCGCGCCGTAGCTTGCCGCCGGGCCGGAGCTCGAGCGTGGGAATCTCCACCGCGTCCGACCACGTGCGGCCGGCGTCGTCCGAGCGCCGCATGAACGCGATGTCGACGGTGTCGGAGCGCGACATCAGCTGATGCAGCGAGAGCAGTTCCTTGCCCGATGGGCGGGTCGCGTAGGTGGCGGCGAGCACGGCGACTCCCTGCTTAGGTGCCGCGAGGAAGACCTCGCGGTGGATTTTCTCTGTCCCGGTCTCGGCGGCGACGGCGGACGTCAGTAGCGCGAGGACGGTGATGAGCGGCGGGCGGGCGAGGTGGCGCATGCGGGTTGGCCCTCGACCGTTCTCCGCCTCACGGGCGGGGTGTGCCGGAGGTCTCCAGCGTCTCGCGCACGTGGTAGCGCTGGCGGGCGCGGACGACCTGATAGGTGCGGCCGACGTATTCTCCGATGAGGCCGATGCCGACCATGGTGACGCTCACGAGGAAGAAGAGGATCCCGAACAGCGTGAACAGCCCGCCCTCCTCGGGCCCGATGATGAGGCGGCGTCCGGCAAGGATCAGCACGAGGAGGAAGCTGCCGGCCGAGCAGGCGAGCGCGAACATGGTGAAGACCTGCAGCGGCGCGAGGGAGAAGCCGGTGATGAGGTCGAAGTTCAACCGCACCAGCCGGTAGAAGGAATAATTGGAGACGCCGGCGTGGCGTTCCTCGTGGCGCACGCCCACCTCGGCGGGGTGGCCGGAAAAACTGTACGCGAGCGCGGGGATGAACGTGTTGATCGCGCCGCTGCGCACGATGGCGTCGATGATGGGGCGGCGGTAGGCGCGCAGCATGCAGCCCTGGTCGGTCATCTCGATGTTGGTCGTCTTCTCGCGCACGAGATTGACGAGACGCGAGGCCCACGTGCGGAAGAGCGAGTCCTGGCGGTCGAGCCGGAAGCCGCCGACGTAGTCGTGACCGGCGTCGATGCGTTCGAGCAGTTTCGGGATCTCCTCCGGCGGGTTCTGCAGGTCGGCGTCGAGGGTGACGATGACATCGCCGCGGACGCGCTCGAACGCCGCCATGATGGCCATGTGCTGGCCGTAGTTGGCGTTGAAATCGATGACGCGCGTGACGTCGGGCCGGGCGGCGTGCTGCGCCTGCAGCAGCGCAAACGAGCGATCGGCGCTGCCGTCGTTGGTGAAGATCACCTCGTAGGCGCGGCCGATCCCGTCGAGCACAGGATAGAGCCGCGCGAAGAGCACCGGCAGGTTGGCCTCCTCGTTGTAGACGGGGATGACGACGGAAAGGGCGACGGTGGCGGGCACGGCGGAAGGGTTCATCCGCGGCGGTGGGCCAGCAAGATCCGGTGTAGCTCGGCGGCGACGCGGGCGACGTCGGCCTCGGTCATCGCGGGGAAGAGCGGCAGCGTGAGGATATTGCGGCAGACCTGTTCCGCGAGCGGCAGGTCGCCTTCCTTCCAACCCAGGCGGCGGTACACCGCGAACAGGTGGATCGCAGGGTAATGCACGCCGGTGCCGATGCCGGCGGCGTGCAGCTCGCCCATGACGGCGGCGCGGGGGACGTTGAGTCGCGCCTCCGGCAGCACGACTTGGAACATGTGCCAGTTGCTTTGCGTGAAATCTGCCGGCGGCAGGCCGAGTCCGAGTTCCCGCATTTCCGCGGTGTCGAGCCGGCGGAAGTATTCGCGCGCGAGTTCGCGGCGGCGGGCGTTGAACTCCCCGAGGCGGGGCAGCTGCCCGAGGCCGACGCGCGCGGCGACGTCGGTGAGGTTGAATTTACCGCCCACCACCTCGACCTCCATGCCGTCGAAGCCGGTGCGGACCACGCCCTGCAGACGGTACTGCTCGGCGAGTTTGGCCTCGCGCTCGTCGTTCATCACGAGGGCGCCGCCCTCGATCGTCGTGATGTTCTTGTTGGGATGGAAACTGATCGAGGTGAAGTCGCCCGCGGTGCCGACCGGCCGGCCGCCCCAGGTGCTGCCCATCGATTGGGCGGCATCCTCGACGACGCGCAGCCCGCGCCGCCGCGCGAGGTTGTACAGCCGGTCGCGGTCGACCGGCATTCCGGCGAGGTCGACGGG
The DNA here is from genome assembly GCA_964229935.1 of Opitutales bacterium. Lineage (GTDB taxonomy): Bacteria > Verrucomicrobiota > Verrucomicrobiia > Opitutales > Opitutaceae > ER46. Next base: position 19,484 of record CAXRGI010000162.1, read on the forward strand.
GATGATCGCCCGGGTGGCGGGCGTGACGGCCGCCTCGGCGCGCTCCAGGTCGATATTCCGCGTCACCGGGTCGATGTCGACGAACACCGGGCGCGCACCTACCTCGAGGATGACGTTGCTGGTGGCGACCCAGGAAAGCGGGGTGGTGATGACCTCGTGGCCGGGGCCGACGCCCGCGATGCGCAGGGCGATCTCCATCGTGCACGTGCCGGAGTTGAAGACCCGCACCGGCCGGCCGCCGAAGAACTCCGTGAGCTTCGCCTCCAGCTCCTTCACCTTTGGGCCGGAGGTGATCCAGCCGGAGCGGAGCACCTCGCCCACGCCGGCGATGGTTTCCTCGTCGATCGTCGGACGCGTCAGCGGAAGAAAGGGGGCGGCCATCTCAAGGTCGGTTGCTGAGCAGGCTGGCTCCGCGGGTTTCAGCGATCAAATGATAACGGAACGCTGGGTTGGCGAAGATCGCGCGCGGATCCTTCATCACGCTTTGGCGGACCACCAGCCAGACCCGGTCCGGCCCGGCCCATTGCCGGCGGAGTTCGGCCTCGTCGATGAAGCGTCGGGCCCGTTCCTCGGGCGTGAGGAACTGCACCTGGAGTTCGTCGGTGTAGCTCACCAGTCCGACCGGACGGCCGGTGTAGTAGACGAAGTCGTGGAAGAAGGCCCAGTAATGGTAGACGCGGTCGGCGGGTTGCATCCGATCCCGCGCCGCGAGGGCGAGTTCCTTGGTGCCGAGGCGCTGGAAACCGGGGGCCGCATGGAGCACGAGCCCGTAGAAGCAGACCGTGGTGGCGATCATCACAGCGGCGCCGGACCATTCCCCTCGGCGGCGGGCCCGCCAGGGCGCGAGGAACGCGCCGGTGAACAGCACGGCGGCGATGAGGAGCCCGTGGGGCCGCAGCGCGGTCGCCTGCGCGGCGTCGCGGATCACCCCCGGCTTCAGCACCGCCGCGAGGGCGGCGAAACCCAGGAGCGTGGAGAACGCGGAAAAGAGAAGGATGCCGGAGCGCAAACCGCCCTCGGCGACCGTTTCCAGCCGCCGGGCCAGCCAGGCCCCGATGAGCACCGCGAGCGCGGGGAAGACCGGCAGGATGTAAGGGATGAGTTTCGACTGTGACTTGGAGAAGAAGAGGACGATGAACAGCACCCAGGTGACCAGGAACCACGCGTCGGCGTTATCGAGGCGCCGGCGCCAACCGCCGGCGAGCGCCTCCCGGAGTGCGGCGGGCAGAAAGCCCACCCAGGGGAAAAGCCCCGCCAGGAGCACGGGGCCGAAGAACCAGAACGGCGCCTGGCGTCCGTGCACCGTCGTGGTGAACCGCGTCCAGTGCTCATGGATGAAGTAAAACTCCGCCCAGCCCGGGTTGCGCTGGGCGGCGAGGACGTGCCACGGGGCGGCGATCGCGAGGAATAGGAGTACCCCCGGAGCCAGGTGCATCGGCAGCAGCCGTCGCCACTGGTTGAAGATCAACAGCCAAAGGAACATCACCGCGCCGGGGATGAGGAAGCCGATCAGCCCTTTGGCCAGGGTTGCCAGTGCGGCGCTCGCGTACAGGCCCAGAAAGAGCAGGCGGCGCCGGGGGCCCGCCGGCTCGCGGATTCCGAGGATGAAGCAGAACAGCGTGGCCGCCATCAGGGACGAAACCGCCATGTCGAGCAGCAGGACGCGCGAGAGCACGAAATGCAGGAGCGACGTGCCGAGCACGAAGGCGGCCGCGAGTCCGGCGACGCGTCCATGCAGGCTCCGGGCGGCGGCGTAAGTGGCCAGCACCGCCCCCAGCCCGAACAGCGCCGGGGTGAGTCTTGCCGCGAATTCGCCGGGGCCGAACAGCACCCGGCTAAGGCCGACCGTCCAATAGACCAGCGGTGGTTTCTCGAAGTAGGGCACCGCATTCAGCCGCGGCGTCGCCCAGTCACCCGCGGCGAGCATCTCGCGCGGGATGCCCGCGTAGCGGCTTTCGTCCGGGTTGGCCAGCGGCAGGCGGCCGAGGAAAAGGAAGTTGAGCGCGCCGAAGACCAGCGCGAGCGCGAGCAGGTCGCGCCAGGCCGGGGCGGGGGATTGGGAGGAGATCATGTGCCGTGGAATTCCGGCGCGCCGCGCGGCCGGGTCGGGACCGACGGCGTGCTCCGGGACAGGACGGGAGCGACGACTGACCGCGGCGCCGGCGCGGGTCAACCCCACCCGGCGTCGCGGGCGGAAAGGATTTTTCTCGTCGCTTCCGCCCGCGGGCCGTTCCCATTGCGCGCGATGCCGGCCACGAGAAAGTTCACGTTCATCTGCGGGTCCGACGACTTTCTGGTCGGCCGGCTCGGGCGCGAGCGTCATGCCGCGCTCGCCGCCGAGATACCGGATGAGTTCTCGCGCGAGGAGGTCAACGGGTTCGCCGCCAATGTTTCCGAGGTGGAGTCGGCGGTGAATCGCTTCCGCGACGCGGTCAACACCGTGCCGATGTTCGGAGGAAGGCGGTTGGTGTGGCTGAAGGACGTCAATTTCCTGGCCGACACCGTGACGGGCCGGGCCGAGAGCACGCTGCGCCTCGTGGAGGACCTGCAGGCGATCCTAGAGGCGGTGAACCCGGAGGAGACGGCGGTGCTCGTGACCGCTGCGCCGGTGGACCGCCGGCGGTCGTTCCCCAAGTGGTGCGAGAAGCATGCGGATTTCGAGCTGGTCGGAGGCGACGGGGACGGCGGCGGCGAGGCCCTCGGGGGCGTGGCGCTCACGGAGGCCCGTTCGCTTGGGGTTTCCTTCGGGCCCGGCGCGCTGGAACTTTTGCTGGCGCGGGTGGGGGCCAATTCGCGCCTCATCGTGGAGGAAACCCGCAAGCTCGCGACCTACCTCCAGGGCGACGGAACGGACGGGGTAGCCGCCGTGATCGGAGAAGCGCAGGTGGAGGAGCTGACACCCAATGTGGCGGAGGGGGATTTCTTCGAGTCCGCGGAAGCCTTCTTCAGCGGCGACCTGCGCTGGACGCTCGCCGCGCTGAACCGGCATTTCTTCGCGGGCGGTGACGCGCGCCCGGTCATCGCCGCGCTGCAGAATCGCAACCGCATCCTGCTGCAGGTGCGCGCGCTGCTCGACGCCGGAGAGGTGCGGGCCGGTCCACGGGGGCTCGACGGGCTCCCGCGCGCGGCCGGCGTGCACGGGGCGCATTTCGCGGGCGCCTCCGAAAAAAGCTCGTTCAACTTGTTCACGCAGAATCCTTGGTACGTCGGCAAGCTGGCGGGTGGCGCGAAGCTGCCGACGCTGCGCCGTCTGATCGACAACCAGCGCGAGTTCATCGCCGCCTTCGAGGACATCGTACGACGGCCGGACGAGCAGGAGGAGGTCCTGCGTGACATGGCGGTGCGTTGCCTCGCGTCCGTCTGAGTCCGGGCGCCGTTTTTCCGTTCGCCATCCCGCGCGGGCGGGGCAGAAGGACGGGTTTCCGCCCGTGAACGAGACACCCGCGCCCGAATCGCCGCCCATTCCGAACGTCCTCGCCGAGCGCTACGCCTCGCCCGCGTTGCGGGAGATCTGGTCGCAGCACGGCCGCGTGGCGCTCGAGCGCGACTTCTGGATCGCGGTGATGAAGGCGCAGCGGGACCTCGGGGTGCCGATCCCGGCCGAGGCGATCCGGGATTACGAGAAGGCGCGGCCGAAGATCGACCTCGCCTCCATCGCGCGTCGCGAGCGCGTGACGCTCCACGACGTGAAGGCGCGGATCGAGGAGTTCTCGGATCTGGCGAAACGGCAGTTCATCCACCTCGGGCTCACGAGTCGCGACCTCACCGAGAACGTGGAGCAGCTGCAGGTGCTGCGCTCACTGAAGGTCGTGCAGTTCAAGTCCGCCGCGGCTCTGCTGGCGCTCGGGCGGCAGGCGGAGTCGCACCGTGACCTGATGATCACCGGGCGCACGCACAATGTGCCCGCGCAGCCGACCACGCTCGGCAAGCGCCTCGCGATGTTCGGTCAGGAACTGCTGCTCGCGCACGCGCGGATCGAGGAGCTGCTTGGGCGTTACCCGGTGCGCGGCCTGAAGGGAGCGGTGGGCACGCAGCTCGACCAGCTCACCTTGCTCGGCGGCGATTCAGGCAAGGTCGACCAGCTCGAGGCGCGCGTGCTCAAGCACCTCGGCTTCCACGCCTCGCTCTCCGCGGTCGGCCAGGTCTACCCGCGGAGCCTCGACTTCGAGGTGGTCTCCGCGCTGCACCAACTTGCTGCGGCCGCGGCAAGCTTTGCGACCACCCTGCGGCTGATGGCCGGCGCCGGATTGCTCACCGAGGGCTTCCAGGCCGGCCAGGTCGGATCCTCCGCCATGCCGCACAAGGTCAACGCGCGGAACTGCGAACGGATCTGCGGCTTCGCCACGATTATTTCCGGCTACGTCACGATGACCGGCGCGCTCGCCGGCCACCAATGGAACGAGGGCGACGTCTCCTGCTCGGTCGTGCGGCGCGTGGCGCTGCCCGACGCCTTCTTCGCGATCGACGGTCTCCTGGAGACCTACCTCACCGTGCTGCGCCAGATGGAGGTTTTCCCGGCGGCGGTGGCGGCGGAGAACGAGCGCAACCTGCCGTTCCTTGCCACGACCACCATCCTGATGGAGGCCGTGAAGCACGGCGCCGGCCGCGAGACCGCGCACGAGGCGATCAAGGAGCACGCGCTCGCGGCCGCGAAGGCCCTGCGTTCCGGAGACGGCGATCCCGACCTGCTCGGCCGGCTCGCGGGCGACCGCCGCATCGGCCTCGGCCGCCGCGCGCTGCAGTCGATCCTCGCGGAGAACGCGCGGTTCGTGGGTGCGGCGCCGCACCAGGTCGACGCTTGCCTCGCCGAGGTGAAGCCGCTCGCACGCCGCCATCGCGGCGCGGCCGATTACGAGCCCGGCCGTCTGCTCTGACCCGCCGCCGGCGGGCCGGGTGTTCAGTTTCCGCCGCGACGCAGCTGCGCGCAGATGATCCCTGCGGCGACCGCCGCGTTGAGGGATTCCGCCCGGCCGAACCGCGGGATCGTCACGCGGCGTGTGAGCAGCGGCTTGGTCGTGGCCGCGAGGCCGCGACCCTCGGCGCCGATCACGACCACGGCGTCCTTGAGCGCGGGCAGCCGGAAGTGTTCCTCTCCGTCGAGATCGCAGCCGATCACCTCGGACGGTCGGTTGCCGGAGGCCGGCGCGAGGGCTGCCGTCAGTTCCATGACGTGCACCGTCACGCGCGCGAACGATCCCATGCTCGCATTGATCACCTTCTGGTGAAAGAGGTCCGCGCAATCGGGCGAGAGTAGCACGCGGTCGAACGCGAACCAGTCGGCGATGCGGATGAGCGTGCCGACGTTTCCCGGATCCTGCACGCCGTCGAGCGCCAGCGTGAGCCCGCGCGCGAGCCCGCCCTCCGGCAATGCCGGCCGGGAGATGCGGCCCACCGCGAGCACGGTGGAGGGCGTGGGAAAATGACTGACCCGCGCCATTTCCTCCGGAGTGATGCGTTTTACCTCCATCCCGACTGGCACCGGCCAATCCGGCGTCGCCAGCACCTCGGTGAAGGTGAGACCCGCGGCGAGCAGTTCGCCGACGACTTTCGGGCCCTCCACGACGAAGAGCCCCGATTCCTCGCGGCGGCGTTTCTCCCGCAGTGAGCGGAGGTGCTGGATTTCGGCGCGGGTCAGCACGGGCAATCGGTCACGGCGCCCCGGCGAGAACGCCGCGGCC
>CAXRGI010000163.1:0-8576 GCA_964229935.1 Opitutales bacterium
CACGTGACAAAACCGGGGTGCGGCGGCTCAGAGCGCGAAGATGCGGTCGAGGCGGGCGGTCATGTCGCGCGCGGTCGCGACGTCGGCGGTCTGCGGTCCCGGTTGCTCGGTGATGGCCCAGCCGGCGTAGCCGGCGGCGTCGAGGGCGCGCATCACGGCCGGCCAGTTGGTCTCGCCGTCGAGGAGGCGCGGACGCTCGGCGGCGCGCGCGCCGGCGGGTGCGGGCTGCGAGGTGTAGTCCTTCACGTGGATGCGCAGGATGCGTTTGCCAAGCGCGGCAATCCAAGCCTCGGCCGGCCCGTAGCGCCCGGCGTTGCCGATGTCGAAATGCCAGCCCACCCACTCGCTGTAGATGGCGTCGAGGAAGTCGACAGCCTGGCGCGGGGTGGTGATGAAGTCGTTGCCGACGTTCTCGATCGCGATGCGCACGCCGAGGTCGCGGGCGATGGGAATGGCGCGGCGGATCTCCGCGATCGAGCGGTCCCAGCATTGCTGGTAGGTAACTCCGTTGCGGGCGACGCCGGGCACCAGCAGCACGCTCCCGGCGCCGTAGGCGTGCGCGTCCTGGAGGCTGAGCACCAGGCCCTCGAACCCGAGGCGGCGCGTGGGCTCGTCGGGCGCGGAGAGCGGTTTCACCCAATGGATGTGACAGCAGACGCTGGCGGCGCCGAGTCCGGTGGCCTTGAACGCGGCGACAACCTCCTCCCGGTTCATGGCGCCGAGCGGCTCGATGCCCTCGAAGCCGGCGGCCTTCATCGCGGTGAAGCGCTCGAGCACCGAGCCCTTCACGCCGATGGTGGAGTACATGATCGCCTTGCGCAGCTTGCGCGCCGGGGCGGCGGCGGGAAGTGGAGGCACGACGGCGAGCGCGGCCGTGGCGGCGGTGGCTCCGAGAAATTCGCGGCGGTGCATGGCGTTCAAACCGGCAGGATACCTTGCCAGCCGGCGCGGTAGGCCGGGCGACGGATGAAGGGGGCGGCCTCGGGTGCATTTGTGGCGCGCAGGTTGGCGTAGTCCCACTCCAGCTTTTTGCCGGTGCGGTAGGCGACGTTGCCGAGGTGGTTGGCCTCGGTCGTCCAGCCCGAGTACTGGAAGTTCGATCCGGGCACGGGGCCCTGGCCCTTGGCGTGCAGGATCCACTCGGCCCAGTGGCCCGTTGAGCGGGGCAGCGTCGGCGCCGGCACCTTGAAGTCCTTGAATTTCTCCTCGGGCAGGAGCTTGCCATCCCCGAGCAACATACCGCGGTCGCCCATGAACACGCTGGAGCGGCGGCCCCACGCGGGTGTCCAGCCGGGCGGACGGCTGTCGCCCTGGTGCCAGACGAGCTTCAGCGCGGGCTGGGCGCCGGTCGCGGCGAATTGGAACGTCGCGCGCATCGTGGCCGGGGCCAGCTCGGGGTGGGCGACCGGCACGTTGGGCGAAACCGACTCGACCGAGACGGGCGCGAGCACCCGGCGCCCGCTCGCGTCGGTACGCCAGAGGTCGAGCACGGTGAACGGCACGTCGTTGTCGTGGCTGCCGAGGTCGCTCATCGTCCCGTTCGCGAAATCCCACCAGCGGTACCAGCGCGGTCCGGGGAAGTAGGTCGCGTGGTAAGGCCGCGCCGGGGCAGGTCCGAGCCACAGGTCCCAATCAAAGTGCGCAGGGGGCGTCATGGCCTCGGGGAAGCGCCCCGTGATCTGCACGCCCTCGTGGAAGCCGTGCGGCCGGTCGAACTTCTCCGCCGACGCGGCGTCCTGCAGTCCCCAGGCGCGGTCGGCCCAGACGTGCACCTCGCGCACCGGTCCGATGACGCCGGTGTCGAGGATCTCGCGGATGAGACGGCGCTGCGCGGAGGCATGGCCTTGGTTACCCATCTGGGTCGAGAGGCGCGGGTATTTCGCGGCGGTTTCCCGGAGCAGCCGGGTCTCCCAGATATTATAGGCGAGCGGCTTCTCGCAGTACACGTGCTTGCCGTGGGTGAGCGCGAGGTAGGCCGCGAACACGTGCGTGTGCTCGGCGGTGGAGACGACCACCGCATCAAACTCCTTCGCGTGGTCGAAGACCTTCCGGAAGTCGGTCACGCGGCGGGCTTGGGGGAAATCCTTCCCGGCGGCGTCGAGGGAGAGGCGGTTGATGTCGCAGAGAACGGTCACGTTCTCGTCGGGATGCGGGCCGGAAAAGATCTCGGCGCCCTTCGCGGATTTCCGCGGTGCGCCGCCGGGCGGGCGGGTGAGCTCGGCGAGGTTGGAGCGGGCCCGGCCGCCCGCGCCGATGAACGCGATGTTGAGCCGGCTGTTGAGGTCGCGTCCGCGCAGGAACGCGGGTGCGCCGGCGATCGCGCCAACGGCGGCGGCATGAGCGAGGAAACGGCGGCGCGTGCACGCCGGCGGGGTCGGGGTCTTCTTCATGTTCGGGGCGGGGTTACGGTCAGGCGGGCGGCGGCCCGCGGGGTGAGCGGAAAGCTGTCGGTTGGCGTGCGCACCGTCGAGCCGTTTGGCGGCCCCGCCCGGGTGCAGTCGCCGCGCGTCAATTCAGGTCGCGGTCCTTCCAGTACTTCGTGCCCTGGAGCGTGACCTGCAAGGCGACGCCGTTCTTGGTGAGTTGGTAGACCTCGACGCCGGGCATGACGGTGACGGCGCCCGAGACGGCGGCGCCCTTGTCGTCGGATTTCGCAGCGGCGTCGGCCTGCCCGCTGAAGTCCCAGCCCTTCTCCATGAATTCCCGCAGACGCTCGCGATCGCTGAAAACGAAGACGACGCGGAAGTCCTTCACGCCGAGCCCGAGGCCCACGCCAGCGGAGCCCATGTTCATGAAGGTCTCCGCGTCGCGCAGCGTGCGCCGCTCGACGACGATCCCGTTGCCGCCGGCGACGCTGGCGAAGAAGACGTTGACCCCGACGCTGGAGAAAACGGCGTAGCCGGCCGCCTCGCGGATCCGGGCCTTGGCGCCCGGGTGAGCCTCGTAGAGTTGGGCGAGCACCTGGTCCCGCATGCGTCGCACCTCCTCCCGTTTCTCCCCTATGCGGTCGCGGGCCGAGGCCGGGAGGCTGAACGCGGCGGCGAGTAAGGCAGCGGCAAGCACGCGAGCGAGACGGAGGGTGTTCATGTGGGAAGGTAATCGTTTCCGAGCGGAAGGAAACCCGGCGGCATTGGCTGCCGATGGCAGAGCTCAGTAATTCCAGGTGGTGGTGAAGCGCAGCTCGCGCGGTGCCACGAGGTCGTAGCGCGAGTAGGCGACGCCGCGTCCGCCGGGTACCAGGAAGCCGTCGGGCGCAGTGGCGCCGGCGGCGAGGCGCACCGGGATGATGCGCGTGTTGTTGAACACGTTGGCCACGTTGAGCTGCAGCCGCAGCCGGCCCGGCACGCGGGGCAGTTTCAGCGCGTACGCCAGCATCAGGTCCGTGGCGGTGATCACGCGCCCGGTGATCTCGCGGCCCTTCGAGTCCTCGCCGATCACGTTGGCGCTGCGCCACCGCCAGCCGCCGCCGAAGGTGAGACCGCGCAGCCGGCCCTCGCGGAGATCGTAAGCGGAAAACAGGCTGATCTTGTGCGGGCGGACTCCCCAGCGGCGCTCTTCCTGCTCCTTGTCGTCGTTCATGTTCACGATGAGGTTGTAGACCTCCTGCGCGATGGTCGTGGAGGTCCCGGACGTGAGCGTCGAGACGTTGGCCTCGGGATGGAGCGCGCCGAGCTCGAGCCATTTCGCCACGGCTCCGCCGGACTCGAACGCCGAGCGGTTCACGACCCAGCGGCCCGCGGCGTCCTGCGAGACGCCCTGCACGAGACGGCCGTTCTCCGAACGCAGACCGTACCACGCGGCGATCTCGCTCGCGACGTTGCGGCGGATCGAGTCGGTATAGGAGTAGTTGGCGACCAGGCGCCAGTTGCGCGTGAGGTTGGCGGTGACGCGCGCCTCGTAGCCCTCGGCCTCGAAGTCGGACGACGCGGCGGTCGCCGGCGGGGTGTACTGCCGATAGACCGGCGCCCACTGGGCCGCGGTGTAGGGGCGGCCGGCGCCGACGAGCACCGAGGCGAAGGCGTCCATCACGCGGGTGTTGCGGGCGGCGGCGCCTCCGAAACCGGTGGTGGTGATGCGGCCCTGCTCGTAGGAGGTGAAATAGACGACCTTCGTGTTGAGGCGGCCGCCGAGCAGGTCGAGGCCGAGGCCGTAATCCTCGCCCGTGCCCTTCGAGGCGGGCGCGAGGTTTCCATCCGGGAACGTCTTCCGCGTGAACGAAGGCACGCCTTGGTTGGTGGAGCGGTTGGCGATGAGGCTCAGCTGGCCGGTGAGGTGCCAGACCGCGCCCAACGCGCTGGTGTAGCCGGTCGCCGCGGTGCGCGTGCCCTTGCTGCGGTCACGGTCGACGACGTGGCCGACGTTCGGATCATCGTAGAACCCGAGCTCGTAGACATCCACCTGGTCCCGCCGGTAACCGAGCGTGGTGACGAGACGGTCACCGAAGAGGTGGCTCTGGATCACGCCCAGCGCGGAGTCCGACTCCTGCTCGCCGCCGCTGTTGTTGGCGCCCCAGACCTCGTTGGCGAAGACCAGCCCGTAGTCGACGCCGAGAAACCGGATACGGTCGGGCAGCTTGCGCCAGTCGCCGACGCGGTAGGTGGCGAGGTTGCCCTCGGTGAGATAGTTCCGGACGGTGATGCGGTTGCTGAGGTTGTTCGGGGTGGCGTTGAACGGGCGGCCGGCCAGCGCGAGCCAGGAGTTGGCGCGGACATCGAATTGCGCGTTGCGTGAAACCATCGCGGCGAGACGGTGGCGCCCCAGCACCCTGAGCCGCGGCTCGAGGCGGTAGGATACGGCGAGGCGGGTCTCGCGGACGTCACCCACGTGCACATCACGCCGCCATGTGCCGTCGAGGTAGAGGCGGCCGGCGTACGGGTTGGCGGGGCCGCCGACGCCGAGCGTGCGGTTGGCGTCGCCACGCAGCGTGGGATCCTCGCCGGTCATGAGGTGCACCCGCGCGTCGGTCTCCTGGAAGTTGTGCGCGAAGTTGAACGCGAGATCGGGCCGCGGCTGCCAGTCGACCGACAGCGTGTAGTTCCGGAGCGTTTGGTCGCGGTACATGCCGGGGCCGGCGCCGTTCATGTCGTAGGGCCAGAAAGCGGGATCGTGGACCTTGAGCGTGGACGTGGTGACACCCGGCGTGCCGTCCGGCGCGCGCACCGCGGAGTTGTTGTAGCTGCCGGTGATGAAGGCGCCGGAAAAGTCGAAGATCACGCCGTCGTTCTCGATCAAGGTGACGCGGCGGTTGGAGCCGGTGCGCGTGCTGTCCCGGCTTACCACGCCTACCGCCATCTGGGCGGCGGTCGGCGCGAGGGCCCCGGGGGTGAAGGTCACCGCGTCCACTCCCTTCGCCCGGAGGTTGTCGTACCAGGCCAACACCTGGTCGGACTCCACGGTGTTGCGCATGACGGCGTTGATGTCGCGGCCGCTCTCACCCATCGCGGTGAAAGTGAGCGTGCGGGTCGGCCGATAGGTGACGGAGCCGAAGACGCGGCGCTTGTCCTGGAAGTCGAATTGCCGCCAGCCGCCGTTCTCCTGGTGCACGGCGGCGACCGACGCCGCGAGCTGGCCGCGCCGCAGCACGTGGTTGGCGTCGAACTCGGAGCGGTTGCGGCCCCAGGAGCCGGTGCTGTGGCGGATCGCGGCGCTGTTGGTGTGCGTGACGGCCACCTTCGACGATTGGTTGAGCATGCCGCCGGGGGCGCCGATGCCGAAGAGGATGCTGTTGGGGCCGCGGGTGTCCTCGTAGCGCCCGACTCGGTACGGGTCCGTGGGCGTGATGCTGTTGAAATAGTCCATGCCGAGGCTCGCGGCGAGGCCGCGGACGAGCACCTGCGGCGTGAGGGCCTGGGCGTTCACGATCGGGTTCTGACCCGAGCCCGCCTGGTTCTCGTTGGTATTCATCTCGGAGTTCACCGAGTACTGCACGAGCTCGCTGATGCTGGTGATGGCGACGTCGTCGAGGAACTCGCGGGTGAAGACCGACACCGAGCTGGCCGTGTCGCGCAGTGAGGTGTTGAGGCGGCTGCCGGCGAGCGTGTTCTCGGCGACGTAGCCGGTGTCCTTGTCGGTCGCCACGGTGAACGGGCTGAGCTCGACCACCTCAGCCGGGGCCGGGGTGGCGGGCGCGGGCCGGGCGGCCTCGGCGGCGAAGGAGCTGGCGATCAAGGCGGGCGCGACAGCGGCGGCGACCCAAAGCAGGCGGGCAGGGGTTTTCATCGGGTTAGCGGCCCGAGTGAAACAGCGCCGAGTGAACGTCTCAATCCCTCAATCCTTTAACCACCGATTGCGAACGCCGCCAAGCCGCAGCCGAAGCTTCGCTCTGGCGGGCTTCCGAATAGCTCCGCGAGGGATCAACCACGGATGAACACGGAGGGACACGGATAAATGCGGTTCGTTTGTAGCCGGGGCTGCTAGCGCCGGAGAATGCCGCGGACTCGACGGCCGAAGGCCCTCGAGGGGATCGCGGACTTTAACCGCAGATTTCGCGGATGGCGCGGATCAGGACCCAGGCGGCAAGCCGCCCTAAACTTCCCGTCCTTTTGTTCCAACTCTGCCTTCGCGCGTCCGGCGTCGTTTCGCGGCTCACCGAGGGGGACGGCCGCGAAGAGGCGCAGGAGACGTAGAATCGGAAAGCGGCAGACGTTCGTGGTGTAGCCGAGGCCGTTTGCCTCGGATCATGCCGGAGCCGCTACACCCGCCTCTCCGTTACCTCAGTTCCCTCCTGTTCAAACCGGGGCGAACAGGAGCCAACCGAGGTAACTGAGAACTGATATTTCGTACGCCCCTTCATCCTTTGGACCCTTCGTCCTTTAGTCCCTTGGTCCGTTAGTCCCTTACGCCCTTGGTCCTTCTGACCCTCAGTGCGTGAGCGGGCGGTATTTGATGCGGTGCGGCTGGTCCGCGTCCTTGCCCTTCCGGCGGCGGAGGTCCTCAAGGTAGCTGGAGAAATTGCCGTTGTGCCACGTCACCTGGCTGTCGCCCTCGAAGGCGAGGATGTGGGTGGCGACGCGATCGAGGAACCAGCGGTCGTGCGAGACAACGACCGCGCAGCCCGCGAAATTCTCGAGCGCCTCCTCCAGGGCGCGGATCGAATTCACGTCGAGGTCGTTGGTGGGCTCGTCGAGGAGGATCAGGTTGGCGCCGGACTTCAGCAGGCGCGCGAGGTGCACGCGGTTGCGTTCGCCGCCGGAGAGGACGCCGACCTTTTTCTGCTGGTCGGCCCCGGTGAAGCCGAACTGGGCGCAATAGGCGCGGGCGTTCACCTCGCGGCCGCCGAGCCTCAGGATTTCCTCCCCGCCGCTGATCGCCTCGAAAATCGTCGCGGCGGCGGGCAGCCCGTCGCGCGACTGATCGACGTGCGCCACCTGCACGGTCTCGCCCACACGCAGCGCGCCGGCGTCGGGTCGCTCGCCCCCCGTGATGAGCCGGAAGAGCGTGGTTTTGCCGGCGCCGTTGGGGCCGACGACCCCCACGATGCCACCGGGGGGCAGCGAAAAATTGACGCCTTCGAACAGCAGTCGGTCGCCGTAGCCCTTGGCGAGGCCCTGCGCCTCGACGACGAGCGTGCCAAGGCGCTGGCCCGCGGGGATCAGGATCTCGAACTCGCGCTCCTTCTCGGCGACGCCCTCCTTGAGCATCGCCTCGTAGGCGTTGATGCGTGCCTGCGACTTCGCCTGGCGGGCGCGCGCCGATTGGCGGATCCACGCCAGCTCGCGCGCCATTGCCTTCTGGCGGCGGTCCTCGGTGCGCTGCTCGACGGCCAGGCGGCGCTGTTTCTGCTCCAACCACGAGGAGTAATTGCCCTTCCAGGGAATACCGTGGCCGCGGTCGAGCTCGAGGATCCACTGCGCGACGTTGTCGAGGAAGTAGCGGTCGTGGGTCACGGCGATCACCGTGCCGGTGTAGCGTGCGAGGTGCTGCTCCAGCCACTGCACGCTCTCGGCGTCGAGGTGGTTGGTGGGCTCGTCGAGCAGCAGGATCGCCGGTTGCTGGAGCAGCAGCCGCGCGAGCGCGACGCGCCGGCGTTCGCCGCCGGAGAGTTTGTCCACGATCTGGTCACCCGGCGGGCAGCGCAGCGCGTCCATCGCCATCTCCACCCGCGGCGCGACATCCCACGCCCCGAGCGCGTCGATCTTCTCCTGCAGTTCGCCCTGCCGCGCCATGATGGCGTCCTTCGCGGCGTCGTCGGCCGCCTCGTTCAGCTCATCCCACGTGGCGTCGTAGGCGGAGACGAGCGCGGTGAGGTGCTGGACTCCCTCCTCGACGCAGGCGCGCACGGACGCGCCCGGGGTGAGCTGGGGCTCCTGCTCGAGCAGCCCGACGTCGTAGCCCGGCTCGAAGTGGATGCGCCCGTCGATCTCGGTGTCGCGGCCCGCGAGGATGCGCAGCAGGGAGGATTTGCCGGAGCCGTTGAGTCCGAGGACGCCGATCTTCGCGCCGTGGAAGAACGACAGCGAGATGTCGCGGAGGATCTCCTTGCGCTCGATCTTCTTCGAGACGCCGAGCATCGAGAAGATGACCTTGGGTGCTTCCTCGGGCTTGGGCATGCGGGGCGGACTCAAGCCGCCGCGCGG
>CAXRGI010000164.1:0-43822 GCA_964229935.1 Opitutales bacterium
GTAGAACTCGGAGGAGGCGACATCGAGGGCGAGGTGGATGTCCTTACCCAGCTTGTAACCGGCGTTCTTCACCGCGAGGGCGATGGCGTCGAGCGCGGCCTCGGTGGACTCCAGCTTCGGGGCGAAACCGCCCTCGTCACCGACGGCGGTGGCGAGACCCTTTTCCTTGAGGACCTTCTTGAGCGAGTGGAACACCTCGCAGCCCATGCGGAGGCCGTCGGAGAACGACTTCGCGCCGGTGGGCATGATCATGAACTCCTGGAAGTCGATGGGGGCATCGGAATGCGCGCCGCCGTTCATGATGTTCATCATCGGCACCGGGAGGACCTTGGCGTTGGGTCCGCCGAGGTACTTGTAGAGCGGCTGGCCGAGCGCGTTGGCGGCGGCGTGGGCGGTGGCGAGGGAGACGCCGAGGATGGCGTTGGCGCCGAGCTTCGCCTTGGTGGGGGTGCCGTCGAGCTTGAGCATCGCGCGGTCGACGCCGACCTGGTCGCAGGCGTCGTGGCCGATGAGGGCCGGGGCGATGCGGGCCTTCACGTTGGCGACGGCCTTGAGCGTGCCCTTGCCGAGGTAGCGCTTCTTGTCGCCGTCACGGAGCTCAAGGGCCTCGTGTTCGCCGGTGGAGGCGCCGGAAGGCACGGCCGCGCGGCCGAGGGCGCCACAGGCGAGGCGCACGTCGACTTCGACGGTTGGATTGCCGCGGGAGTCGATGATCTCGCGGGCGGTGATGGCTGAGATGGTGGTGTTCATGGTTAAAAGGGGACGTTGGATGACGCGACTAGCGGAGCAGGAAAAGTGACGCGGCGGGAGAGGGAAAGGGCAAAGTTGGAAAGGAGGGAAAGGGGCGCGGGAGAGGGACGGGGGTGTGGGGCGCGGGGGCGCAGTCAGGACATGGGTGACACTTCAGCGTCAGGACATAGGTGACACCCAAGGTCGGTTTGGGTAGGGAGGGGGAACGGTGAAATGCCGGCTGGGCAAAGGCGGGCGCGCGCTTAGGTTTCGTGCACCCAACATGAAACGCCCCCTAACTTTCGTCTTGTGTGCGTCCCTCATCGCGCTGCTGCCGACCCAGCTTTCCGCGGCGGAACCCAAGCCGGTGTTGGATTCGTCCGGTCATCCGTTCGACCTGAAGACGCTCGCGATTGGCGACGCCGCTCCGGATTTCGCGCTGCCCGGGGTCGACGGTCGCGTGTGGCGGTTGGCGGATTTCGGCGGCACCGACGTGCTGATGGTGCTGTTCACGTCGAACCATTGTCCCACCTCGCACGGCATCGAAGGACGTCTGAAGAAACTGCGCGAAAACCTGCGCGGACGCAGCGTGTCGATCGTGGCGATCAACCCCAACCACCCCGACGGCCTCAGCGTGAACGAGCTCGGTTACGGGGAGTACGGCGACTCCTTCGAGGAGATGAAGCCCTACGCGGCGAAGCTGGGGTGGGATTTCCCGTACCTTTACGACGGCGACAAGCAACTCACGGCGCGGGCCTACGGCTGCTTGGCCACGCCGCACGTCTTCATTTTCGACCGCGCGCGCCGGCTGCGCTACGCGGGAGCGTTCGACGATTCACGGTATCCCCAGGAGGATACGGTGAAGAAGCATTACGCTCGGGACGCGATCGAGGCTGTGCTCGGGGGGAAGCCGGTGCCGTTGGAAACCACCAAACCTTTCGGGTGTTCCACCAAATGGCGGGAAAAGCGCGCCAAGCATGTCGAGACCGAGGCGGGTTGGACGAAGATTCCGGTCAACCTAGAGCCGATTGACGCCGCGGGCGTGGCGGCCCTGCGGGCCAACGCGACGGGAAGGTTCCGCCTGATCAACGTCTGGGCGACGTGGTGCGCGCCGTGCGTGCAGGAGTTTCCCGACCTGGTCGCGATCGCGCGGAAGTTCGACCTGCGCGAATTCGATTTCATCACGCTCAGCCTGGACGAGCCCGCGCAGACCGCCAGGGCCAAGGCCTTCCTGGAGCGGCAGGGCGCGGGCATGACCGCCCGCAGCGTGAATTCCGCGAAGCGCGAGCGACGCACCACGAACCACTACGTTTTCTCCGGTGCCCGGCCCGAGGATCTCCTGAATGCTCTTGATCCCAAGGCTCCCGGGCAGATCCCGCACACGGTGTTCATCGCGCCGGGCGGGGAGATCCTTTGGAGGCACACGGGCGTGATCGACCGCTCCACGGCCATCGAGCGTATTCTCGCGGCCATGACGCCCTACTACCAGCCCGAGGCCGGCCGCGCGCCGGGGGCGGCGCCGGCGAGGAAGTAACGGCTCAGCGAACGACCCGCGCGCCGCCGCCCTGGATCTGCTTCTCGACCTCCTTGCGCGTCGCCATCGAGGTGTCGCCGGGGGTGGTCGAGGCCAGGGCCCCATGCGCGGCGCCGTAATCGACGGCCTTCTGCGGGTCGTTGAACTCGAGGAAGCCGAACTGCAGCCCGGAAGCGAAGCTGTCGCCGCCTCCCACGCGATCGAGGATCTCCAACTCCGGGTACTGGCGGCTCTCGAAGAAATTCCCGTCGTGCCAAAGCACGGCGGACCAGTCGTTCTTCGTGGCCGTCACGACGCGGCGCAGCGTGGTGGCGGCGACCTTGAAGTTTGGAAATTCGCGGACCGCCGTCCGGATCATCTCCTTGAACGCATCGAGCTCGATGCGGGACAGGTTGTGGTCGGCGCCCTTGACCTCGAAGCCGAGGGAAGCGGTGAAGTCCTCCTCGTTGCCGATCATCACGTCGACGTGCCGCGCGATCTCGCGGTTGACCTCGCGGGCCTTCTTCTGGCCGCCGATGCTCTTCCACAGCGACGGGCGGTAATTGAGATCGTAGCTGACGATGGTGCCGTGGCGCTTCGCGGCCTGCACCGCCTCGATGGCGACCGCGGCGGTGGTCTCGGATAACGCGGCAAAGATGCCGCCGGTGTGGAACCAGCGGGCGCCGATTCGTCCGAAAATGTGATCCCAGTCGAAGTCGCCCGGCTTGAGTTGCGACGCGGCGGTGTTGCCGCGGTCGGGGACGCCCACCGCACCGCGAATCCCGAAGCCGCGCTCGGTGAAGTTGAGTCCGTTGCGCACTGTCCGGCCGATGCCGTCGTCCTCGCGCCAGCGGATAAAGTCGGTGGCGACGCCGCCCTGCATGATGAAGTCCTCGACGAGGTGGCCAACCTCGTTGTCGACGAACGCGGTGCAGACCGCGGTCCTGAGGCGGAAACACTTCCGGAGGCCGCGCGAGGTATTGTACTCGCCGCCGCCTTCCCAAGCCCTGAACTCGCGGGCCGTGCGGATGCGGCCCTCGCCGGGATCGAGGCGGAGCATCACTTCGCCGAGGGAGATTTGGTCGAAACCGCACGAGGCGGCGGGCTTGATCGAAAGGCTCATGGTCGAGGTCCGGGCAGCGAAGGCGGAAGACGCGGAGCCCGCAAGGCGCTTCCCGAACGGCGGAGCCGCGATGGCGTCTCGCGACAGCGCGCGGCCCGCGCGTGTTGGTGGCAGGGCACGCACGCGTGGACCGCGAAGGGAGCGACGATCGGGCGCGGTTGGCATGGCGGCGGCGTGGGCGGGAGTGCGGTTGTCTTGGAACGGGACGATCTCTGGGAGCAGGCCGGAAGGCGGCCTTGTGCGTGGGTCCGCCTTCCGGGGCGAAGGCGTTCGCTCAGCGCGCGGCGGTTTCCTTCTTGGCGCGGGGTTTCCGGGTCGGGGCGAACTCCTCGCTGCTGAGAGAGCCGTCCTTGTTCTTGTCGAGACGGCTGAACTTCGTCTTGGCGGCGGCGGCGTCCATCGCCGGCTGGTAGGCTGACGTGTACTCGCGGAGCGAGACCTTGCCGTCGAGGTCGGTGTCGGCGCTGGCGAAGGTGACCTTCGCGGTTTTCTTGTCGGCCGCGATGGCCGCCGTGCCGATGATGAGGAAAGCGACGAGCGTCGCGGGGATCAGGTTGTTTTTCATGTTTTGGTTGGGATGACGCCCGGCCGCCGTGAGTGGCGGCTTGGGGCGCTCGTCACGCTGGCGGCGCAGCAGCGGGCCGCGACCGCGGCTAATGCCCGAATTTGGGGTGATGCCGGTGCGAGTATCTGGACGGCCCCGCGGGGTGGTTAACCACGGATGGACGCGGATAAACGCGGATGATGTTGAATGCGGAACGGGAATCAGAAGTTCCAAGGTAACCCCACGTCCGCGAGTCCGCGGCGGATGAACGCGCTCGGTCACGCGTACGACTGGCTCCTTACTGACGCCGGCGTTGCGCAACGTTCAGGTCCTCGGCATGACTCGCCTCATGGTAGTTGAAGGTATCACGTCTCTTTCCGCGGATCCGGCGCTGGGTCCGGTGATCCGTCGCGTGGGGCCGATCGCGCTCAAGCCGCGCCGGCAGGCGCCTTACGAGTCGCTCGTACGCGCGGTGATCCACCAGCAATTGAGCGGCAAGGCGGCGGCGACGATCCTCGGGCGTTTTGAGGAACGGTTCGGAGCGGGTCGGTTTCCGACCCCCGAGGCGGTGCTTGGTGCTCCCGACGACAACCTCCGGGCGGCGGGTCTCTCCGGACAGAAGGCCGGCTACCTGCGCGGCGTCGCCCGCGCCGCGGCCGAGGGCAAGCTGCCCACGTTGCGCCAGTGCGGAAGGATGGAGGACGAGGCCATCATCGAGGCTTTGACGCGGCTCAAGGGCGTGGGGCGCTGGACGGCGGAGATGTTTCTGATCTTCAACCTCGGCCGTCCGGACGTGCTGCCGGCACTCGACCTAGGTGTGCGCCGGGGGTTCCAGATCGCGCACCGCCGCCGCCGGATGCCCGAGCCGAAGGTGCTCGCGCGGCACGGCACGCGTTGGGCGCCGCACCGCACGTTGGCGACGCTCTATCTTTGGAAGGCGGCCGACGGTGCCGCGTCGCCGTCGGCGTAAGCCGGAAAAACAAAAGGGCGGGCCGGAGCCCGCCCTCGATGAAATCGCCGGATGCGGCGAAAGCTCAGCTGAGCGTCACGCCCTTGGCCTTGGCGGCACGAAGGAGCGCGTCGGCCATGTCGCTCGGCGTGGCGGCGACCTCGATGCCGCACTCGCGGAAGATGGCGATTTTGGCGGCGGCGGTGTCCTCGGCGCCGCCGATGACCGCGCCGGCGTGGCCCATGCGGCGGCCGGCGGGAGCGGTGGAGCCGGCGATGAAGCCGGCGACGGGCTTGCGGCAATGCGCCTTGATCCAGCGCGCGGCCTCGACCTCGGCGCTGCCGCCGATCTCGCCGATCATGATGATGCCGTGGGTCTCAGGGTCGGCGTCGAGGAGCTTGATGACGTCGAGGTGCGAGGTGCCGTTGACCGGGTCGCCGCCGATGCCGACGCACGTGGTCTGGCCGATGTTCTTCGAGGTGAGCTGGAAGACCGCCTCGTAGGTGAGGGTACCAGAGCGCGAGACGACGCCGACATGGCCCTTCTTGTGGATGTAACCCGGGGCGATGCCGATGCGGCAGCCGCCCTTCGATCCCTCGCCCGTGCCGGGCGTAACCAGACCGGGGCAATTCGGGCCGACGAGGCGCGTGCGGCGACCGGCCATGGCGCGCTTCACGCGGATCATGTCGCGGATCGGAATGCCCTCGGTGATGGCGACGGCGAGATCAAGATCGGCGTCGACGCACTCGAGGATGGCGTCGCCGGCGAACGGCGGCGGCACGAAGATCGCGGAGACGGTGGCGCCGGTAGCCTTGGCGGCTTCGGCGACGGAGTTGAAGATCGGCACGCGGTGGGCGCCGTGTTCGAAGAACTGGCCGCCCTTGCCGGGCGTCACGCCGGCGACGACCTTAGTGCCGTAGTCGAGCGACAGCTTGGTGTGCCTGGCGCCGAACTCGCCGGTGATGCCCTGGATCAGGATCTTGGTTTCGGGCGTGATGAGAATGGCCATGGGAGGAAAATGGGAGTGGGAAGGAGGTAAGCGCGAAGACGCGAAGGTAGCTAAGGTTCCGCAAAAAGGGCGGAGGACTTCGCGAGTCTTTGCGTTTGGTTTACTGTAATTTAGGCGGCGACGAGTTTGACGATCTTCTGCGCGGCGTCGGCCATGGTGTCGCCGGAGACGAGCTTGAGGCCGGAGGCGGCGAGGGTGGCCTTGCCGGCGGCGACGTTGTTGCCCTCGAGACGGACGACGAGGGGCAGCTTGAGGCCGACCTCCTTCACCGCCTCGACGATACCCTGGGCGATCACGTTGCAGTCCATGATGCCGCCGAAGATGTTCACGAGGATCCCCTTCACATTGGGGTCGCCGAGGATGATCTTGAACGCGGCGACCACCTGGTCCTTCGAGGCGCCGCCGCCGACGTCGAGGAAGTTGGCCGGGGTGCCGCCGAAGTGCTTGATGATGTCCATCGTGCTCATCGCGAGGCCGGCGCCGTTGACGAGGCAGGCTATGTTGCCGTCGAGGGCGATGTAGCTGAGCGAGTACTTGGAAGCCTCGATCTCCTTGGGATCCTCCTCGTTGAGGTCGCGCAGCGCGACGATCTCCGGATGGCGGAAGAGCGCGTTGTCGTCGAACGACACCTTGCCATCGAGGGCGAGGACGTCGCCGGTGGGGGTGGTGATGAGGGGGTTGACCTCGACCATGGAGGCGTCGGTCTCCCAGTAGCAGGTGTAGAGGGCGCGAATGAGGCGGGCGGCGTTCTTCGCCTCGTTGCCAGTGAAGCCCAGCTTGAAGACGAGTTCGCGCACCTGGTAGTCGGCGAGGCCGTAGGCCGGGTCGACGAACACCTTGGTGATCTTCTCCGGCGTTTCGTGGGCGACTTTCTCAATCTCGACGCCACCCTCGGTGGAGGCGACGATCACGGGCCGCGAGGACGCGCGGTCGAGGAGGATGGCGAGGTAGTACTCCTTCTTGATATCGCTCGCGACGGTGAAATAGACGGTCTGTACCTTGCGGCCGGCTGGTCCGGTCTGGAGCGTGACGAGCGTGTTGCCCAGCATCTTGCCGGCGGTCTCGCGCGCCTGGGCCTTGGTGGGGCAGAATTTAACTCCGCCCTTGAAGCCATCGGTGAACGTGCCCTTGCCGCGCCCACCGGCGTGGATCTGGGATTTCACCATGGTCGGACCCTCAGGCAGCTGGGCGAGGGCGGTCTCGAACTCGGCGGCCGAGCGGGCGGCGGCGCCCTTGGGCACGGGAACGCCGAATTTCTCAAACAACGCCTTGGCCTGATACTCGTGAATGTTCATGCGGGGAGGAAGGGTGAGTTAGTCACAGCGGTCGACGGGAACGCACGAAAAAAAGCGGAATGCGGCCGCGGATTGCCTTTCGGCGTTCTCCTCCGCACGCTCACCTGCTCTATGGAACCTCACGAGGTGATGCGCGCGGTGCTCAAAACCACCAGCGCCAAGCAGATCGCGTCCGGAATGAATCTTTCGCTCTCGCTCGTTTACAAATGGGGCGAGCCGCCGGTCGACGGTGTTCCTTCGGGTAGTCCCCTGGACCGTGTGGGGCAGTTGGTGCGCATCACGAAGGACCCCCGCGTCGCCCAGTGGGTGTGCGAGCAGGCCGACGGGTTCTTCATTCGTAATCCGGAGAGGCAACCCGCCGATCCCAAGCTCATTCCCGCCACCAACGACATCGTGCAGGAATTCGCCGACATGCTGGCTTACATCGCGCAGTCCTCGGCCGACGACGTCATAACCCGTGACGAGGCCAAGGCTATCCGACGTCGCTGGGAGGAACTGAAGAGCGTGACGGAAGGCTTCGTCCGGGCTGCGGAGGGCGGTAATTTCGGCGGCCCGCCCCCGGCGGCGCCGACCGTCGCACCGGAGAGCAGGAAGCGCGTCAAAGAAGGCGCTTCGCCAGGAAAGCCGTCTGCAGCGCCGTGACTTCGCGTATTCCCCGCTGGGCGAGCGCGACAAGGCTGGTGAGCTGATCGGGCGAGAACGTCGCTTCCTCGCCGGAGCCCTGCACTTCAACGAACTGGCCGCGTCCGGTCATCACCACGTTGAAGTCCACCTCGGCGTCCTTGTCCTCGACGTAGGCGAGGTCGAGTAGTTCGGCCCCGCCGACCACGCCGACGCTCACCGCGGCCACGGAGTCGGCGAGAGGGTTTTCAGCGATGCGTTTGTCGTCGAGCAGCCGCTGCACCGCGAGACGGGCGGCGAGCCAGGCGCCCGTGATGGCGGCGGTGCGGGTGCCGCCGTCGGCCTGCAGCACGTCGCAGTCGACCCACAAGGTATTGGCGCCGAGTTTCTCGAGGTCGAGGACGGCGCGAAGCGAGCGGCCGATGAGGCGCTGGATCTCGACGGTGCGGCCGTCGATCTTGCCCCGGGAGATGTCACGCGCCTTCCGCTCGTGGGTGGAGTAGGGGAGCATCGAGTATTCGGCGGTGAGCCAGCCGCCGCTCACCTTCTGCTGCTTCATCCACGTCGGCACGCCGGGCTCGATGGTGGCGGCGCAAATGACGCGCGTGCGCCCAAATGAAACCAGGACGGAGCCCGTGGCGTGGGGCGCGATGTTCGCCTCGAAGGTGATCGGGCGCAATTGCGCGGCTTGACGGCCGTCGGCGCGGGTGGCGGGTGTGGACATGGCGCGCGACCGTAGGGCGGCGCCGGCGGCGCGCGAGCACGGAAACACCCGGCCCGGCTCCGCCGCGCCGGCAGGGATGAGGTAAAGCGAGAGGGAGTGGGAAAGCTGAAGTGAAGAAACCGAGCGTGGCCGCCCACGGAACACTCGGAAGCCTCGGATCCGGGCCAAAGAGGCGGGAACTGTTCTAGCTCTTGCGCCGCGCGAGCCTCTTCGGGGCCATGCGTCGGTTGGCCGGCAAAATGTGCAAACGGCGCACGCGCACCATCGGCGAGGAGATCCAGCCTGTTCCCTGAGCCAATCCATCCCGTTTTCTCGGCTGCCCGATGCCTGGACGTAGGGTTCCTGATGTCCGGATTCGCTCCATCCTTCGTAGCCTCCGTTTGCTCCTGTTGCCCGTCTGGGCCGCACGCTATCTCCCGTGACTTGGCGGTTGCCAAATCTTCAGGGCAGGCTGGGACGCAGCGCCTCCGGGGTTGCGTCGCGGCGGGCGATGCGCATCGGCTAACGGCTCCACCCTGCGCCCCATGTTCATTCGTCCCTGCCTTCTTGCTCCGCTCGCCCTCTTCGCCGCTTCGGTCTTCGCTGCTGATAAGCGGCCGAGCGTCGTCTTCATCTTCGCCGACGACCAGCAGGCCGACACGATACGCGCGCTCGGCAACCCGCACATCCGCACGCCTAACCTCGACCGCCTGGTGGCGCGCGGGATGGCGTTCGACCGGGCCTATATGCAGGGCGGTCTGCACGGAGCGACCTGCGTTCCATCGCGCGCGATGCTGCTTTCGGCGCGGCCCCTGTTCCGCATCGACGAGAAACTCACGCGTGATCCGACGTGGCCGGCGGCCTTCGGCGCGGCGGGCTATCGCACCTTCGTGAGCGGCAAATGGCACAACACGGCGGCCTCGGTGCCGCTGAGCTTCCAGCGCGCCACCTCGATGTTCACGGGCGGCATGACCAACCCGATGAAGGCGCCCCTCAGCAGCTGGGAAAACGGCAAGCAGGGGCCGGTGCGCGTCGAGCCGCGCCACGCGTGCGAGACCTTCGCCGAGGCGGTGATCGCCTTCCTGCGCGAGCCGGGGGACGCGCCGTTCCTCGCCTACCTGCCTTTCGACGGTCCCCATGATCCGCACATCGTTCCCGACGATTTTCCGGTGCAGTACGACCCTTCGGCGCTGCCGTTGCCGCCGAATTTCCTGCCGCAGCATCCGTTCGACAACGGCGAGATGGCCATCCGTGACGAGGTGCTGTTGCCGTGGCCGCGGGCGTCGGCGGACATCCGCGGCATGCTCGCGGAATATTACCGCTACATCAGCTATCTCGATATGCTGATCGGACGCGTCATTGACGCCGTCGACGCCTCCCCGCGGGCGCGCGACACCTACATCGTCTTCACCGCCGATTCCGGCGTCGCCCGTGGCAGCCACGGCCTGATCGGAAAGCAGAACCTCTACGAGCATTCGGTGCGGGTGCCGCTGATTGTGGCGGGTCCTGGTATCCCGGCCGGCCGGCGCACCGCGGCGATGTGCTACCTGTTCGACCTGATGCCGACGCTCGGTGCCCTCTGTGGTGTGCCGGCACCCGCGACCAGCGAGGGTCGCGACCTGTCGGCGGTGTTGCGCGATCCGTCGCGCGCCGGGCGCGAAGCGCTGATGTTCGCCTACCGCGACGTGCAACGCGGGGTGCGCGACGAACGCTGGAAGCTCATCCGCTACCCCCAGGTGGATCGCACCCAACTCTTCGACCTGGTCGCGGATCCGCATGAGACACGCGACTTGTCCGCGGAGCCCGTGCAGGCGGGACGCATCGCGCAACTCACGGCGCTGCTCGAGGCTGAGATGAAGTCTATCGGCGACACCGCGTCGCTGCGGGTGGCGCAACCCAAACCTGCAGCCTGGTCGCCACCCGCCAAGGGGGCCGGCGGCAAGGCGGGCAAGAAGGCCGCCAAGTCCGAGTGAACAGGCGCGGCGGCTTCAGCTTACTCCGGCTCCACCCATGAAGATCGTTGTCCTCGATGGGCACGCATTGAACCCCGGCGACCTTTCCTGGGACGAGATCCGCGCATGCGGCGAACTCAGCGTGCACCCGCGCACCCCGGCCTCGGACATCATTACGCGTGCGGCGGGCGCCGAGGTGCTGCTCACCAACAAGACGCCGCTGGATGCCGCGACTTTCGCGGCCCTGCCGGCGCTCCGTTACGTCGGCGTGCTGGCGACCGGTTACAACGTGGTCGACGTGCGGGCGGCGCGGGCCCGCGGCGTGGTGGTGAGCAACGCGCCCGGTTATGGCACCGACTCGGTGGCGCAGCATGCGTTCGCGCTCCTGCTGGAGCTGGCTTCCCGCACCGGGCATCACGCCGCGACGGTGGCGGCGGGCCGTTGGGCGAGCTGCCCCGATTACTGTTACTGGGATCATCCCGTGCTCGAGCTGTCGGGCCTAACGATGGGGATCGTCGGCTACGGCCGGATCGGTCGCGCCACGGCGCGGATCGCCGCGGCTTTCGGCATGAACGTGATCGCGCACACGCCGCGGCCGCCGGCGGGCGGCGACGGCGTGGTGCGATTCACTGACGTCGACACGCTCTTCCGCGAGGCCGATGTGGTGAGCCTGCATTGTCCGCTCACGCCGGAAAACACCGGCCTGGTGGATGCGCGCCGGCTGGCGCTGATGAAGCCGACGGCCTACCTCATCAACACGAGCCGGGGCCCGCTGGTGAACGAGACCGACCTTGCGGCCGCATTGAACTCCGGCCGGATCGCCGGGGCGGGCCTCGACGTGCTATCGGTCGAGCCGCCTGCGGCGGATCATCCCTTGTTCTCCGCGAGGAACTGCGTGATCACGCCGCATCTCGCGTGGGCGTCGGTCGCCGCCCGCCGGCGCCTCCTCGGCATCGTCGCCGCGAATCTGCGCGCGTTCCTCGACGGCACGCCGGCCAACGTCGTGAGCTGATCGGCGTCGCGCTTGCCGCGGGCCGCAGCCGGAGTTTCGCTCGTGCCATGGAACACGGCGGCGAGGGCAAGGCCTGCTGCGGTCCGTCCCGCGGGGACGCGCCGGGTGGAACGGTTCATCCGTTCCGGCGTGTGCCCGGGCCGGCCGCGGCGGGCATGGTGCTGATCCCCGGCGGTGTGTTCCGGATGGGCAACGAGGCGAACTACAGCTTCGCCGCGGACGGGGAGGGCCCGGTGCACGAGGTCGAGTTGCGTCCCTTCCTGTTGGATGAGACCGCCGTCACCAACGAGCAGTTCAACGCCTTTGTGAACGCGACCCGCTACCGCACCGACGCGGAGCGCTTGGGGTGGAGCTTCGTTTTCGCCGGACATCTCGCCGACCCCGCGCTGGGCCGGGGACCCCGGGTGCGCGGCTCGGAATGGTGGGTGCGCGTCGAGGGCGCCGGCTGGCGTCATCCTGAAGGGCCGGGCTCCTCGCTGCGCGGCCGCTGGGACTATCCGGTGACGCAGGTCTCGTGGCACGACGCCCGAGCCTACGCGGAATGGGCCGGGAAGCGGCTGCCCACGGAGGCCGAGTGGGAGCGCGCGGCGCGCGGCGGCCTCGAAGGCTGCCGGTTCCCGTGGGGCGAAGACCTCGAACCGGACGGGCGCCACCGCATGAACGTGTGGCAGGGCGTTTTTCCCGCGCGCGACACCGGCGACGACGGCCACCGCGGCACGGCGCCGGCGCGCGCGTACCGGCCGAACGGGTACGGACTCTACCAGATGACGGGTAACGTCTGGGAATGGTGCTGGGACTGGTTCGACGCCGGTTATTACCGCGTCTCCCCGCGCGTCGATCCCACCGGGCCCGCGGCGGGTCTGCGCCGCGTGCAACGCGGCGGCAGCCACCTCTGCCACGCGAGCTACTGCAACCGCTACCGCACCGACGCGCGCAACGGCAACGAACCCGACTCGGCGGCGACGCACACCGGTTTCCGCTGCGCGCGGGACGTGGTCGCGTGACGTGCTCCGCTTTGCCGTGAGAATTTTTCTTCTGCTGTCCGGTGTCCTATTGCTGGGTTCCGCCGGTGCGGTCGCCGCGCCGGAGCTGGAAGCGCGGCGGGCGGAGGCTTTGCGCGCGGTTTGGCGCGAGGGGATCGCCGGGGGCTTTGTGCCGGGCGGCGTGATGCTGGTGCTACACCGCGGCGAGCCGGTGTTCCGCGAGGCCTTCGGGCGGCCTGACCTCGCGCGGCCCGAGGCGCTCGCGATCGACACGCCCTTCCGCATCGCGTCGGTCACCAAGCCCTTCACCGCGACGCTGCTGGCCATCCTCGTCGCCGAAGGCCGGCTGCGTTGGGACGACCCGGTCGACCGGTATCTGCCGGAGTTCCGCGGGGTGCGCGTCGATGGCGGCGCCCCCGCGCGCCGGACGCCGCTGGTGCGCGAGTTGCTGTCCCATACCGCCGGCTTCGCCGGCCAGCAGGCGCGGGGCGAGGAGCGGTGGCGGTTTCGGACCGACGGTACCCTTGCCGACGCCGTGCGCGACCTCGCGCGGGCGGGTCTCGCGACGGAGCCCGGCAGCCGCTACGCCTACACGGGCCTCGGTTACCTGGTGGCGGGGCGCGTGGCTGAGGTGGCGGCGGAAGAGGATTTCGCCGCGCTCCTCGCCCGCCGACTGCTGGTCCCGATCGGGGCGGGTGACGCGGGCTTTCTCGCGGCGCAGCCGGCCGCGCGGCGCGCCCGTCTGCCGGTTTTCTACGACTGGAAGGAGGGCGTGCTCTCGCCGGCGGGTACGGCTGGCCGCGAGGAACCCGCGCTCGCCTATCCCAACCCCGGCGGTGGCCTCGTGGCGACGGCCGATGAGGTGGCGGCCTTGCTGCTCCTGCACCGGAACCGCGGCCGCGCCGGCGACCGCGTGATCGTGCCGGAAGCCCTGCTCGCCGATCTCCACACGGTGCAGCCCGGAACCACGCGGGACGGTTATGGGCTCGGGTTCAATATCGTGCGCGCCGGAGCGGGCGGCCGCGGCACGCGGCTGCGCCACAACGGCGCCTCGGGCACGCTGGCGGTGCTCGATCTGGAGCGGGATTACATTGTGGTGGCGCTCACGCAGGTCCCGACCAAGCAGCGGCTGCCGTTCACCCGGCGGCTGGACGCCGCGATCGACGCGTTGATCGAGGGTCGCTGAGGCGGCGGTTCCAAATTGGGACCGGCCGGAAGGGATTCCGACTGGCGGGGCGGGGGAGTCATGCTTTGCTCTCCCCGCAACCCCATGTTCCTCCGCCGCGCGTTCGTCCTGCTCATCGCAGCCGTCTCTGCCGCATCCGCCGCTGCGCCCCGGCCGAATTTTCTCTTCATCGTCTCGGAGGACAACGGCCCGGAGCTCGGCTGCTACGGCAATCCTCACGTGCTGACGCCGAATCTGGACCGGCTCGCATCCGAGGGGGTGCGCTTCGACCGCGCCTACGTTACGCAGGCCGGCTGCAGCCAGTCGCGTTCCAGCATCATGACGGGCCTTTACCCGCACCAAAACGGGCAGATCGGCCTGGCGACGTGGGGATTCCGGCTGTACCGGCCCGAACTTCCGAACCTGCCCCGCAGCCTGAAGGCCGCCGGTTACCGCACGGGCATCATCGGCAAGCTCCACCTCAACCCCGAGGAGGCCTTCCCGTTCGATTTCACCGCGATCCCGCGCGGTAACTTCGCGCGCAAGGACTTGCCCGATTACGCGCGGCGCGCGGAGGAGTTCTTCCGCGCGACGGACCAGCCGTTTTTCCTGAGCCTGAACTTCCCGGATGCTCACCGGCCGTGGACCCGTCAGGTGGACGGAATCCCCGCGAAACCGCTGACGGGCGCCGAGGTCACGCCGATGCCCTACATGGGTGTGGATCGCGCGGACCTGCGGGAGCTGGTCGCGGACTATTACAACTGCATGAGCCGGCTGGATTCGTTGGTCGGCGACGTCCTGGCGGCGCTGGCGCGCGCCGGCAAGGCGGAGAACACGGTGGTGGTCTACCTCGGCGACCACGGGGCGGATCTGCTGCGCGGGAAACGCACCTCCTACGAGGGCGGGGTGCGCATCCCGCTTCTGGTGCGTTGGCCGACGGGGGTTCGGGCGGGGCAGGTGCGGCGGGAACTGGTCTCGACGGTTGATCTGATGCCAACCGCGCTGGAGTTGGCGGGCGCGACCATGCCTTCCGGTCTGGCCGGGCGGTCGCTGGTGCCGGTCTTGCGGGCGCCCGGGATCGCGTGGCGCGAACATCTGTTCACGGAGTTCCACACGCACGCGGCCCAGGCCAACTTCTGGCCGCAGCGCACCGTGCGCGACGACCGCTACAAGCTGATCGAGAATCTGCTGCCGGGGGAGATCAATCCGGGCTACGAGTTCACGCTCAAGCATCACGAGGCGGATCTCGCGGCGGCGATCGCCGCGGCGCCGGAACCTGTCCGCGCCGCCTACGCCCGCATGCAGCGCCCTCCGCGCTGGGAGCTCTACGACCTCGAGAGCGACCCCTATGAGTTCCGGGACCTCGCCGCGGACCCGGCGCACCGGGGGACACTCGCGCGGCTTCAGGGGGTGCTCGCCCGCTGGCGAGAGGATACGGCGGATCCCTTGCTCAAGCCCGCCAATCTCGACCGGCTGAAGGCGGAGGTCGGAGCCGCGCGCAAGCAGGAGTCGCGGGAGCTCTCGTGGGATTACCCGTACTATTTCTTCGGTGAGGAACCATCGTCCCGCGCATCCGCCCCGACCGCCGCCGGCAAGCGCAGGAAGGACCGCTGACATGAACCGCCTGAGACTGGCCCTCTTTCTCCTGATCACGCCGTTCTCGGCGTACGCCGCCGCGCCGGCGACCCGGCCGAACGTCCTGATGATCGTGCTCGACGATCTCAACGACTGGGTCGGGCATCTCGGCGGGCATCCCGACGTCCGCACCCCGCACCTCGACGCGCTGGCGGCGCGCGGGCTCTCCTTCACCAACGCCCACATCGCGGCCCCGGTCTGCAATCCCTCCCGCGCCGCGGTGATCACGGGCCGCCGGCCGAGCAGCCTCGGCATCTACCTCAACGACGCCAAATGGCACGAGACGCATCCGGGCATCCTCTCCATTCCGCTCCACTTCAAGAACCACGGCTACCGCGTCGTCGGCGGCGGCAAGGTCAACCATCACACGCCCGGCTTCAACCGCGGCTCCGACTGGCACGCCTATTTCGACCAGGTGTTCGACAGTCCCTACCAGCAGCGCGTCGCCGACGGCGGCGAATCCCGCGCGTTCTCGTGGCCGGCCGGCTTTCCGCGGAATGGTCTCGAGGCCGTGCGCGCGCTGGCGCGTCCGCCGCAGAACGCCGCCGAGTTCGACTGGGGGCCGTTTGACCGCCGCGATGAGGAGATGGGCGACGGCCGCCTCGCGGAGTGGGTCGCCGCGTTCCTCGCGCGTCCGCCGGCCGAGCCCTTCTTCCTCGCCGCCGGCATCTACCGGCCCCACCTGCCCTGGTACGCGCCGCGGAAATATTTCGACCTGTACCCGCCGGATCGCATCACGCCTCCGCCGATCAAGGCCGACGATTGCGACGACCTCCCCGCCGGCGGGCAGCGCATGGCCGCCGACCGCCGCGGCGACTACGAACTGGTGCTCCGCGAGGGGCGTTACCGGGAGGTGCTGCAGGCCTATCTCGCCAACATCTCCTACGGCGATGCGCTCGTGGGCCGGATCATCGCCGCGCTCGACGCGAGCCCCGCGGCGAAAAACACCATCGTCGTCGTGTGGTCCGACCACGGCTGGCACCTCGGCGAGAAGCAGCATCTCCACAAGTTCACCCTCTGGGAGCGCTCGACCCGTGTGCCGTTCCTTGTCGTCGCGCCCGGGGTGACCCGTGCCGGGACGCGCTCCGCGCGCCCCGTCGGGGTCATCGATCTCTTCCCGACGCTGAACGAGCTGTGCGGTCTCCCGCCGGTGGCCGCGCTGGACGGCCGGAGCCTCGTGCCGCTGCTGCGCGACCCCGGACGGGAATGGGAGCGTCCCGCCCTCACGACCCACGGCCGCGGCAACCATGCCGTGCGGAGCGACCGCTGGCGCTACATCCGTTACGACGACGGCGGCGAGGAGCTCTACGATCACGCCAACGATCCGCACGAGTGGCACAACCTCGCCGGCCGGCCGGAGTTCGCCGCCGTGAAGGCCGACCACGCGCGGTGGCTGCCCGCGAACGAGGCCCCGGCCGCCGGGAAAAAGGGGAGGAAGAAGTGATCGGCCCGGATCCGTCCGTATCGATTGAGAAATCCACGTCGCATGGTGTAGCCGCGGGTGATCCCGCGGACTCCGCGGCGGCCTCGTACGTGGTTTCCTTTTTATTCGGATCCCAACCTCAGCCGGTGATTTCGGCGGCACTTCGGCCAGCCGCGGAAAAATTCCGACCTCTTTCGCATCATGAAGCCTAGCCTCACACGCCTTATTCTCCTCTCGGCTCTTTTCTCCGCCGCAAGCGGCGCCGCCGAGGCCCGCCGGATGAACATTGTCCTGTTCCTCGTCGACGACCTGGGGTGGCGCGACATCGGCGCCAACGGCAGCACGTATTACCAGACCCCGAACATCGACCGCCTCGCGCGCGAGGGGGTGCGGTTCACCGACGCCTACGCGGCCTGCGCCGTGTGTTCGCCCACCCGGGCGGCGGTGCTCACGGGGAAATATCCGGCCCGGCTGCTGCTGACCGACTGGTTGCCGAACGGCCGGTGGGAACCGAAGTCCCGCCTGCGGAGCGCGCGCTTCGTGCGCAGCCTGCCTTTGGAGGAAGTCACGCTCGCGGAGGCGCTGCGCGAGGGCGGCTACCGCACGGCCAACATCGGCAAGTGGCATCTGGGCGGCGAACCGTTCTCACTCCCCCAGCACCACGGCTTCGACCTCAATATCGGGGGCAACGCGCACGGCGCCCCGGGGGACTTCTTCTTCCCCTACGAGGGTAACTGGGCGATCCCGACCACCGGCCAGCGCGTGCGTTGGAATGTGTTCAGCGAGGGCAAGCCGGGTGAGTACCTCACCGACCGGCTCACCGACGAGGCGGTGGCTTTCATCCGCGGGAGCCGCGACCGGCCCTTCTTCCTCTACTTCCCGCATTACGCGGTGCACACCCCGCTGCAGGCGAAGCCCGAGGTCGTGGCGAAATACGAGCGCATTCCGGAGGAGCGGCGCCAGGGGAAACCAGTCTATGCCGCCATGGTCGAGAGCCTCGACGACAGCGTCGGGCGCGTGATGGAAACCCTCCGCGAACTCCGCCTGGAGAACGACACCGTGGTGATCTTCACCTCCGACAACGGCGGCTTCTACAACGCGACCAGCAACGCGCCGTTGCGCGCCAACAAGGGCGCTTACTACGAGGGCGGCATCCGCGTGCCGCTTATCGTCAAGTGGCCCGGTGTCGCGCGCGCCGGCACCGTCAGCGCCGAACCCGTCACCAGCACCGATCTCTACCCGACCTGCCTCGCGGCGGCCGGCCTGCCGGCGCGGCCGCACCAGCACGTCGACGGCCTTGACCTGCGGCCCGTCCTGACCGGCGGCAAACCGCTCGGGAGGGGGTCGATCTTCTGGCACTTCCCGCATTACAACGATCACCCGCACAGTGTGCCCTCGGGCGTGGTCCGCCGCGGAGACTGGAAGCTGATCGAGACCTTCGACCCGGCGGGGATCGAGTTGTACAATCTGGCCAAGGACCTCGGGGAGACGCGCAATCTTGCCTCCGTAGAGCCGGGGCGAACCGCGGAGTTGCGCCGTGAACTCGAGGAATGGCGTCGGGCGGTCGGGGCCGAGATGATGGCGCCGAACCCGGATTGGGATCCGGACTTCCAACCCGTGCAGAAGGGCAAAAAGAAGAAGGCTGGAAAATGAAGACCGGCGCTTTCATCTCCCGGCCGCTCCTGGCGACCCTTTTTCTGGCTGGCGCTCTCGTCGCGGCCGAGCCGTCCAGCGCCGGGCCGCTCGAATGGTCGCCTCTCGCGCCGCTGCCCGACCGCGAGGGCTTCGCCTATCCTTTCGCCGGGGTCCACCGCGGCGCCCTGTTGGTCGCCGGCGGCGCGAATTTCCCCGAAAAGAAACCATGGGATGGCGGCACCAAGGTCTGGTACGACACGGTCTTTGTTCTGGAGCGCCCGCGGGGCGAGTGGCGCGTCGCCGGCCGACTGCCACGTCCGCTCGGCTACGGCGTCTCCGTCTCCACCCCCGAGGGCGTCCTGTGCCTCGGAGGCAGCGATGTTGAACGGCATCACGCCGACGCTTTTCTTCTTCGTTGGGACCAAGGTGTGATTTCCACCCGGCCGTTTCCGAACCTCCCGCGGCCGGTCGCCAACTTCTGCGGGGCCCTGTTGGGCTCCACGGTGTACGTGGCCGGAGGCATCGCCACGCCCGATGCCACCGCGGCTCTCGCGACGTTCTGGTCGATCGACCTCTCCGCTCCGCGTCCGCAGTGGAAGGAACTGCCCGCCTGGCCCGGTCCGGGCCGCATGCTCGCGGTCGCGGCCGTGGCCGACGGCGCGTTCTTTCTGGTGAGCGGCGCCTCGCTCGCGCCGGACGCGCAGGGCAAGCCGGCGCGGACTTATCTCCAGGATGCCTATCGCTACGATCCCGGTCGCGGTTGGCGCCGGATCGCCGACCTCCCGCGTCCGGCCGTGGCCGCGCCCACGCCTGCGCCGCCGCACGGCCCGCGGGGCTTTGTGGTGCTCGGCGGCGACGACGCCTCGCAGCTCAAGGTAACGCCGCTTTCGGCCCACCCGGGTTTTCCCGGAGAAACGTGGGCGTACGACCCGGGCCGGGATGAATGGCGCGCGATCGGCCGGATGCCCAAGGCCACGGTCACCGTGCCTGTCGTCGAGTGGTACGGCCGTCACGTGATCCCCAGCGGCGAAATCCGGCCCGGGGTGCGCACCCCCGCTGTCTGGTCGCTCCGGGTGAACCCGCGCTGAAAAGCTCCCTCCGATGCACCGCACAATCCGCCTCCTGTCGTTGCTCGCGCTTCTGCCCGGCGCCGCCCCGGCCGCCTCGCCGGCGCGGCCCAACGTGCTCTTCATCGCGGTCGACGACCTGCGCGTCTCGCTGGGTTGCTACGGCGACCCGCTCGCGCTGACGCCTAATCTCGACCGCTTCGCGGCGGGAGCCCGCGTCTTCAACCGCGCCTACACCCTGCAGGCGGTCTGCGGGCCGGCGCGGACCGCGATGCTCACCGGACGCCTGCCCGACCATAATCGCTCCTGGCACAACCGGAACCTGTTCCGGGCGACAAATCCCGACACCGTGACTCTGCCGCAATTGTTCAAGCAGCACGGGTATTTCACGCAGGCGATGGGGAAGATCTTCAGCGGCGATGAGCGCGAGCTAGATCCCGCATCTTGGTCGGTGCCCGAGATCCTGCGCCAGGACGGTTGGCGCAATTACGCGCTGCCCCGGGGCGAGGCGCCCGGCAAGCAGGCGCCGTGGGAGGCGGCCGACGTGCCCGACGACGGCTACAGCGACGGCAAACTCGCGGCGCTCGCGGTCGAGACGCTGGGCCGGCTGAAGGCCGAGGCGAAGCCCTTCTTTCTCGCGGTGGGCTTCTTCAAGCCGCACCTGCCGTTCAACGCGCCGAAACGCTACTGGGATCTCCACGATCCCGCGAAGTTTGCGCTGCCGGGTGAACGCGAGCGCGTGCAGGGCGCGCCGGAAGCCGCCTACCACACCCACCGCGAGCTCGGCGGCTACTCCGGCATGCCGAAGGATGAAAAGCTCGACGCGGAGAGCGCGGCGAAGCTGCGGCATGGTTATTACGCCTGCGTCTCCTACATCGACGCGCAGATCGGCAAGGTCCTAGACGCCCTCGACCGCGCCGGCCTAGCGGCCAGCACCGTCGTCGTGCTGTGGGGGGATCACGGTTTCGCGCTGGGCGACGCCGGCCGCTGGTGCAAAGGGACGAACTTCGAACTCGACGCGCGCGTGCCGCTCCTGATCCGCACTCCGGGTCTGGCACGGCCGGGCGCGGCGACCAACGCGCTCGTCGAGTACGTCGATGTGTACCCGACCCTCGCGGAGCTGGCCGGCCTGCCGGCGCCCGCTTACCTCGCGGGCCGCAGTCTCACGCCCATCCTGCGCGATCCCGCGCAACCGGGCCGCGATTACGCGCTGTCGCAGTTCTCGCGTCCCTTCAACGCGGGCCCTCCCGAGGCGATGGGCTACTCGATCCGCACCGCGACGCACCGTTACACGCGTTGGGTGGAATGGCCGTCCCGTAAGACGACCGCGGAGGAACTTTACGACTACACCGTTCCCGGCAGCGCGGAGCCCCGCTGGACCACGTTCGTCGAGCGCCGCAACGTGATGGACGACCCCGCCTACCGCGCGCTCGGCTCCGATTTGCGCGCGCGCATGGACGATGTCCTCGCCAACCGCTCGGTCGTCGCCGCGGAGCGCCCGGCCGCCGAAGGCGAGGGTACCCTGAAGAAGAAACGCAGGCGCGCCGACTCAACTTCCTCTCCATGAAATCCCGTCTCATCCTCAGCCTCTTCCCGGCCACCCTCCTTGCTCAGATCGCGCCGGCTACGCGTCCGGCTCCGCCCGGCGCGACCGTCGAGCTGTCGGCCTTCGAGGTCACCACCGCGCGCGACATCGGCTACCAGTCCACCCATGCCGCCGAGGTCACACGCATGAACACCGCCATCGGCGACATCCCGATGAACGTGACGGTGCTCAACCAGGAGTTCCTCGAGGACACCCTCGCGCGCAGCACGGAGGACGTGCTGGAATACGTGCCGGGCTTCGTTTCCACCTCGAACAACGACTCCTGGACCGTCCGCGGGTTCTCGAACGCGAACACCAAGTTCCTGAACGGTTTCCTGCAGCAGGAGAGCATCGGCAAGGTCTCCCTCGCCAACGTGGAGCGCGTGGAGGTGCTGAAGGGGCCGGCCGCCGTGCTCTATGGGCAGGGCGGCTACGCGGCGACGGTCAACCGGGTCACGAAGCGGCCGCTGCCCCGCGACGAGACGACCATGAGGTTCAACGTCGGCCCGGTGGAATCGTGGCGCGGCGAACTCGACACCTCCGGTGCCGTGGGGTCCGCCGCCTCCCCCGTGCGCTACCGGGTGACAGCGGTCTACGACGACGGTAATTATTACCGGCGCATCACGCACGGCGAGAAGGCCGTCTCCGCGATCGTCTCCTGGCAGGTCGCGCGGAGCACGCGCGTGAGCCTCGAGCACCTGTTCGTGCGCGAGGAGGACGGCGGCGCCGTCTGGCGCCAGCCCATGATGCGCGGGGAGCCCCGTGGTTTCGCGATGCCGGACGGCTCCTTCCTCGCCTATGGCGACAACCGGCAGGGCTACGCCACCGCGGGCGATATCCGCCGCTGGGATCGAGGCTTCACCATGCTCGACCTGCAGCACTCCTTCAGCCCCGCGATCCAGCTGCGCCTCCAGGCCGCGCATGACACCAAGGACCAGCTCTACGACGAGCATCAGCCCGAGCAGGGGTCGCTCACCTTCCTGAAGGACGCCGTGCTCATGCCGCGCCGCTGGCGCGTCCGCACGCAGGACGTCGAGAACTGGCGCTCGCGCAATGAAGTCGTCGCCCAGTTCTCCACCGGCCCCGTGCGGCACCGCGCGCTCGCCGGGTTCAGCTGGGACGTTTCGGACGGTGAGGTCTGGAACCGCGACGGCATCTACAACCGCGGCGGACTCGCCGCGACGGCCGCCACCCTCAACCAGCGCTGGCCGACCGCGAGCGTGGGCAGCCGCTTCAACGTGTTTCCGAACCTCACCCTGGCCGAGGTCCTCGCCGACGTGCGTCGTGCGGGCTACAATCCCAACATGATTCCCCCGCTCAACGCGGTGGACCCCGACCGGTCGCCGCCGGTGCAGGCTCGGGCCGACCGCCCGCCGCTACCCGCCGGCAACCGCAACCTCGATCGCACGGAGAACACCGAGTGGTACGCGGCCGATGTCGCCTCTTTCCTCGAGGAGCGGGTCTTCCTGACCGCCGGCGTACGCCATACCTCGACGGACGACCGCCGCCGCAACGGCTTCACCGGTTTGACGACCTTCGACAACCACGCCGACTCCACCACGTGGAGCGCAGGGGCGGTCTGGCATCTGAACGCCATGCGTTCGGTCACACTCTACGCCAACGCCAACAGCTCCTTTGTGCCGGTCTTCACGCGCCAGCCCGACGGCACGCCGCTCGACCCGGAACGCGGCAACCAGAAGGAGATCGGACTGCGCTTCAGTCTGGCGCGGGACCGCGTGCAGGGCCTCGTCTCCGTCTACGAGATACGCCAGCAAAACATCGCGGTGGATGACCCCAACCGTGATGGCGACTGGTACACCCAGATCGACGGCATCCGATCCCGCGGCGCGGAGCTCAGTCTTAACGCCCGGTTCACCGACGAATGGTCCCTGATGGGAGGCTACGCCTACAACGATTCGCGCGACACCCGCACCCGGGCCCGTTCGATGTATGCCCCCCTCCACATGGCGACAGCCTTCAACAAGTACGCTTTCCGCGAGGGGCGCCTGCGCGGGCTCGATCTGGCCCTTGGCTCGATCTTCCTGGGCGACCGCCCGATAGATCCGGTCGTGCTCACCACCCTCGGTGGCATCGCCAACACGCCCCAGTGGATGATGCCCGGTAAATGGCGGTTCGACGCCGTCGTGCGCTACGCCGTGCCGCGCTCCGGTCGCGTGCGTTACGTCTGGGGCGCCAAGATCCAGAACGTTTTCGACAATCAGGAGATCTACAAACTGGCCGACTCCAACTCGGTGCAGCGCCAGCCCGGCCGCACCTTTCAGGCCAGCCTCACCGCGAAATTCTGAACCCCCGGCTCGGGGCATGAAAAAGCCCGCCGCAGGGTTGCGGCGGGCTTCGTGGTAAATCGGGCCGGGCTCAGGCAGTGACCTTCGGGAGGTCGGCCTCGAGCTCGACGGCGTGCGGGTGGTTGCGCTTCACCCGCAGCAGCTGGTGCCGGCGCTGCAGCATACGGTCCAGTTTGTCGACGAGCAT
The DNA here is from genome assembly GCA_964229935.1 of Opitutales bacterium. Lineage (GTDB taxonomy): Bacteria > Verrucomicrobiota > Verrucomicrobiia > Opitutales > Opitutaceae > ER46. The sequence goes on from CAXRGI010000164.1 coordinate 23,437, forward strand.
GGCGATCGCCTTATGGCACTCGTCCGCGCGCACCGACGCGTTCAGATCGGGCCCGTGGATCTCGATGCGGCCCTTGGCCGCGAACTGCACGCCCGCGGCGGGGCTCCGGTCACACTCCAGCTCCACGCGGAGGCGGATGATCCGCTCCTCGTGGCGAAACAATCGCTCGGCCTTCTCGCGCACGAACGTCTTGAGGGACGGCGTGAGCTCGAGGTGGATGCCGGACACGATCACTTCGTGGGTATTTTGGCTGTTCATGTTTCTCCGTATGGTTTCGGTTGAAGCGGCGTCGGGAGTGACCCGCCGCCGCGAAAATTCATGCTACCATCGGAGACGAAGGAACTCCTCCAAACCATCTCCGCCGCCGTGGTGACGGGAGGATCTTCCGGTCTTGGAAAATCGTTCATTCGTCTTCTCCAGAAGGGTAACCCGGGGATGCTGGTTTGCAACCTTTCCCGCCGCGAACCCTGCGCGGATCTTGGCGCAAACTCCGCACGGCCGGTGCGGCACTTCCCGTGCGACCTCGCGCGGCCGGAACGTATCGCCGTGGCGGCCGAGGCGGTCCTGGCCGCGATCGCGGCGGATGCCCCTTCGGGTCGGGTGCTCCTCGTCAATAACGGCGGGGTGGGCGGATTCGGCGCGTTCCCGGCGCCTTCGGTCGCTCGCCAGCTCGAGATCGTCGATGTGAATGTGCGCGCCGTGGTTGATCTGACGGCGCGCCTGCTCCCGTGTCTGCGGGTGCGCGGCGGAGCGATCGTCAACATCGCTTCCGTCGTGGCCTACCTGCCGACGCCATTCTGCGCGACGTACGGCGCCAGCAAGGCTTTCCTGTTGAACTGGTCCCACGCGCTACGCGAGGAGCTGCGCGGCTCGGGCGTCGGTGTGCTCGCGGTTTCCCCGGGCACCACACGCACCGGATTTTTCGAGGGCACGGGCGCATCCCGTCCGGAGGTGATCGCGGACCGGGGCATGGCGCCCGACGATGTGGTCGCCGGGGCGCTGCGGGCGCTGGCGGCGGGACGTGCGAGCTTTGTGCCGGGAGCGGGCAACTGGCTGGCGGCTCTCGCCGGAGGCGCGTTGCCTCGGTCCGCGGCCGCGCGTCTTGCGCGCGGCGCGATGGAACGGCGTGCGCCGTCGCCGTCGTGAGCGAGGCGGATTCCGGGGAGATGTTCGGTGGACGGGCCTGCGCGTGGCCGCGCCGGCCGAAGACGGCCGTGCGCGTGCGGCTGATCGGCCCGGAGGAGATTCCTGGTTGGATCCTGCATGAGGACGATGAGCTGCTCGTCGTCGACAAACCCGGCGACGTGGTGTGCCACCCCTCCAAGGCGGGCCCGTGGTCGAGCCTGGTCGGGGCCCTGCGAGAACACACCGGGCTCGCGACCGTTCACCTCATTTTCCGCCTCGATCGCGAGACCAGCGGGGTCGTGGTGCTCGCGAAGACACCCGCGATGGCGAGCCGGCTCCAGACCGCCCTCCAGCAGCGTCGGATCGGCAAGCGGTACCGCACGGTCCTGACCGGCCGGCTCGCCGCCGAGGTGCGCGTCGATCAGGCGCTGGGGGACGACGTGACGACGCCCGTCTTCGTGAAGTCCGCGGTTGTCCCGGCGGGGGAGGGTAAGGCGGCGGTGACCGTCTTCCAGCCGCTGACGGCCTCGGCAGGCGGCGAATTCACGCTGGCGGACGTCGTCCTTGAGACCGGTCGCAAGCATCAGATCCGCGCCCACGCCCAGTGGCTCGGGCATCCCGTGGTGGGTGATAAGATTTACGGGCCCGACCCGCGTCTTTATCTCGAGTTCATCGACACCGGGTGGACAGAGGCGCTCGCCGCGCGTCTCCTGCTGTCCCGGCAGGCTCTACATTGCGCCGAGATCGATCTTCAGCCGGCCGGCCTGCCGCACGTCTTCCGTGCGCCGTTGGCGGCCGACCTGCGGGCGTTTTGCGCCGAGCGGTCTATCCCCGTGCCGGCCGGGATCTGAATCGTGCTCCCGGTTCGCGGCGCGGCCGCTCCGATGCTCAGCGCTTGCCCTTGGAGCGGGAGCGGGGAGTCCGGTCCTCCTCGTCGGAGTCGTCTTCCTCCTCGGAGTCCTCCTCCTTCTTCTTCTCCTTGCCCTCGCCGTCCTCGGATTCCTCGTCGCCCTCGTCTTCGTCCCACTTCAGGGACTCGTCGTTCTTGAGCTTCGCCTCCTCCTCCTCGTCGATCTCGGGCAGGTCCTGGTCGTCCGTGTCGTCCTCGCGCTTGGCCGGAGCGTCCTCGTCGGCGTCGTAGCCCTCGGGCATGTAGTCGAGAATGTCGGTGAGTTCCGTGAAGGTGTGGACCGCCTGACCTTGAATGAAGCTGCTGTTCTGGTCCTCGCGGATCACCTCCTCGACCTCGTCGACGGTGAGCTTCGACTCGAATTTGAAGAGGTCGTTGAGCATCTTCACGCGGCAGCGCGTGAGGTGATCCAGCAGGTCGGCGAAGGGGCCGTTCTCCTCGTCGAGAATGTCGGGCAGAGCGAAGAGTTTCTCCTCGGAGTCGAACAGTGACTCCTTCATCCGCTTCAGCCGCACCTTCCCGTTGCCCATGTCCTTTTCGATGCGGAAAGGGATGAACGCTGAATCGAAGACGTCCTGGTCGAAGCCGTAGTCGCGCAGTGGATCGACAAGCTCGATCAGGTGCTGCACCTGGCGTGGATCGACGATGCTGAGCCCGTCGACGTCCCATCGAACCGGATCACTGGTCTCGGCGACCCACCAATTGTGGTCCTCGCCGAGACGCACGACACACCAGTCGAGGGCGGAAATTGCTTTTGCCATATGAGAATCAGGAGTTTGCGGACGAAATTTTTGCGCAGCGTGCTAGTGAGGTCTCAAAAAACAAGCACAAAACGGATACTGAAAACTACGTCGGATGACCGATGTTCGCGGGCTCGGAAGAGCCTCGGAAAGCGCGGTTTCCGCCATTTCGCGGCCCTTGCCAACCGTGGGCCGTGAACCCACGTTGGCCTTATGGGAAAATGGTACGACGGCCTTGTTCGGCCGCTCTTGTTCCGCTGCGACGCCGAGCACGCGCATGAGCTCGGGGTGCAGGCTATGGAGTGGCTCGCGCGACTGGCCCCGTTGCGGCTCGCGCTGGAGCGCCGGATGTCATCCCACTTGCGGGCGGTGCGTCCGGTGGAGGCGTTCGGTCTGCGTTTTCCCAATGCGGTGGGTCTCGCCGCGGGATTCGACAAGGATGCGCGCGCTTGGCCCGCGGCTGCCGCGCTCGGCTTCGGTCATGTCGAGGTGGGCACGGTCACCGCGCTGGCGCAGCCGGGCAACCCGCGTCCGCGCGCCTTTCGTTACCCGGCGGAGGGGGCGGTGATCAACCGGATGGGTTTCAACAACGGCGGGTCCGAGGCGATGGCGGCCCGGCTTGGGCGGCAGCCGCTCGGCGCGGCGCGGCGGATCCCGCTCGGGGTAAATCTCGGAAAGTCGAAGGTGACGCCGATCGAGGAGGCGACGGCTGACTATCTCGCGAGTTTCCACCGGTTGGCGGATTTCGCGGACTACGTGGTGCTCAATGTTTCCAGCCCGAACACGCCGAACCTGCGCCAGCTGCAGGATGAGTCCCGCCTGCGGGAGCTGCTCGCGGCGGTCACATCCGCCAATCGCGAGAGGGCGGCACGACCCGGCGGCCGGCACGTGCCGGTGCTGCTCAAGATCGCCCCGGATCTCACGTGGGCGCAGATTGACGCCGTGCTTGCGGTGATCGCGGAACACCGGCTCGACGGGGTCATCGCGACCAACACGACGCTGGCGCGGCCGGGGTTTTTCGCCGGTGTGAACGAGGCGGGCGGGCTCAGCGGGCTTCCGCTGCGCGCTCGCTCGACGGAGATCATCCGCTACATCGCGCGCGCCACGCACGGCCGGTTGCCGATCATCGGTGTGGGTGGCATCGATGGCGCCGAGTCTGCGGCCGAGAAGCTCGATGCGGGTGCGGTGCTCGTGCAGGTCTACACCGGGATGATCTTCCGTGGACCGTTCCTTGCCGCCGAGGTCGCGCGCGGGGTTTCCGCGCGCCAGCTGTTCTGATCAAGCCACCCGGTTCACCAGTTCCCCGACGGGATCGATCCGGATGCGAATCTCGTCTCCGGAGCGCAGGGTGAAATCGTCGGGGGGCACGATGCCCGTGCCGGTCATGAGGTAGGCGCCCTGAGGGAACGCGTTCTCGCGGAACAGCCAGTCCGCGAGGGAAGCGAGGGGGCGCTTGATGCGTCCGACGCTCGTCTCGCCGCGGAAAACCGCCGCGCCGTCCCGGTGAATGGAAAGCGCGATGGCGGTTGCCGGCCCCGGCGGCTCGTCGGCGATGACGAGGCAAGGACCGAGCGCGGCCGAGCGATCGTAGACCTTGGCCTGCGGCAGGTAGAGCGGGTTCTCCCCCTCGATATCGCGCGAGCTCATGTCGTTGCCGATCGTGAACCCGAAGATCCGTCCCGCGGCGTTGATCGCGAGCGTGAGCTCGGGTTCGGGCACGTTCCACTTTCCGTCGGCGCGGATCCGCACCAATCCGCCCGGTCCCGCCACGCGGTGCGGCGTCGCCTTGAAGAAGATTTCCGGCCGGTCCGCCTCGTACACCCGGTCGTAGAAACTGCCACCGCCCGCGTCCTTCGATTCGGCCATGCGGGCGGATTTGCTGCGCAGGTAGGTCACGCCGGCCGCCCAGACCTCCTGCGATTGGATCGGGGCGAGCGGCGTCACGGGGAGCGTGGCCGGACGTCCCGTCGCCAGCGCGGTGCGGACGGTCGCGGCGGGCGAGTCTGACCGGAAGACCTCATCGAGACCGAGGTTAACGGTGGCGGTGCGCCCGGCGTCCTCGACGACGAGTCCTTCCGGGGTGGCGAAGAGTCGGAGCATACGGCTCTACTGGAGCAGGGTCCGCAGGTCCGCGAGGGAAAGTTTCGCGGCGAGCGCGTCGCTGGCCTCGAAGACGTCGGCCAGCAGCGCGCGCTTCTCGTCCTGCAGCGCGAGCACCTTTTCCTCGACCGTGCCGGCGGCGATGAGCTTGTAGCTGGTGACCACGCGCGTCTGGCCGATGCGGTGGGCGCGATCGGTCGCCTGCGCCTCGGCGGCCGGGTTCCACCACGGGTCGTAGTGCACGACGGTGTCGGCCGCGGTGAGGTTCAAACCGGTGCCGCCGGCCTTGAGCGAAAGCAGGAAGACCGGGACGGCGGCGTCGGCTTGGAAGCGGTCGACCTCGGCCTGCCGGGCGCGGGGCGCCATCGCGCCATCCAGGTAGCAGGTCTCCACGCCCTGCGCGGCGAGATCCTCCCGCAGCAGGCCGAGCAGCGACGTGAACTGGGAGAACACGAGGATCCGGTGGCCGTCGTCGACCGCCTGCGCGAGGAGTTCCTGGAAGGCGTCCAGCTTCGCCGAGGCCGGGGTGTTGCCGGCCGGCGGCTTCAGCAGGCGCGGATCGCAGCAAAGCTGGCGGAGCCGGAGCAGCTGCGTGAGGGCCGCGAGTTTGAGCCGGCCCTCGTTGGCGCCGCCGGCCTGCAGGTCGATCAGCTCGCGCTCGCCGCGTTCCTGGAGTTCGCGGTAGGCGGCGGCCTGCTCGGGGGAGAGCTCGCACCAGACAACCTGCTCGATCCGCGCGGGCAGCTCGGGCGCCACCGCGCGCTTGGTGCGGCGCAGGAGGTAAGGCGCGGCCTGCGCCCGCAGGCGGTCGTTGTGCCACGCCTTTTCCTCACCCCGGACATCGGTCGGGATCGGGGGCAGGTAGCCGGGCAGAAGAAACGCGAAGAGGGAGCGCAGGTCGTCGAGCGAGTTCTCGATCGGCGTGCCGGTGAGCAGGAACCTCGCGTCGGCCCGCAGGGAGCGCAGCGCGGCGGCGTTCTGCGAACGTCGGTTCTTGATGTGCTGCGCCTCGTCGGCGACGACGATCGCGAAGCCGATGCCCGCGAACAGCGCGCGATCCCGCGCCAGTGTGCCGTAGCTGGTGATGACCAGATGCAGACCCGCGACGTCGGCCGCCGCCCCGAGCCGCCGCGCGCCGTGGTGCACGAACACCTTGAGTTCCGGCGCGAAACGCGCGGCCTCGCGGCGCCAGTTTTCCAGCAGCGAAGCGGGACAGATCACCAGCGCGGCGCCGCCGCCGGTCGCCGCCGACGCCGCCAGCAGCGCGAGGGCCTGGGCCGTCTTCCCGAGGCCCATCTCGTCGGCGAGGATGCCGCCGAGGCCGTGGTTGCGCAGGTGCCAGAGCCAGGCCACGCCGAGCCGCTGGTATGGCCGGAGTTGGCGGTCCAGCGCGGGGGGCACGGGCACTGGCTCCAGCCGGGTGAGATCCCGCAGCGCCGCGCCGCGCTTTCGCCAGGTCTCCGGCGCCTCGTAGCCGGGCGAGATCTCCTCCAACAGGTCTGAGACCTCCGCCGCGCGCGCAGCCGGCAGTCGTTCCACCCGGCGTGCTCCCGTCGGGGCATGGGGATCACCGGCCAGTTTCCGCTGAGCCGCCGCCAGGCTCCGCACCTGGCGCGGATCCAACAGAATCACTTGCCCACCGTGCTCCGCATAGGCCCGGTCGGCGGAGATGGCCTCACGGAGCGCCGGTTCCGCCGCGGTCTCCGCCTTTAGTCCGAGCGACACCTCGAAACCTTCACCCACGGCGGTGACCTCCGCGGTGATCGCGGCCGTGCGCAGGTGCGCGGTGCGTGCCAGGAATCCCGGGGTGAAGTCCGCACCGAATGCCTTTTCCAGGCGATCCCGGTGCGCGGCGAGGAACGATAGCGTCTTGTGGCGATCCCGGAGCCACCATTTGCGGGTGGCCGGCTCGAGTGAAAATCCCGCCTCGCGCAGCAGTTCGCGCGCCTCGTCGTGACGGGGGTGTTCACGCGAGGGCAGGGTGATGGCGAGGTAATGCTCGCTGCCGTCCACGGTCATCGGGGTTTCGCCCGGGCGCCGCGCCGGGGAAGAGGCGGGCTTGGCGGCGGGCTTTCCCGTCGTCGGATCCGCATTCGCCGGCTCCGCGAGCAGGGCGGCGTGGTTCCAGACGCCCGCGCGGCCGTTCTCCACGAAGATAGGTTCGGTTCCGGCCGCGGCCGAGAGTTCGCGCAGTTGAGCGCGCGTGAGCTGCAGGAAAACCGGTGCCTGCGGCCCGCACCAACGCTGCAGGAGGGCCAGGGCCGGCAGGATCCCCGGACGCGGTTCCTGCTTCAGATCCAACTCCACGCGCACCGGAACCGCGTTGCGCGCCGCGGCGGCCGGAAGATTGGGCGGAAGATGCAGGCGAAGCATGCGGAGCGCTCGCAGTGCGGGGGAGCGCGCCGGCGGGGCAACGCGAAAATAGGGGTGACGCATCCGCGGCGCGGCAAGCCGTCGCTCCGCGCAAGCTTTGTTCCCGCGTTTTTTTGCAAAAACATCCGCGGCGGCGAATCCCGCGGAACCCGGCGCGGTCTCAACCCGCGTGAACCCACAGCCTTGGTCAGCGACCTGCGTCGCGCGCCTGCCGGGCGCGTTGTGCCTGCTGCTGGGCCTCGGGACAGCCACTGCTTCCGCCTCGGAGCGTACGGCCGTCCTGGAGGCGATCCATCAACTCGAGAACCCGCGCAATCTAGCGCGGCCGGGACCGCGCGGGGAACTCGGAGCCTACCAGTTCCGCGAGGCGACCTGGCGGATGCATACCGCACTGCCGTTTGCCCGCGCGGTCGACCGCGTCTGCTCCGACCACGTGGCGGTGCTGCACTACGATTGGCTCCGGCGGGGCCTGCTCCGCGCCGGGCTGCCCGCCACCCCGTATTTCGTGGCCCTGGCGTGGAACGGCGGGCTGTACGCCGCTGTTTCCGGGCGCGCTCCCCGGGCCGCGCATCGCTACGCGGAGCGAGCGGCCAACCTGGCGGTGGCCCTCGACAAGGAGCGCCGGTTGGCGGCGCAATCGCCGAATCGTCCTGTTCACGCCGGGCCGGGGGGATGAGAAAGCGGGTGAGAGGGTGAGCGCGGGTGAACCACGAACCGACGCTAAGAGCCACGAATGAGGCAGGACCGATTCCTTTTCCGGCCTTTCCGGTCTTTTGTTCGAAAACCGGCTGCGTCGTGATGAAGCTCCGAATCGCTCCGCCTTGTTTTCAACCACGGATGCACACGGATGAACGCGGATCACGCGGGCGCGTTGTACGGTCGGCGCCGCCGGTCCCTTGGTCCATTGGGCCCTTCGTCCTTTGGTCCCTGAGACCTCAGGTTTTCCGTGCCTTCCGTGGGCCACCTCCACGTTTCGTGAGGAAACCCCGACTGAAGCGTTTTTAACCACAGATCACTCGGATGTCACAGATCCGGAGGCTGATCGCCGTGGGTCCCGTTAACGCACTCAGTCGCCTGCAGCTTTCGAGCGTTTCGCGTGTTTCGTGGTTCCACCGCTGAATCGCTCCGCGTGGTTTTAACCACGGATGCACACGGACACTTCGTGCGGTGTGGTGTAGTCGCGGCTGCAGCCGCGGGTTCGGCGGATGGATGAGGATTCCCCGTCAGCTCAGTTTGCTCCTTTCGACCGGCTTGAAACGGGAGGCAAAGGGCCCCGATTCCCGGGGCATCGTCAGGCTCACTTCCGAACCGTTGCGCGGGCGGTCGGTTTCGCTTCCGGGTGGCGGGCGAGGATCTCCCGCAGTCGCGTCACCGTGCCCGGATCCCGCGCGGCCCGGTTCTCGCTCTCCAAAGGGTCGGCCTCGTAATCGTAGAGCTCGAACTCGGCCGACACGGATTCGCCGCCCGGGGCCTTCCATTCCACCAGGCGGTGACGGGCGGTGCGAATCGCCCGGCCGATCACCTCGCCGCGACCGGGGCGGGTGCGGGGAAAGGCGTGATAGGCGTGGTCTTTCACGACGAGGGCAGGATCCCGCGTCACCGCCGCGAGGCTGGTTCCGTCGATCGGCTGCGGGCCGGCGGGTCGCGGCAGCCCGGCAAGTTCACTCAGGGTGGGAAACACGTCGACCGTCTCCACTGGCTGGCGCGTCCGCGCTCCGCGCGCCACCCCCGGCCCGGCGAGGATCAGCGGGATGCGCACCGCCTCCTCGTAATTGGTGTGCTTCGTCCAGAGGCCGTGTGTGCCGAAGCTGAACCCATGGTCGCCCCAGAGCACCACGAGGGTGTTCTCCTCCAGCCCCAGCTCGCGGAGAGCATCGAGCACGCGGCCGATCTGCGCGTCCACATAGCTCGTGCTCGCGTAGTAGCCGTGGATCAGGTTGCGCTGGGTCTCCTCGTCCACCGGGGGGCGCTCTGGCAGGGGGGTGTAGTTGTTAAGTTCGCCCAACGGGGGCTTGGGCGCATACACCGGCGCTCCGGCCGGAATCGTGGTGTGTGCCGCCAGCGGAAACGCCGCGCGTTCGTGGAGGTCCCAGTACTTCTTCGGCGCGGAAAAGGGGAGGTGGGGACGCACAAACCCTACGGCCATCAGGAACGGACCGGCACGTTCGCGCGCGGCGCGCAGGCGTCGTACCGCCTCGGCGGCGACGCGGCCGTCGGCGTAGCGGTCGTCGGGCACGTCGGGGCTTTCCCAGGCCGCGCCGCGGGGGAGTTCGCGAATGGGTACCCCGGTCTCCGCGTTCTCGAAGAAGGCCTCCTCGCGGGTGAGGCGCCCCCCGGTGCTTTCGGCGAGCGCGTATTCGATCACCTTGTCCTTGAAGTGCGGGACGGAGAATGCCGCCGGGTCGCCGCGGTTCCCGTGTCCGATATGGAAGACCTTGCCGAGCGACTCCGTGCGGTAGCCGTGGCGGGCGAAATGTTCCGGCAGGGTCACCGCGCCAGGGATGAACTCGCGCAGGTTTTGTCCGAGGGAGTAGAGTCCGGTGGAGGTCGAGCGGCTGCCGATCAGGAGGTTGAGGCGGGAGGGCGCGCACACGGCCTGGTTGCAGTACGCGAGGTCGAATTGGAGGCCTCGCTTGGCAAGTCGATCGATGTTGGGGGTCTTGGCCAGACGGTCGCCGTAGGATCCGGTCGCAGGCTTCAGGTCATCAACGAGGATGAGCAGCACGTTGGGACGTGCCGCCGGCGCGGCGTTCGCGGTAACCGCGGCGAACACGAGAGCGGGTAGAAGGAGGCGGGGGTTCATTCGGGGAGCACTCAGGGTTTCACATCAAGGAACCGCCACGAGGCACGGTGCTCCCGGGATAATGACGCACCCGTGAGATCGGCGCGCACGAGCTCGATCGGAATCGGACCGCCGCGCAGGATGCGGTCGTGGAAGTCCTTTGCGGTCATCCGGCCCGACTTCACGAGCTCGGCGTGCAGCGCGCGCAGTTGGATCGCACCCATCATGTAGGCGACCTGGTACAGCGGCGAGTAGCTCCCGTTGAACGAGCGCCGCACCTCCCCGGTCGCCGTGTGGCGGTCGTGCCCGACCCGCTCGACGAGGAAGTCAATGCACTGCGCCGGCGTCCAACGACCGAGGTGGAAGTTCAGGGAGAAGAGGATCCGCGCGCAGCGATGCGTGCGCCAGAAAAGCATCCCGCCGCGCTCCTCGGGGGTCCGCGGGAAACCCAGATCCCAGAGGAGGAACTCCCACCACAGCGCCCAGCCCTCGATCCAGAAGGGCGTGGAGAACAACTGCCGGTGCGGCTGGAAGCGGCTGAGGTGCCAGCCTTGCAGGTGGTGTCCGGGAATCAGCTCGTGGTGCACCGTCGCCCGGCAGAAATGGCGGTTGTTCGCGCGCAGGCTGTCCAGTTTGCCCGCGTGATCCATCGTGTCGGTCGGGAACGATACTTGGATCGTCTCCCCGCCGAGGAAAAACGGCGCGATCTTCTGCCGCTCGGGCGACATCATCGTCATCCGGAAGGTGTCGATCGCATGCGCCGGCACCGTGAGCAGGTCGCGGCTCGTCACGAACGCGATCGCCTCGTAAGCCTGCCCGGCGATCAGCGCCGGTTGATCGCCGGGAGCGACATAGTCCTTTTTGATGCGCTCCAGCGCCGCCTTCCAATCGTCGCCCAGCCCGAGGTCACGCGCGACCTTCCGCCACTCGGCCTCGCACCACGCGAGTTCCTGCTCGGCCGCGGCGATAAGCTCCTCGGCAGTGTAGGGGATCATCTCGTTCGCAAGGTCCGCGCGCAGGCCCTCCGCGCCGATCGGATCGCCGACGATCGGCTCGTCCTCGCCCTCCTTCTGGCCGACCAGCTTCTCGCGGAGGAATTTCGCGTGCCCCTCGAGGGCGGCGGCCGCCGCCTGGTGCGGCGCGCGCATCCACCAGCCGAACTGCGGATCGTAGGAATTATAATGGTCGAACCAGTTGCGCAGCACGGCCGCCAACTCGGTCGTCCGCTGCGCGGCGCGGAGAGCCACCGCGCGCGGCGGGCGTGGGGTCTCCGGGCGCTCGAGGCGATGTCGCAACGCTTTAACCTGCTCCGCCACGCGCGCGAGTTCCCCTGCCGCAGAGGCGTGCGCCACCGGCTGGAGCGCCCGCCGCGTTTCCTGTAGCCCGGCGATGGTTCCCGCGAAGGGAATCAGCTCCGCCATCTCCCGGTTCCGCTCCGCGGCACGTTCCTGCAGTTCCGTCTGGTGCGCCACATGCCGGCGCAGCAGGTGCCAGTCGAGGCGCGCCCCCGGCGTCAGCGGATCGTAGGGCAGTGCTTCCAGCGCCGTCTGCCACTCGCGATAGAACTCCTTGAGCCGTCGCAGGGTGAGCTCGGAGCCGGGCACGGAGTGGAAGCGCAGCAACGCGTCGCGATCCTGCGTAAAGTGGTCGACGACCTCGCGGAGATTGTCCGCTCCGGATCGCGCAAGCCCGGCGAGGTCGGGCACGTAGGTCGCCGCGGGTCGGGCACTCGGCGCGGGCTGACCGTGGCGGAAGTCGGGGGTTGCCGCGGTGCAGTTCAGCACGGGCAGCAGGCCGAGGGTAACGGCGAGGAGACGGGGGGATTTCATGCAGGGCAGGGCGCGTTCAGGGACCAAGGGGGAAGCGGAGAACGGAAGGGCGTGAATCCGGCACAGGAAACGAGGCGCCGCTGCCGTCGCGGGCGAGGGCTTCGATGAAATATTCCAGTGTCGCGCCCGCGACCGGAGTCGGTGGCAGGGCAGCGGCGTGTTCACCATCCGCGCCCGCAACCAGGGGCAGCGAGGCGAACTCACCCCCGCCGGGCATGGTGCGAAGCCGCAGGTTGGCGATGGCGACCCCGGAGGTCGCCCGGATCCGGGCCGCGATCCGCAGTCCGCCGCCGGGCGCGGGTGATGGGTCCGAAGGTAGGATCGTGGGCCCGGCGAGTTCGGCGTGCGGCTTCGGGCGCCAGACCTTCTCCTCCAGGACGGCGGCGTCGGGCGGGCAGCATTGCTCCTCGAGGTCGCGCAGACTGGCCTCGAGCCGTCCGAGTTCCGCGCGCCAGTCGGCGGTGATCCGGAAGGTCGGCGCGGCGGGGACGGCGGAATCCGCCGGTCGCGCCTCCGCGTTTCGAACCACCTCGCGCCAAAGCCCTACGGCGTCCTTTTCGGCGTATGTCGCGGCCACGAGCTCCGCGAGGCGGAGTCCGCGGAGGAAGAGTTGGTAGTGGATCGCGGCTTCCAGGCGCCGGGCGTGGTAGCGGCCGAGTTCGGCGATCAGGCGCAGTTCGCCCGGTGCGGCCACGGAAGAGGCGAGAATCAACGCGGCCTGTTCGCGCAGGAACGCGCTGGTGGCCTCCGGGGTAAGCCGCGCGGTCGGTGTGCCGGCCAGCGTGCGGCGAGCGTATTCCGCGGTGCTCTCGACGCGGAGCGGATCGGCGGTCGTGCCCGCCGCGTATCGCGAAAGCGGATTGCCACCGGCGACGCCGGGTGACGGTTCGCCCGCGGGGGCCCGGAGGTGGAGTTCGATGCGCTGGAGAATCGCCTGTGCGGCCGCTTCAGCCGGGGGCGACGCCATTGCCCCCGCCGAAAGTAATAAGGCGGGGGCGAGCGCGAAAAGGAGGGCCGTCGAAAACCGGCGCATCCGTGAAGATTGGGAGCGGGCGGGTGAAAGCGGCAAGCACCGCGTCTGCGTCCGGCGCGGCCAGCTTGGCGTTTGGGAATCAGCCTCCGGATCTGTGACATCCGAGTGATCTGTGGTTAAAAACGCTTCAGTCAGTGTTTTCTCACGAAACGTGGATGTTGCCCACGGAAGCCACGGAAAACCTGAGGACCAAGGGACTAAAGGGCGAAGGGCCCAATGGACCAAGGGACCGGCGGCGCCGACCGCACAACCCGCCCGCGTGATCCGCGTTCATCCGTGTGCATCCGTGGTGAAAACAAGGCGGAGCGATTCAGGGCTCGATAACGACGTAGTCTTCTTTTGAACAGAAGACCGGGAAGGCCGGAAAAGGAATCGGGCCTACCTCATTCGTGGCTCTTCGTGTCCATTCGTGGTTCAACCTGCGCGGAGCAATTGCGCGGCGCTTCATGGCTTCCAACCCATCCGTGTGAATCCGTGTGCATCCGTGGTTAAAACCCGGCCTCCCGGGATGCGTCGTGCGGCGCTTTTACCGCGTGACGCGTGCGGCTGGCCGCGGTTGCCTCACGGTATGAAGCCACCCCGACTCGTCACCGCGCTGTGTCTCACCCTGCTCGCCCTCGCGCCGCTCCCGGCGCAGACCCCGGCTGCCGGCGACGCCGCTCGGCAGGGATTCGACCCGCTGCGTCTCGGCAGACTGGACGCCCTGATGCAGCGGAGCGTCGACGAGGAGCGGATGGCCGGCGCGATCATGTACATCGCGCGCGACGGGCAGGCGGCGCATTTCCGGACGTACGGGCGGATGGACGTCGAGGCGGGGAAACCGATGGCGTCCGACGCGATTTTCCGCATCGCGTCGATGAGCAAGGCGGTCACCAGCGTGGCGGTATTGATGCTTTACGAGGAGGGCCGCTTCCTGCTGCACGACCCGATCGAGCGTTACCTTCCCTCTTTCCGGAATCCAGTCGTGGCGGTTGCTCCGCCGAAAGACGCTCCGGCGGGGACCCGGTTCACGACGGAGAAGGCGCGGCGATCGATCCAGATCCGCGATCTGCTCACGCACACCGCGGGCCTCACCTATGGCGACGGACCCGCCGTTGAACTCTATAAGGCGGCCGGGCTCCACGGCTGGTATTTCGCCGACAAGGACGAGAGCCTCGCCGCCGTGATCGACCGCCTTGGTCAGCTCCCGCTGCACGGGCACCCCGGGGAGAAATACCAGTACGGATTCTCCACCGATGTGCTGGGCCGGCTGGTCGAGGTGGTCTCGGGGCTCCCGCTCGACCGCTTTTTTGCGGAGCGGATTTTCGGGCCGCTCAAGATGACCGACACCTGCTTCTTCCTGCCGCCGGAAAAGGAGGCGCGTCTCGCCAAGGTTTACGGGGTGGAGGCCGGCAAACTCGTGCCCGGAGATCCCGGCCACTATGTCACCGGTCCGCGGAAATGCCTTTCAGGCGGCGCCGGCCTCCTGTCGACGGCGGGCGACTACGGCCGCTTCCTGCAAATGCTACTGAACGAAGGAGAACTCGACGGCGTGCGGGTGCTCAGCCGCAAATCGGTCGAGCTGATGCGCGCCAATCATACCGGGGACAAGTTCACCGGGGACTCCGGGGCGTTCGGCCTCGGATTCTGGGTTAACACCGACGTCGGTCGCACCGGCGAAATCGGGACGGTGGGAGCCTATGGCTGGGGTAGCGCCTACTATCCGCAGTATCTCGTCGATCCGAAGGAACGGATCGTGGCGTTCTTCCTCACGCAGCTGCGGCCGGCGGGCGGCGGCGACCTCAACCAGAAGTGGAAGGTGCTGATGTACCAGGCCCTGCGGTGAAAAGGGCGGGGAGTGTCCGTCTCAGCGTCGCGGTTCCGGCCAGGCGAGGTGGCGGTGCAGGAAAGAGCAGGCTCCCACGCCGTGGATCGTGTGGGGCCCGTTGAAGTATTCGATCTCCGTGCGGTCGGGTAGCCCGAGGCGGTCGTACAGCCGCTTCACCTTTGCGAATTCGAATGCCACCCATTCGTCGATGCCCACGCCGTCGGCGTGGCCGCGCTCGACCATGAAGGGGCGAGGCGCGATGAGTGCCGCCATCTCGGCGTGGTTGAAGGATCCGGCGAGGTCGAACTCGGGCATCTCGTACTCGCGCGTGAACACGTAGCTGCCCGTCCATTCAGTCGTGGATAATTTCCACACCCACTCGTTGAAATTCCCGGAGCATACCACCGCGGCGTAGCGGGTGAGGATCGCCGGCACGCGCATCGCGGTGCTTCCGCCGTAGGAGAGGCCGTAGAAGCCGATCCGCGCGGGGTCGACCTGCGGCAGGCCGCCGAGCCAGTCGAGGATGCGCTCGTGCTGCGCCGTGATGAAGGAGAAGAGCGAAAGCCCCAGCGGATGCGCCTTGCGTTGCAGCGGCCGGAAGTCCGGTCCGCGGTACGGATTGTGCGGCACGAACACGATGAATCCTCGTTGCACCAGGCGCACCGCGAAGGCCTTGTAGGTTCCGAAGGCCCGCGTGTTCGGATCCTCCTCGAGGAGCTCCGCGGGTAAACCTTCGAGGCCGTGCTGGGCGACCACGACTGGTCGCCGCTCGCCTGGTTGGAGGCCCGCCGGTTGCAGGAGGTATCCCCAGGCGAAAACGTCCGGGGCAACGTCCAAGGTGACTTCATGTGCCGTCCAGCCCGGCTTTTCCGCGAGTAGGCGCGAGCGTGGATTCAGGGGTGTGTCTGACGGCGCGAGCCGGCCGATCGTCCGGCTCGCGAATGCCTCGCGGTGCGGCCGCATCGCCTCCGCCCACGCGTCCGGTGTCGTGGGGGAATTCGGTTTCCAGAACAGCGCCTCGCGCCGCGTGCGGGAAGCCGTGATTTGTTCCTGCAGGAATCCCTGCCACGCTCGCACGATCCGCTTCTGGCGTTCTGCCGGATCGAAGTTCGCGCGGCGCTCCGTCGGCGGCGCCCCCGGCCGGACCGGCTGCAACCGCGGGTCCAGCGTGTGTAACATCGCCCGCAGCGTTGCCTCCGAGAAAAACCCCGGGTCCGTCCCAGGAGCCGGTTCCACCACGACCACATGCGCCGCATCCCCCGCGGCCAGGCGCCGCGCGCGCGCGACTTCGCGGTCGAACTCCGCCCGCGGCGGCGTGCGGATCGCGCCCGGCGCGGCGCCGGCGGCGGTGGGCCGGGGCGCGGGAGGGCCCTCGACGGCGGGCGACGGCGCGGGTTCCAGCAATAGCTCCCGCGGCAGCACCAGTTGCGCCAGTTCGGCATCCCCCGCGGCGCGGAGCAGGCCGAAGAGGTTGCGGTAGATCGGCTCCGAGTGCAGCCCCTCACGGGGTCCGAATTGGCCGCTGACCGCGGTGACTGCGATCCGCTCGTCCAGCGCTCCAGCGAGGAACGCCACCAGCCCGCCTTCCCCCCAGCCCGCGACGCCCGCGCGCAGACCGGGATAGTTCCGTTGCAGCCGGTCAAGCCCCGCCGCGACGGTCCGCACCTCGAGTCCCAGCGGGTGGTGACCCAGCGCGAAGGCCTGGCGGTAAATCCATTCACGATGGGGCTGGTTGGTGAGCCGCCCGAGGGCGGCGTTCCCCGATGCGGCGTCAGCGCGGCTCAAGAGCGTCGGGACCAGCACGGTGCATCCCGCCTCGGCGAGGCGGCGCGCGAACGGGCGCTCCGCCGGCAGCCCCGGCGCGAGGCCGGAGACGAGCTCCGGCGTCTGATCGGCGTCGGGCAAGGCGACTACCACGGCACGCGTCTCTCCTGCAGGTCGCAGGAGCAGTCCTTCCGCTTGGACGCCCTCAACCACGGTCCATCGCACGCTCCAGATGGTAAGCCCGTCGGACTCAGCGGCCACGCCATTGAATTCGGGGGTGGCAATGAGCTCAAACGGACCATCGGTCGGTCGAAGGTCCGAGGTTCCGGTCATCCGCGCGAGGTCGGCCCGCGTGCGGCGGATCAATTCGGCGCGGGCGCCGGAAGCCGTCGCCGCTTCCCACTCCGCGGCGCGGGCGGCGGAGACGTCCTGGGTGAGGGCGTCCAGCCGGTGGTGCAGTCCGGTGACCATGGCGGCCGAGTGGTCCGCCCGGGGCTCAAGGGGCGTCGTTCCCGGGAGCACGGCCGGAGCTGCCGCGAGGGGCCTGGCCAGGAGGAGAAAAAGAAGGTGAAGGGCGGCGTACGGGGAGCGGGGCATCGCGGGGACGCGCCAATCTTCCCCCGCCGGTGGTCGAGGCGAGCGGAAAGCGGCATCGGCCGATGCGGTGGCGCTTGACCGAAAAATGCCGAGCCACTTTGAAATTTCGCCGCTTTCAGTTACCGGTCCCCATCCTCATGTTACCCGACGTCCTCCAGGATCGCGCCGCGCTCTATGTTTCCGGCGCCATGAACCCCGACGAGCGTTCGAATTTCGAGCTCGTGCTGGAATTCCACCACGAGCTCAAGGCCCACGTCGAACGGCTCACCAAGTTGGGCATCGTCATGCTCTCCGCCCGCGATGCCGAGCACCTCACGCCTCCGCCGGAGCTGCGCAACCGTCTGCTGGTCGCCCTCGAGTCCCGAGAGCAGCAGGCCGGTCCCGAGGTGCTCGTGGTGGCCGGTCCCGATTGCCGGGTGCAGCAGGTTAACTCCGCGTTCTTCGAGATGTGCGGCTACACGATCGACGACGTCCGCGGCCGCAAGCCCGGCGAGGTCCTGCAGGGACCGCAGACCGAGAGGGCGGCGGTCGATCGCATCCGCGGTGCGCTGAAGGAGCGCAAGCCCTGCACCGAGACCCTGATCAATTACCACCGCAACGGCTCCCGCTACCGCGTGCGGCTTTCGATCACGCCGATTCTCGACGACGCCGGAGAGCCGCTCTGGTTCGTGGCGAAGGAACGGAAGCTCGAGGCGCTCTGATCCCCGCCGGGGACACGCTCACAGCAGGTTGAGCTGCGAGTCGTCCCGGGGGGCGACGTGGATTTTTTTGCGGGGGCGCGCCGCCGGGGCTGGCACGGTCACGGTGGTGTCGTCGCTCTCCAGCCGCGCGAGGAGAGTTTTGGCGCGGTCGATGACCGTCAGGGGCAGGCCGGCGAGACGCGCGACTTGGATGCCGTAGCTGCGGTCGGCCGCGCCGGGCACGACGCGGCGCACGAAGACGATCTCGTCGTTCCATTCCTTCACGGCGACCGAGAAGTTTCGCAGCCGTGGCAGGTGCCTCTCGAGTTGCGTGAGCTCCTGGTAGTGCGTCGCGAACAGGGTGCGCGGGCCGCGCTCGGCGTCGCGGTGCAGGTGCTCGACCACCGCCCAGGCGATGGCCAGGCCGTCGTAGGTCGACGTGCCGCGGCCGATCTCGTCGAGGATGATCAGGGACCGGGCGGTGGCGTTGTTGAGGATGTTCGCCGTCTCGTTCATCTCGACCATGAACGTCGAGTTGCCTCGCGCGAGGTCGTCGCTCGCGCCGACGCGGGAGAAAATGCGGTCGACCAGGCCCACGCGACACGACTTCGCCGGCACCCAGCTGCCGACCTGCGCCATGAGTGTGATCAGCGCGACCTGCCGGATGTAGGTCGACTTACCCGCCATGTTCGGGCCGGTGATCAACATCAGCTGGGCTTCGTCGCAGGCCAGCCCGGTGTCGTTGGGCACGAAGCCGCCCGTCGAGCCGCGCGAAGCCGGGGCGTCGGGCGACCGCAGCACCTGCTCGACCACCGGGTGGCGGCCCTCGGTGATCTCCAGTGTCTCGCCCTCGTCGAGCTCGGGGCGGACGTAACCCCAATCGCGCGCGAGCAGCGCCCAGCCGGCCAGGACGTCCAGCTCGGCGAGCGCGTCGGCGGTGGCGGTGAGCGCCGGCGCCTCCGCCACGACCGCCGCGACGAGCCCGTTGAAAAGTTCCAGCTCACGCGCCTGCGCGTTCTCCTCCGCGTGGAAGATCTCCTTTTCCTTCTGGCGCAGCGCCTCGGTCACGTAGCGTTCGCCGCCCACCGTGGTCTGGCGCCGAATGTAGTCCGCCGGCACCAGGTGCAGGTTGGCCTTGGTGACCTCGATGTAATACCCGAAATTACCCGTGTAACGGACTTTCAGGCTCCTGATGCCGGTCCGCTCCTGCTCCGCGCGTTCGAGGTCCGACAGCCACGTCTTGTTGCCCGATGTGAGCGCCCGGAGGCGGTCGAGCTCGGTATCGTGCCCGGCGCGGATGTAACCGCCGTCGGCGAGGTCGTTGGGCAACTCGTCGGCAAGGGCGCGGCCGAGCAGGTCGCGGAGCGCCGGAAGCTCCTGCATCCGGGCGGCGATCCCGGGCAAACCGCCGGCCGGGTCGCCGGTCGTGCAGGCCGCGGTCACGGCCGGGATCCGGGCGAGGGTGTCGCGCACGCCGCCCAGCTCGCGCGGGTTGCGGAGGCGGTTCTGCAGGCGGCCGAGGATGCGCGGGATGTCGCGCACGTTGCCGAGGAGCTCGTGGAGCTCGGCGAGGCGAGTGGGGTGCGCGATCAGTTCGCCGACGAGCGTCTGGCGGCGGCGCAGCTCCGCGAGGTCCAGGGTGGGGGAGGCGAGCCAGCGCTCCAGCAGCCGCGCGCCGGCGGCGGTGGCCGTGCGGTTCATCGCCTGCAGCAGGGAGCCGTCGCGGCCGCCGCGGGCCGACGTGAAGATCTCCAGGTTGCGGAGCGTGGAGGGGTCGAGGAGCAGCGTGCGCGAGCTCCGGTATTCCTGCAGCCCGCGGAGATTCTCGGGTTTCGCGCAGAGGTTCTCCGTCGCGTAATGCACGAGCGCGCCGGCCGGCCCGAGGCCGGGGTGGTCGTGTGCCAGCCCGAAACCCTGCAGGTTTAGCACCCCGATCGCGTCCATGACTGTGCGCGCCCCGCCCGCGGTCTCGAAATGGTAGCCGGGCAGTTCCGACACGAGTCGCTCCGACGCGAAGCCGTGCAGGGCGCGCCACGCCGTTTCCTCGTGCGGAGCGGCCTCCCAGCGTTCGCGCTCGCCCTCGATCAAGAGCAGCTCGGCCGGATTCAGTGCGGTGAGGACGGGCAGCAGGTTCGCGACCTGCGGGTCCGAGGCCACCCGGAACTCACCCGTGGAAAGGTCGAGCCAGGCCGCGTGCAGGCCCGCGCGGTCGAGCGCGAGCGCCGCGAGGTAGTGGTTGCGCGCGGCGTCGAGCTGGTTGGCGGCCAGCGTCGTGCCCGGGGAAAGGATACGCGTGAGCTGGCGCCGGACGAGCTTGCCCGCCTTCGCCGGCTCGGCCTGGTCGCAGATCGCGACCTTCTTGCCCGCCGCGAGCAGTTTGCCCACGTAGCCGTCGAGCGCGTGCGCCGGCAGGCCCGCCATCGGGTGATCCATCCGGCGGGTAAGCGTGAGGCCGAGCAGTTTGGAAGCCGTGACCGCGTCCTCGAAGAACAGCTCGAAGAAATCGCCCAGGCGGAACAGCAGCAGGGTGTCGCGCGGCAGTCCGCGCTTCACCTCGAAATACTGCTGCATCATGGGCGTTTGCTTGGCGGCCGACATGCGCGCGATGCGAGCCTCGCGCCCGCGGCAAGGCAAGCGCGGGTCTCG
>CAXRGI010000165.1:0-19409 GCA_964229935.1 Opitutales bacterium
CCAGCCGGTTTTGGGATCAAGACGGCCGGGAAGCTCGACCTCGGCGACGACGCGACCCCCGCGCCAGGCGCGCGCCGTGAAGGTGCCGTCGGGTGCCGTGGCCAGTTCGATGGTTTCGGCGGGCGTGCGGTCTCGGATTTGACCGGGCAGGAACATCCACTCGAGCCGGCCCTCCACCGGTGGCTTCGCCCCCCGGGCGATCCGACCCGCCGCGGCGAAACGGCCCTGAGGCGGCCGCGGCGCCGGAGGGTTGATTTCACTCTTCCACGCGGCCGGCAGCTTATCCTCATCGACGTTACTGATGATCACACACCCCGACAAGGCCGCCGCGCAGAGCGCGGCTCCGAACAGAAGCGGAAGCGAACGTGAGGGCATAGCAGGAGGGGGCCTCGAACTATTGCACCGATGCGGGGCGAAAAACGAATTCTAAATGGGGGCGCGGGCAAAGAGACCCGCCGCAGCCAGATCAGGGTGGCGTCGTTTGCGCTCCCCCTCCCTACGGGCTTGCCAGCCGCAGGGGCGCGGCCGATCCCATTCCACCATGCCCTTGCCGACCTCCGAGGAAGCCCGTGCCCTGCTCGAGCAACACGTCCAGGACCCCTACCAGCGTCTGCACGCGACGATGGTCGCGGCCGCGATGGGCGGTTACGCGCCTCGTTTCGAGGGTGATCCGCACCTGTGGCGCCTCACAGGGCTGCTGCACGACCTCGACTTCGAGCGTTTCCCCGAGCAGCACCCGGCGGAGGCGCTGCGTTGGTTCCGCGAGTGGGGCTATCCGGAGGAAATGACCCACGCGGTGGAGGCCCACGCGCACGGCTACAACGGGTTTACCACGTTGCCGCGAACGCCGCTCGCGGCGGCGCTGCTCGCTTGCGATGAACTCTGCGGGATCTTCTACGCCTACCGTCGACTCAATCCGGTGCCTTACGGCCAGATGAAGGCATCATCTATCCTGAAGAAGGTCCGCGAACCCTCGTTCGCCGCGAAGATCGACCGGTCGACGATCCAGCTCGGCTGCCAGCACCTAGGGGTGCCGTTGGACGCGCACGTGGCGAATCTGGTCGGCTTTCTGGCGGAACTGCCGTGAGGGCGTCCCGGCGATGAGCTGCCGGGATACAGGGCGGACGATCCGCCTGCGCGACGGCGCGGTGGTCGAGGTGCGGCCGCTGTCGGACCGGGAAATCGCGGCCCTCGCGCGCTTCAACGCCGCGCTGAGCGCGTCGTCGCGCGCCCTGTTCCTGCCCCACGCGTACGACGAGACGACCCTGACGCGCCAGGTCGCGCGGCACAAGCGGGGCGAGGATCTGAGCCTGGTGGCGGCGGAGGAAGAACGGATCGTCGCCTATGCATTTCTCTGGGAGTACGACCGGCCGTTCCCGGTGCTCGGGCTCGGCGTGGCCGACACGTGGCAAGGGCGAGGGCTGGGCGGCGCGCTGCTGGACCGCTTGGTGGCGGCCGCGGTCGCGGCGGCCCGCGACGGGATCGAGCTCACGACGGTGCCGCACAATGCGCGGGCGCGGAGCCTCTACGAGTCGCGCGGTTTCCGGGTGGCCGGCGAGGTGGACAACACCGCCGGCGACGGACGCGTGGTGCGCGAGCTCCGGATGCGGCTGACGCTGCGGGCGGACGCGCGGCCGCCGGAGCGGCGATTCGCGCCGCCGGTCTGAACCCGCGGTGTTTCCGCTTTCCCCGCGGCGGCGGTGACGCCAGTGTCGCCCCACCCCGCCATGACACTCACCCCGGTCGACTGGATCATCATCGCCATCTATCTCGCCGGCTGCCTTTTCGCCGGACTCTGGATGCGCCGCTACGTGCGGGGCGTGCAGGACTTCGCGGTGGCGGGGCGAGAGATGGATGTGAATGTCGGGATCGCCTCGCTGGCGGCGACAGAGCTCGGGTTGGTGACGATCATGTACACGGCGCAGCTGGGCTACGAGAAGGGCTTCGCGGGGGCGATGATCGGCGTGGTGATGGCGGCAGCAGTCTGGCTGGTGGGACGCACCGGGTTTGTGATCGGGCCGCTGCGCGACGCGGGCGTGATGACGATCCCGGAACTGTTCGAGAAACGCTTCAGCCCGCGCGTGCGCTGGCTGGCGGGGTTATTCGTGGTGCTCGGCGGGCTGCTCAACATGGGGATTTTCCTGCGGCTTGGCGGCGAATTTCTCGTGCATGCGACGGGCCTGCCGCCGGGCTGGCTGGAGTGGATCATGACCGGCCTGCTCGGGCTGGTGCTCGTTTACACCGCGCTGGGAGGGATGCTCTCGGTGCTGGTGACGGACTACCTGCAGTTTCTGGTGATGGGTG
Source organism: Opitutales bacterium (assembly GCA_964229935.1). GTDB lineage: Bacteria > Verrucomicrobiota > Verrucomicrobiia > Opitutales > Opitutaceae > ER46. Next base: position 2,305 of record CAXRGI010000165.1, read on the forward strand.
TGGGCATCGTCGTCACCTCGGTACTTGTGATCCTGCACATAGGTTGGAGCGATCTCCTGACCGGGTTGGAGTCTGCATGGAGCGCAGGGACCCTGAAGGCGCACCCCTACGACCCCACGCACGCGACCAGCTTCGGCTGGGGCTACCTCGTGTGGCAGTTCGTCTTCCAGGTCGCTTGCGCGACCACCTGGCAAACGCAGATCAGCCGTGTGTTGGCGGCCCGCGACGCCGCGACCGCGCGGCGCATGTACACGCGCACCTCGTTCTATTTCGTCGGACGCTTCCTCCTGCCGGGACTATGGGGAGCCGCGGCCCTCGTGTGGTTCACGCGCAATGGCGGACTGCCGGAAGGGCTGACCACCCTGACCGCGATGCCGCACTTCCTGAGCATCGTACTGCCGGCGGGAATCATCGGCATCGTCGTGGCGGCGATGCTCGCCGCGGAGATGTCGACCGACAGCGGCTACATGCTCACTTGGGCGACGGTCATCTACAACGACCTCGTGACGCCCTGCCTGAGGAGGCCGCTGTCACCCCGCGGGCAACTGCTGCTGACGCGCCTGCTCGTGCTGGGCATCGCGGTTTTCCTGCTGTTCTACGGTCTGTGGTATGAGTTGCCGGGCAACGCGTGGGACTACCTCGCGGTAACGGGCAACATCTACCTCGCCAGCGTATTCACGCTCTTGGTGGCCGGCCTCTACTGGCCCCGCGCGAACGCCACGGGCGCCGCGGCCGCGCTGGTGCTCGGGGCGGTTGGTCCGCTGGTTTTCCTGGTGCTCGGCACCAAGTTCAAGATCGCGCCGGAGGTCGCCGGCGCGTCGTCGTTCGCCCTCGCCGCGCTCGGCATGATCGCCGGCTCGCTGCTCTCCCCCGCCCCCGCCAAGCCCGCTTCCGCTCCATGAACCCCCTACTCGTGATCTTCTGGGCTGTCCTCATCTTCACCTCGATCCTGTGGTACGGATTCCTCGTGTTTTACGTGGGCTGGAAGGCGGGGCGCGAGATCAAGGTCATGACCGACACGCTGGGCGCAGCCCGCGACGCGACGAGGACCGACAGAGACTGATCCCGGCGCCGGCGGCGGTTCGCGGCCGCGGGTTGAAATGCGGCCTACCCACCGCAGGATGACTGCCTCCACGCCGTGCCCGCCGAACCTTCTTCCGCCGCCGAGACCCTCACCGGGGTCATCGAGCGGATCATTTTTCTCAACGAGGAGAACCATTACACGATCGCGGAGCTTCGGCCTGACGCGCCGGCCGGGCCGCGCGGACCGGCGCGGCCGAAACCGGAGCATGTGACGGTGGTCGGCACGTTGCCCGGCGTCGAATGCGGCGAAACGCTACACCTGAACGGAGAATGGACGCGGCACGCCCAGCACGGCGCGCAGTTCAAGGTGGCGGCGTTCCGCAGCGAGCTGCCCTCCAGCGTGCACGGCATCCGCAAGTACCTCGGCAGCGGGTTGGTCGAGGGGATCGGACCAGTCTACGCGGACAAGATCGTCGAGGCCTTCGGCACCGACACGCTGCGGGTGCTCAGCGAGGACTCGGGCCGCCTGCGGGAGGTGGACGGAATCGGAAAGAAGCGCGCGGCGGCGATCAAGGTGGCGTGGGACGCCAAGCGCTCGGAGCGCGAGCTGTACATTTTCCTGCAGACCTACGGGGTGACGCCGGCGCAGTGCGTCAAGCTGGTGCGTCATTTCGGCGGGGCGGCCAGACGCGTGCTGGAGACGGAGCCCTACCGCGCGGCGCGGGAGATCGACGGCATCGGTTTCCGCACGGCGGACCGCATCGCGATCAACCTGGGCTTCGCGAACGACGCGCCACCCCGGGTGGACGCCGGTATCGTGTTCGCGTTGGAGGAACTGCAGGAGGAGGGCCACACGGGATGGCGCGAAGCGGAGCTGGCGGACCACGCGGCGGAGATGCTGGCGACGAGCGCGGAGATCGTGGCGGCACGCATCGACGCGCTCGTGGCGGCGAAGGCGCTGAGCCGATTTGAAACGCCCGCGGAGACGGGCGGGGCTCCCCTGCCCGGCTCGGCGATGATCCAACTCCCGCACAACGATCGCGCCGAACAGCGGATCGCGGCCGCGGCGACCCGCCTGGGGCGGGTGACGAGCGGGCTACCACCGATCAAGGTCGAAGCGGCCGTGCAATGGGCGGAGGAACGCGCGGGTTTCGCGTTCGCGGACCTGCAGCGCGAGGCACTGCGGAGCGCGCTGCGCTCCAAGGTGTCCATCCTCACGGGCGGTCCGGGCACGGGTAAAACGACGATCCTGCGGGCGCTGGTCGATATCCTGCGCGCCAAGCGGGCGAGGGTGCACCTGGCGGCGCCGACCGGCCGCGCAGCGCAGCGACTGGCCGAGACCACAGGCGGATTCGCGTCCACGATCCATCGGCTGCTGAAGTACGACCCGTCGAAGGGCGGGTTCAGCGCGAACGAGGATTCGCCGCTGGCGACGGATTTCCTTGTGGTAGATGAGGCCTCCATGCTCGACACGCGGCTCGCGGCGGCGCTGCTGCAGGCGGTGCCGTCCCGCTCGCACCTGCTGCTGGTCGGGGACACAGACCAGCTGCCGAGCGTCGGCGCGGGCAATGTATTGAAGGACCTGATCGCGACGGGGCGCGTGCCCGTGACCAAGCTGGCGGTGATCTTCCGCCAGAAGGGCCAGAGCGGGATCGTGACGACCGCGCACGCGGTGAACGCGGGGGAGACGGCGCTACCGCCGGGAGCGGCCGGCGTCGCGGAGATTCCCGCCTGGAGCGACCTCACCTTCGTGCCCGCGGCGGACGCGGAGGATTGCGTGCGGAAGATCATCGCGATCTGCACGGAGCACGTGCCGCGGCACTGGCACTGGTTCAACCCGGTGAACGATGTGCAGGTGCTGGCCCCGATGCACAAAGGCGTGGCGGGCGTAGCGAACCTCAACGCGCGGCTGCAGGAGGCGTTGAACCCCCACGCGCGCGGCCTGCGCGCGGCCGGGGCCGAGTACCGGCCGGGTGACAAGGTGATCCAGCTGCGCAACAACTACGACAAGGGACTCTTCAACGGTGACATCGGCACGGTGGTGGCGGTGGACTCCGGCAAGGCGGCGATCGAGGCGGAGTTTGACGGCACGCGGCACGGGTTCGAGCGCGGCGAGCTTGGGGATCTGGCGTTGGCCTACGCCATCAGCATCCACAAGTCCCAGGGCAGCGAGTATCCGGTCGTCGTGGTGCCGCTGCTCAAGGCGCACTTCATGATGCTGCAGCGCAACCTGCTCTACACCGCGATCACCCGCGGAAAAAAGAAGGTGCTCATCGTCGGCGAGCCGGCGGCCTACGCGATGGCCGTGCGCAACGCGGAATCGAAGCTCCGGCTCACGCACCTGCGGGAAAAGATCGCGGCGTTGGCGTGACCGACGCGGGGAGCCCACGGCGCGGGACGCCGCGACCCGCTGGCGACGAAGGCTCGGGAAAGTTTCGTTCTAGGTTGCTGGCGCCGGAGACCCGGCTTCATCACGTGGGGATAATACCGTGAACGTCCCCTCCTCCATCGCCTCCCTGCCCGCGCGAACCCCGGAACTGGTCGACCTCCTGGAAGCTTGGTCAAATATCAACTCGGGCTCGGGACACCTCGCCGGCCTTGACCGGATGCGGGCCGCGCTCCGCAGGGCGTTCGAATCCTCGTTCCCCGGCGCCACAGTCGATGAGCCTGAATGCGCCGGCACCGCCCGCGCGCTAAGACTCGTGATGCGGCCCTCCTCGCCGGTGCGAATCCTTTTCAGCGGCCACTTCGACACCGTTTTCGAGGCCAACGATCCCTTTCAACGCTGCACGCGTCCCGATGCGTCGACCCTGCGTGGACCGGGGGTGATCGACATGAAGGGAGGGCTTCTGACCATGCTTGCCTGCCTGCAGGCATTTGAGCGTACGCCCCACGCCAACCGGCTAGGTTGGGAGGTTTTGCTCACGCCCGACGAGGAGACCGGTTCCCACGGCAGCCGTCCGCTGTTCGAGACGGCCGCGCGCCGCAACCATGTTGGCCTCGTTTTCGAACCGGCGCGTCCCAACGGGGACATCGTGAAGTCCCGCAAAGGAACCGGCGGCTACCGCGTGACCTGCCGGGGGCGCGCGGCCCATGCGGCCAAGATTCCAAACGATGGACGCAACGCGATCCTCGGCCTGTCGGAGTTCCTGCTGGCCGCCGCACGGCTCCCCGGCGAGATCCCCGGAGTGCTGCTCAACGTCGGCAGCATACGCGGCGGAGGGCCGGCCACGAACGTCGTGCCCGACTTCGCCGAAGCCGAACTCGACGTGCGCGTGACAACCTCGGTCGACCGGGCGGAACTGGAACGTCGTATCGCGGCCCTCGCCGCAACGATCGACGGCCGAGACGGGTTCCGACTGGAGCTTAAGGGGTGGTTCAATCGTCCGCCCAAGGAATGCGGCCCAGTGGAGGAGAAAGTGTACGCGGGCTGGCGCTCGGCGGCCGCCGACCTGGGACTCACCCCGTTCAACTGGGTTCACACGGGCGGCGCGTCCGACGGGAATTTTCTCTCGGAGTACGGCCTGCCCAACCTCGATGGCGTGGGCCCGATCGGTGACCAACTCCACAGCGACCGCGAGTTCATCGTCACCCCGAGCATCGCCCCCCGTGCGCAGGTCGCGGCGCTCTATCTGCATCGGCTCGCCGAGGGCGAAATCACCCTCGGCTGATCCGGCAGGCGGATGGGTCTTTCGGGGCTCAGTTGCCGTTTGCCTGCGGACCTCCGGAGCGGATGATCCACCAGCCCGCGAGCGCCAGCAAAGCGGCAAGCGCGACGAACCAATTGCCGTGCTCGACATAGAAACTGGTACGATCGATCCAACGCGCGTCGCGCGAGAGTTCGATCGTGCGGCTACCTCGGAAGAAAATCCCTCGTTCCGGGTCGGATAGCACCGTACGCACGACTCCAAATTCATCGATCCACCCGCTCCAGCCGGCATTGCCGCAGCGGAGCACCGGGCGCCGGGTTTCGACCGCGCGCAGCACCGAGTGGGCGGCGTGCTGCTCGGCCGCACCGCCTTCGCCGAACCAACCGTTGTTGGTCAAAACGACGAGGACGCCAGCTCCGCTGAGCACGCTGAGCCGGGCCAACTCCGGATAGGTGTCCTCGTAACAGATGAGGGGACCGAAAGCCACCGGCTCCCCTCGTACTGGCGCCAGGATGGGTGTCGCGGAGTCACCGGGCAGAAAGTCGCCGCCGACCGGAACCACTTTTTCCAGCCATCCGAGCAGAGGGCGAAAGGGCACATACTCGCCGAAAGGCACGAGCTTGCGCTTGGCGTAGTAGGAGGCGGCCACTCCCTCCGCCGGGGTGGCAAGAAAAGCCCCGTTGAACCAGGACTCCTCCGCGCTTCCCCGTGCTTCGACGGCAATCGACCCCAGCAGCAGCGGCCGGCCGGCCCGCCGCACGAGGGCCTCCACGAACGCCTTTGCACTCTCGTCGCCCCTCACGGCGAGAGGCGTCACGGCTTCGGGCCAGATCATCACGTCCGGCTGCGCGGCGGCGGCCTCGAGCGTGGTCGAGGTCAGCACCTCCATAATACCCGGGGCCCGCGCCGGGTCCCATTTCACCTCCTGGGGAATCTTGGGCTGCACCAACGCCACGCGCATGAACGGCACCACATGCCCCCGGCGGTTGAACGATTCCTGGAAGTGCACGCACACGCACACCATCAGGAGAAACAGGGCGAGGAAGAACTCCTGGCTACGCTTGTTGATTCCGGCCGCCCGCTCGCGGAAGAGGCGATGAGCGTAAGCGGCGAATCCAAGGTTCATCATCACGAGGACGAAGGAGACTCCGCCCGCGCCGGTGTAGGCCGCGATCTGAAGGATGCTGGTGCGCTCCCATTGGCTCGCAGAAAGTGGTAGCCAAGGGAAACCGCCAAGCAGCCAACTCCGGCTCCACTCCACGACAACCCACGCCCCCGCCAAACCCAGTACCGCCAGAAGCCGCGGGGGAATCGGTCGGCCGACGATCCTCGGCATCATCCACCACACGGCAAGGTACCACACTCCCACCCAGACTCCGATGAACGGCCCTAGCAGGAGCCACCCGAACCAAGTCACATGGTGCAGCCAGCTCAGCAGGATTGTCCAAGCCACTGCCTGTGCCGCCAGCATGGTAGAAGCGTATAGCCGGAAACCCGGGCGGGTGTAGGCCCACAGAACTCCCGGCAGCAGCATAGCGTAAGCCGCCTCGGGAAAGCGGAAGGGAGGAAATGCCAGAACCGTTAGCACCACGGTCGCGACGAAGACCACCGCGGCTACGACCTCGCGACCTCGACGCTGCCACCAGTTGGGCGGGCGATCGTAAGGGTCAGCGCGGGAAGTGGAAACCATGGATCGCAACGGGAAGGGCGGCGCTCAGAAGCGCAACCGCGAGTTCCGATGCCCGCACTTCGGGCACTCCCCCAGTTCGACTCCAGCACCCGGCAGCGCATAGATCGCGTCGCAACGGATGCAATGGAACGCGGAACGCCGACGCGCCTTATCGTAGCGCCCGTAATCGCGCCGGTCGTGGTAGATCCAAAGGCCCAGAAAGAGGACTCCAACCAGAGCGCAGTAGACCAACGTGGCCGCGGTGAAATCAAACATCCGGGCGAGGAAATCGCCGCACGTTCGGCAACGGCGACAAAAAAACGCGCCGGACAAAAGTCCGGCGCGTTGTGATAGGAATCAGATGCTCAGGCCTTGGGCTCTTCGGCCTTCGGTGCGTCCGCGGCGGGGGCCGCCGGCGCGGCTTCAGCGGCCTTTGGGGCCTTGGCTTTGGCCGTACGGCGACCCTTGGACTTCTTGTAGCCTTGGTCGTCTGCCTTGACGAACTCGATGAGGGCGAGCTCCGCGGCGTCGCTCTGGCGCTGGGGCCCCAGCTTGTAGATGCGGGTGTAGCCGCCATTGCGATTCGCGAACTCCTTGTGCAGTTCGTTGAACAGCTTGGTGACGGCGTTCTCATCACGGATGTCGGCGAGGGCTAGGCGCCGGAGGTGAATGGCGTCCTTCCGCTCGGTCTTGGCCGCGGCCTGCTTGGCCTTGGTGATGATCTTCTCGATGAAGGGGCGCAGGGCCTTGGCCTTCGTGAGGGTGGTCTGGATGCGACCGTGTTCGATCAGCGAAGCGGCGAGGTTGGACAACATCGCGCGACGGTGTTCGCGGGTCACGCCCAGGGAGGCATGGTGTTTGTTATGACGCATTGTGGTTTTGGTTCAGACCCCCGATCGGCAATCCGGCCGCAGCGTGGCGCGACGCCGGACGGCGCGAGGGCCCGTTAAGTTTAGGGTGCCCCGGACCCACCGGCCGCGACGGACCGGGGGGCCTGGCTGACGATCAGGCTTCCTTCTTGGTATCAAGAAGACGCTCGTCGAACTTCATACCGAGCGAAAGACCCAGCGCCTCGAGCTTCTCCTTGATCTCGTTAAGCGACTTCTTGCCGAAGTTCCGGTACTTTAGCATCTCCTGCTCGGTCTTCATGGCGAGCTCGCCGACCGTGGTGATGTTCGCATTGTTCAGGCAGTTCGCGGCCCGGACGGAGAGCTCAATCTCGTTGACCGACATGTTCAGCAACTTCCGGAGTTTGTTTTGCTCCTCGCTGACCTCGGATTGCTGACTCTCAAACTCGTACTGTTCCTCACTGACGCGGTCGAAAACGTCCAGATGGTGCTTGAGGATTGAGGCCGACTGCTTGAGGGCGTCGTCAGGAGTGATGCGGCCGTCGGTCCAGACCTCAAGGATGAGCTTGTCGTAGTCGGTGATCTGTCCGACACGGGTCGCCTCAACGGCGTACTTCACAAGACGCACCGGGGAAAAGAGGGAGTCTACGGGGATCACACCGATCGCCTGTTCCTCCTTCTTGTTGCTCTCGCCGGGCCAGTAGCCGCGACCGGTCTTGATCTCGATCTCGGCCTCGAAAGCGCGCTTGTGGTCGAGGGTACAGATTACCTGATCGGGGTTGACGATCTGGATGTTGGCGTCGGCTTGGATGTCGCCAGCGGTGACAACACCCGTCTTGGCCGTCTTGATCAGAAGGCTGACCGGTTCGCGCTTCTGCGAGACGATGAGGATCTTCTTGAGGTTGAGGACGATGTCGGTGACGTCCTCGACCACACCATCGATCGACTGGAACTCATGATTGACGCCGTCAATCTTGATCGAGGAGATCGCCGCACCCTCGATGGAGCTGAGCAGTACCCGGCGTAGGGAGTTGCCGATCGTGTGGCCATAGCCGGCCTCAAATGGCTCGGCGATGAACTTCGCATAGGTGGGCGTGGAGCCCTCCTCGACCTTGGTGAGCTTGCTGGGCAATTCGAACTTTCCGAGGCGTTTTGGCATGGCGGGGAGTCCTGAAGTTGGGAGGGAGCGCGGAGCTGGAGAACGGCGACTCAGAAGCGCGAGTAGAACTCGACGATGAGCTGCTCGTTGATTTCCTGTGTCATCTCTTCACGGGTGGGTAGACGCACCACGGTGGCCTTGAAGTTCTCCGGGTTCATGGAAAGCCACCCGGGGACGTTACGAATCCTGTTTTCCTCAAGGCAGCGCGTGGCGAGCTGGCGGGACGCGGGCGTGTTCTTCACCTCGATCTCGTCACCAGCCTGCACGTTGTAGCTCGCGATATCGACCTTGTGTCCGTTCACGCGGATGTGGCCGTGGTTCACGAACTGACGGGCGGCGGCGCGGGTCTTGGCGAGGCCCAGAAGATAAACGGTGCTATCAAGCCGGGTCTCAAGGAGCTGCAGGAAACGCTCGCCAGTCACGCCGCGCTCGCGCTTGGCGAGCTCAAACACGCGGCGGAATTGACGCTCGAGCAGTCCGTAGATGAAACGGAGTTTCTGCTTTTCGTTGAGGCCGACGGCATACTCCGAGACCTTGCGGCGCATCTTCGGACCATGCTGGCCGGGAGGATAACCGCGGCGCTCGAGGGCCTTGCCGGAGCCAAGCAGGTGCTGGCCGAAGCGGCGGCTGATGCGGGTGGTGGGGCCGGTATAACGAGCCATGACTGGGAAATTTGAAGCTGGATGAGGTTGAGACGGAACGCGTTACCGCGGTTGATCAGACGCGACGGCGCTTGCGCGGACGGCAGCCGTTATGCGGGATAGGCGTGACATCAACAATGGAGGTGATCTCAAGACCAACGGCCTGGAGGGCGCGGATCGCGGAATCGCGACCGAGACCGGGACCCGAGACACGGATGACAACATCCTTGAGCCCGTGCGCCATGGCATTGCGAGCGGCGTCCTGAGCGACGACTTGAGCGGCATAAGCCGTCGACTTGCGGGACCCCCGGAAGTTGCACTTACCCGCGGTTGACCACGAGATAACGGCGCCCTTCAGGTCGGTGATCGAGACAATGGTATTATTGAACGAGGCGAGCACGTTAGCGATGCCGGAGGTGACATTCTTCGAGCCCTTGGCCTTGCGAACCTTGATGGCACCCAATTCCTCCTTGAGGAGCTCTTCGGCCGTCGGCTGGCGGGCGACGCCGTGTACCATTTCAACCGGCTTTTGCTCGGCGGCGGGAGCCGGGGCGGCATCGGGGGCAACGGAGCCAGCCGCGACGGGCTTCTCTACTGCAGCAGCAGCCTTGGGAGAACGCGCCTTCTTCTCGGAGGGTGCGGCGGACGCGCCTTCGGCGGCGGCCTTGGCGGGCTTCTCTTTCTTGGGGGCGGACTTTTCTTCAGCCATGGTTATAAAATCTTAAGCGGTTTCTTTAGCCTTGGTGACACCAACGGTCTTGCGCGGGCCCTTGCGGGTGCGGGCGTTGGTGCTGGTGCGCTGACCGCGGACCGGGAGGCTGCGACGGTGGCGGATCCCCCGATAACAGTTGATCGCCTGAAGGCGCTTGAGGTTCGCCGCGATTTCACGACGTAGATCACCTTCGAGAACCCATTTGTGCTCGGTGATGATGTTGAGGATTTTGTTCAGGTGCTCCTCGGTGAGGTCCTGAGCCCGCATTTCCGGGTTTAAGCCGGCTTCCTTCACTAGGAGATCGGCACGCGTCGGACCGATCCCGTTGATGTAACGGAGCGAGTACGCGACTTTCTTTTTGGCGGGAATTTCTACGCCGAGAAGACGAGGCATGGTGTTAGGTACTGGTTAGGAGTTGTTGGAAAGGTTGAGAATGATCAGGAAGCTGGAAGCGGTCGAGGCCGGGTCAGAATTTCCGGTCCTTCCTCCGTGGTAAGGATGGTGTGCTCAAAGTGGGCGGAAAGCGATCCATCGTAAGTGACGACCGTCCACCCGTCAGGCAACGTCTTGGTGCGGTATTCGCCCGCGTTGACCATCGGCTCGATTGCCAAAGTCATTCCGGGACGGATTCGGTCTCCCGTTCCGCGGCGACCGAAGTTCGGTATTTCAGGCGGCTCATGCATCCGGGCACCGACACCGTGGCCCACCAGATCGCGGACGACATTGAAACCGTTCGACTCTACGTGGCGCTGGATCGCGTGGGAAATGTCACCAATCCGATTTCCGACGATCGCCTCGCGAATCCCCAATTCAAGGGCTTCACTTGTGACGCGAAGGAGTCTTTCCGCAGCGCCATTCACGGGGGCTACCGGCACAGTGCAGGCGTTGTCGCCGATGAAGCCCCCGTACTCGACGACAACATCTAGCGAAACGAGGTCCCCCTCCCTCAGTACCCTTCGTAAGGAAGGAATGCCGTGAACGACCTCATCGTTCACTGAAATGCAGGTGTGGGCTGGGTAGCGACGGGAGCCACTTTGATATCCATGGCAGGCGCTCCGAGCACCTAGTCGGGCGATCAATCGGCGACCTGCTTCTTCCAAGTCCTGCGTCGTGACCCCGGGCTTCACGAGTGGCTTGAGGCTTTCAAGCACTGTGGCGGCTATGGCACACACTTCCCGCATCCGCGTGATCGCTTCCCGATTCTTGATCGGAATGTTCATGAGAGATGAAGGACTTCCGCCTCCGCGAGAAGACCGAGTACACGATAGTGATTAACCACTGGATTTGGAGTCTCGCCGAGAAAGAAAACCGCGCTAAGGTTTTCGTCACGGGCGTCCATCCATTCGTCAAACACTCTGGCTTGGAGCAACGTAGCCGGGAAGCCCGTCAGGACAAAACCCGCGTCAGGTTTGCGCGCGAAGAACCAGCGGCGCATCAGCGCTAGCCGGGACACTTCATCCGCAGCGGTTGAGACCGCACGGCGCGAAATCCCCGGCACCTTCAGCAGGACCGGGGAGACGTGCTCTAAATTCAAAGAACTAAAACGGGATATCAGCGCTGAAACGCCAGAATCTGATGACCCGATTATAAGGAACTTGGCTTTTTTACCGGGACCAGCACCCGAAAAGGAGCTAAGGGTGCCGGCCACGTCGCCGCGAGTAAAGGAATTATTTTAGGAAAGCCTTGTAGGCCCAGATCGCCGTACCCAAGACCAGCAATCCAAGCATCGGTAGGGCGAGTTTCAAAACTGCCTCCTGGCTTAGGGCCTCACCTGAAGCACCCTGTTGCGGACCGGCGCTACGGGCCCGAATCCGACCCTTCCGAAGAAAACCATCGTAGTGACGCTGGAGGAGGAATGTCTCTACCTGACGCATGGTATCGAGAACGACACCGACAGTAATGAGCATTCCCGTTCCGCCGAAGAAGTAAGCGATTCGCGTGGGTACATTCAACTCAAACAGCAGGACATCCGGCATGATCGCAATGACTGTCAAGAAGATGGCCCCCGCCAGAGTCAGCCGAGTCATGATGAAGTCGAGGAACTGAGCGGTCGGTTCACCGGGACGAACTCCAGGAATGTAGCCTCCGTACTTCTTAAGATCGTCGGCGATCTGGATCGGCTTAAACATAACTGACACCCAGAAGTAGCTAAAGAAAAGGATCAGGGTAGTATAGATGAAATAGTAGGTCCAGTGGCCGCGGAGCAAGTTTTGGGAAAATTCGGTCAGGAACTTCAACTGGTAGGTAGCGCCGATCCACGAAAATATCTGCTGGGGGAAAAGGAGGATCGCGCTGGCGAAGATAACCGGCATCACGCCCGAATAGTTAACCTTCAGCGGAAGGAATGAACTCTGACCTCCCATCACTTTGTTTCCAACCACCCGCTTGGCATACTGCACCGGAATCTTCCGCTGTCCTTGCACAACCGCGATAATACCCATCGTCACGATCAAGAAGAGCGCCACCATGATAACCGCCTGCGGAAGGCCGAGACTTGCTCCAGTGCCAACCGGACGGAAAAAAAGACTGTAGGTCTGCTGCGCAGCACCCGGAAGGTCAGCCAAAAGTCCCACCGTAATCACAAGCGAGACTCCGTTGCCTATACCACGCTGGGTTATCTGCTCGCCGAGCCACATCAGCAGCATGGTACCCGCGGTCATGAAAATCACCGAGGTCAGGATGAAGCTCCACTTGCTAACGATCACGATCGGGCCATAGGTCGCCACATCATAACCTGGGAACAACTGTCCAGGGTTGTTCAGGGCTAAAATAAGCAGGGTGCCTTGGATCAAACAGATCAGCACCGTCGCATACCTCGTATACTGGGTCAGCTTTTGGCGACCAACATCCCCTTCCTGCTGCAGGCGACTAAGAGCTGGAACCACCGCGGTCATCAGCTGGAAAATGATAGACGCACTGATGTAGGGCATGATGCCCAAGGCGGCAATGGCTCCCTTAGTCAGCGCTCCGCCGGTAAACATATTGTATAAGCCGATCAGGTTCCCTGCGCCGGAGGACGCTTGCTCGGCGAAAAACTTCTGAAGCGGATGCGGGTCAATGCCCGGGAGAGGGATAATCGACGCGACCCGAGAGACGAATAGTAGGGAAAGGGTGTAGAAAATACGTGAGCGAAGCTCCGGTATCTTCAGGGAGTTAGAAAAGGCGGAAAACACGGTAGAGATTAGGACTATTGATTCTGCAGCGCAGGCAGGGTGGCTTGGACCGAACTAAGTCGCCGGAACAGAGCCCGAGCAGTTCAGGCAACAACGGCCTGCCCACCCGCCTTTTCGATCTTTTCCTTGGCTGATGCTGAGAAACGAGAAGCCGTGACCTTCAGCGGTCTGGAAATATCGCCGTCACCGAGAACCTTGACCAGCTTCTCACCAGCACGAAGGAGTCCATGCTGGGACAGGACGTCCGTGGTGACCTCCTTGACCGAGGCCGGGAGCCCGTTCAGGTCTGCGACATTTACCACTGCCGGCTCCACCCGATGGTTGAAATTGTTGAATCCACGGTGCGGAAGTTTACGGTAGAGGGGCATCTGACCGCCCTCGAACCCCGGGCGTATGCTCCCGCCGGAACGAGCCGTCTGACCCTTGCCGCCGCGCCCGGAGGTTTTACCCCTACCGCCGCCTTCGCCGCAACCAACACGCTTCTTCCGGTGCACTGCACCCGGGACATTCTTAAGTTCGTGGAGTTTCATAGGATTTCCTGTTTGGGGGGCGCCGACGGTATTAGTAATACTAGACCGGCGACTCGGATTAAAAATAAGTTAACTTCAGGCCGATTTGCGTAAGCGCGCCACGTCGTCCGCCAAGCGAAGCCGGAGCAACCCGTTCAACGTCGCGTGCACGACAGCAATGTGATTGGATGACCCCATTGACTTTGTTAATATATTCTTGATACCGGCGGCCTCAAGCACTGCTCGTACACCACCTCCAGCGATCAGACCAGTGCCAGGCGATGCCGGACGGAGCAGAACGCGCCCACCGTCATACTCGCCCAAAACGTCGTGGGGAATCGTATCGCCCTTTAGCTTCACCGAAACCAAATGCTTATGCGCGTTGGCGGTGCCCTTTTTGATGGCATCAGGGACCTCGTTGGCCTTGCCGTAACCAATTCCAACCCGACCCTTGCCGTCACCCACCACTGCCAGGGCAGCAAAGGAGAAGCGGCGTCCGCCCTTCACAACCTTTGCACAGCGGTTAATAAACACGACCTTCTCGATCATTGAAGGGCCTTCGCCCTCCGCCGGCTTCTCCCTGGAGTCACGACGACCGGAGTCGCGGCGCGGCCCACGAGAACCAAGGCCCCGTGACCCACCACGGGGTTCACGCTGGGGCCGCTCGGCGGCAACTGCGACGGATTCTGGGGCTGTTACGGCTGTGTCTGGCGAGGAATTCTCGGTGCTCATGCGTTACTTAGAATTTCAGCCCGCCTTCGCGGGCAGCGTCTGCGAATGTCTTGACCTTCCCGTGATACGGGGCGCCGCTCCGGTCGAAAACAACGGCCGTGATACCAGCGGCTTTGGCCTTTTCGGCAAAAGCCACACCGAGGGATTTCGCACCTGCGATATTCGCCTTCAATTTCTGCTGGCGCAGAACGGCATCGAGGCTCGAGAGAAAGACGAGCGTGGTGCCAGCGTCGTCGTTGATCGCTTGGGCATAAATGTGCTTGGTGGTGAAGCGAACTGACAAACGTGGCCGGACGGCGGTTCCGAAGACCTTCTTCCGGATGCGCCAGCGGCGGTTTTGCAGCAGACGCGCCTTGTTGATTGTATTCATGATTCGTTTTTCCTCGATCAGGCGACGGTCTTACCTTCCTTCCGACGCACGCGTTCTCCGACAATGCGAACACCTTTGCCTTTGTAGGGCTCGGGCGGATAGTAGCCACGAATTTCAGCGGTGACAGCCCCGACCAACTGCTTGTCTGCACCCTCAACCTTGAGCTTCGTTTGCTCCGTAACCGTAACCTTTATGCCGGCAGGAATATCCATCAAAATCGGGTGTGAGTAGCCCAAGGCGAGGTCAAGCTGGCTTCCTTTCAAGTTCGCCTTGAAGCCGACGCCCTGTATCTCGAGTTCCTTGACGTAGCCTTCAGTTACGCCTTTGACCATTCCCGCTACAATCGAGCGCGCTGTACCAAACATCGCGTTCGCAAAGCGTGTTTCGTCGGCCGGGGAAAAAGTGACCTTCTTGTCAGTCACCGCGACCTTTACGGCTGGAGCGAAGGTCCGCTCGACCTTACCCTTGGGGCCCTCCACAAGAACCGTGCCACCAGTGACGGTGACCTTGACCTTGTCGGGTATCAGAACGGGTTGTTTACCGATCCTGCTCATGTTGAGAAATTAAAGGGTTTATTTTCGTTGGAACATTACCAGACGTTGCAGAGAAGTTCACCGCCCGCTTTGTTGCGCCGGCAGTCGCCGTCCTTCATTAGACCTTGTGAGGTCGATACAATCGCTATCCCTAAACCATTAAGGACACGGGGAATTTCGGAGTAGCCGAAATAGAGACGGCGACCTGGCGTGGACACTCGCGTGAGTCCGGTTATCGCGGGAACTCCGTCCACATACTTCATCTTGACTGAAAGAGTTCTGTGACCGTCAGGCCCTACTCCAGTGGAAAAATCAAGTATGTACCCCTCGTTCTTCAAGATGCCGAGCATGCCCTCTTTCAATCGAGAATGAGGCATAACACAATCATCGAGTCTAGCCTTGGAGGCGTTCCGGAGCCGGGTGAGAAAATCGCTAATCGGATCAGTCATGGTGGATGTATAATTTGAGCAGCCAGCGGGTCATATCCCTAAGGCCTGACTGGCCTTTTGACCCCCGCCGGCCAGAGTTTTACCAGGAGGACTTTATAACGCCGGGGATCTTGCCGGCTAACGCGAGTTCACGGAATTGAATACGAGATACTCCGAACTTGCGGTTGTACGCACGTGGACGACCACTGAGTGAACAGCGATTACGTACCCGAACTGGAGATGAGTTTTTAGGGAGCTTCTGCAGCTTCTTCTGCGCAGCGAAAAATTCAGCGTCAGAGGTAGCGGGGTTGGCGAGCGTCGCCTTTAACTCAGCCCGTCTCGCTGCAAACTTCGCGACGAGCATGATGCGCTTCTTGTTGCGCTCGATTGCGGAGGTCTTAGGCATAAGGTAGAGAGGTTCGGTTAAGCTGCTTTCGAGGTTGTCTCAGTGCGCCGAAATGGCATCCCGAGTAGACGCAGGAGATCCCGACCCTCGTCGTCCGTCTGGGCGGTCGTGACTATGGTTATGTCCAAACCGATGTGCTTTTTAAGGTTCTCAATCGAGATCTCGGGAAAAATCGAATGGTCGGTAATCCCAAGATTGTAATTACCTTGACCATCCATCTTAGAGGGCACGCCGCGGAAGTCGCGAATGGTCGGCAAAGCAACAGCGACCAACCTATACAAAAACTCCCACATGGCGGCGCCGCGCAAAGTGACGTGGCAGCCAACAACTTGTCCCTGTTTGAGCTTGAAGTTGGCGATCGCCTTACGAGATTTCGCCAGAACAGGTTTTTGGCCAGCTATTAACGCAACATCACGCTGGATGTCGGCAATCTGGTTTTTATCAGCGTCGGCATCGATACCCGTGTTAATCGAAATTTTGACGATCTTCGGGACCTGATGAGGATTTTTGTAGCCGCGACTCTTTACAAGTTCAGGAACTACCTGCTCTTGATATGCTTTTTTGAGGCTGGGAACGTTGCTCATGGTACGGATCCGGGATTACCGACCCCGGTCGCTTAGGTGTGGTTCGATTGAGTTAAAACCGCTGTAATCAGGCGGAGGCAGAAGTCTTCTTACGCCTTGCACTGGATTCGTAAACCGCCTGAAGCATCAGGTTACTTACGTGAATGGAGCCTTCCCGCTCGGCGATCGTGCCTTGGGGGTGCTCCTGGGACTTCTTGAGATGACGCTTCATCATCGCGAGGCCCTCCACCCGCGCCCGCCCGGAGGCACCCAGGATTTCTAGCACCTTCCCAGACTTACCTTTCTGGGCGCCAGCAATGACGACAACCTGATCACCGCGTTTAACATGGAGTTTTGACATTTTATAGTACCTCCGGTGCAAGCGAGATGATCTTCATGAAGTTCTTGGCCCGAAGCTCGCGGGCAACGGGGCCGAAGATACGGGTTCCGCGGGGGTTATTAGTGGCGTCGATGATGACGATCGCGTTGCTGTCAAACCGCAGGTAGCTGCCATCCGCTCTTCGAATGGGAGCTTTGGTGCGAACAACAACAGCCTTCGCAACCTCTCCTTTTTTCACAGTGGCGTCGGTCGTGCTCTCTTTAATATGAACAGTGACGACATCACCCACGTGAGCGTAAGCGGTCTTTTGGCCCATACGTTGAATAAGGGCTGCCTTGCGAGCGCCGGT
>CAXRGI010000166.1:0-3351 GCA_964229935.1 Opitutales bacterium
GATGCGCACAGTCCGGGCGCGTTCGGCTTCGAGGAGTGGCTCTCGGCCACGAACTTTTTCGACCGCGATCCCGTCCTCAGCCGCAAGGGCAAGTGGGAGGAGTTCCGGGGCGACTCTTCTGAAATCGTCGTCGCCGAGGCGTTGAAGCACCTCGAGCACGTGCGTCCCTCCGGCCGTCCCACCTTCACCGTCATCTGGTATGGCTCGCCGCACAGCCCGATGATCGCCGCCGAGGAGGACATGCGCGGATTCGAGGCGCTGGAGCGCAACTCGCGGAACCATCACGGGGAACTGGTCGCGATGGACCGCAGCATCGGCTCACTGCGCGCCGGCCTCCGGCGTCTGGGAATCGCGGAAAACACCCTGCTATGGTTCTGCAGCGACAATGGCGGCCTGCCGGAAATCCGGCCCGGCACGGTGGGTGAACTGCGCGGATTCAAGGGCTCCCTCCACGAGGGGGGTTTGCGCGTGCCCGGAATTGTGGAATGGCCGGCGGTGATCACGAAGCCGCGGGTGACTTCCTATCCCGCGGGAACCTTCGACATCTTCCCGACCATCGCCGAAATCACCGGGCTGCCGGCGACCGCGCTCCTCACGCCGGTCGACGGTATCAGCATCCGCCCCCTCTTCACCGCCGACCTCCAGGAGCGCCCGAAACCGATGGGCTTCCGGCACACGCGCCGCGCCGCGCTGATCGGCAATCGGTACAAGATCCTCGCGCCGAACATCAACCAGCCCAAGTTCGAGGTCTACGACCTGCAGACGGACCCGCGGGAGGAGAAGGACCTTGCCTCGTCCCAGCCGGAGCTGGCGGCGCGCCTCGGCAAGGAGCTGCTCGCTTGGAACGAATCGGTGCAGGCCAGCGTCGCCGGACGGGACTACGCCGAGGGTCGGCTGCTTCCCGGTGACCAGACCACGCGGCCCTGGCCCTCCTCCCCCGAATACCAACCCCATCTCGCCGAACTTCAGAAACGCCCGGAATATCGCGACGCCGCCACGAAAGCCGGCCGCAAGAAGGGCGGGTGAAACCCGCGCCCTGCGACGCCCGCCCCGGGTGAAGAACGGCCACTGAGCCCAAGGAATGCGATTCAAGGACCAGGTCGTCTGGATCACGGGCGCCTCCTCCGGCATCGGGGAGGCTTGCGCGCACGCCTTCGCCGCGGAGGGCGCACGCGTCATCCTGTCGAGCCGTCGGGCGGGAGAGTTGGAGCGCGTGCGGCGGGCCTGTCGCGAGCCGGATCGGCATCTGACGTTGCCGCTCGACCTCGCGAGGCCGGAGACGTTTCCCTCGCTGGTCGCCGGCGTGCTGCAAAGTACAGGCCGCATCGACATCCTCGTGAACAACGGGGGCGTGAGCCAAAGGGCGCGGGCGATCGAGGCCGACGAGGCGGTGGAGCGGTTGATCATGGAGGTGGACTATTTCGGCCCCGTCGCGCTCACGAAGGCGGTTCTGCCGTCGATGCTCGCCCGGCGCTCCGGACATGTGGTGGTGGTGAGCAGTGTCATGGGCTATCTCGGCACGCCGGGCCGCTCCACCTACGCCGCGGCGAAGCACGCCCTGCACGGCTATTTTGACTCCCTGCGCGCCGAGCTGTGGCGCGACGGGATCAAGGTCACGCTCGTTTGCCCCGGCTACGTGCGCACCGCCATCTCGACCCACGCTCTCGGACCACGCGGCGAGCAGCACGGCCGTACCGACGGCACCCACCTTTCCGGTATTCCGCCGGAGGACTGCGCCCGCGCGCTCGTCCGCGGAGTGGCCCGGGGACGCCGCGAGGTACACGTGGGCGGCTGGGAGGTCGCCGGCATCTACCTGCAGCGCTTCATGCCTTGGTTGCTGGCGCGCATCGTGCGCCGCATGCGGTTTTCAGTGCAGGAGGAACGGCCCTCGCCCTGAGGGCGGCCCCGCCGCCGGCTAGGGAGCGGAATCGTAGGCGTCGCGCAGCACCTGCAGCGTATGCCGCACGGTGATGGCCCGGCCCTGATGCGCGAGATGCGCCTTCAGCTGGGTCAGGCAGCCGATGTTACCGGTCGCGACCACCGTGGCCCCGGTCGCCGCGACCGCGTCCGCCTTCTGGCGGCCCAGGGAGGCGGCGATGTCCGGCTGGTCGAGGTTGTAGGTGCCCGCGCTGCCGCAGCAGAGATGCGCGTGGGCGATCTCGCGCAATTCCACCCCCGGGATCGCCCGCAGCAGATCACGCGGCTCGGCCCTCACTCCCTGCGCGTTCGCGAGGTGACAGGCGTCGTGGTAAGCCACCAACCGTTTTTCCGCCCACCCGGCCGGCCTTTCCCTCAACCCCAGCCGTGCGAGAAACACACTCACGTCCACCACGCGGTCGCAAAAGGCCTTCGCGCGCGCCTCGTCCGGCGTGCCGCGTAGGATCAGCGCATATTCGTGCATCGCCGATCCGCAGCCGGCCGCGTTCGTGATGATCGCGTCCACGTCGGCGGGGAAGGCGTCGAGGTTCCGGCGCGCCGCGGCCTGCGCGGCCGCCAGATCCCCCGTGTGCCACGCGAGCCCGCCGCAGCAGCCCTGCGCCCGCGGAACCAGCACCTCGACGCCGTTCCGCGTCAGGACGTCGATCGTCGCGAGATTGATGTCGGGCTCCAGCACCTGTTGCGCGCACCCGGCCAGAAGGGCCACGCGCGCGCGCCGGGCATCCTTCGCCGGGGAAACTTCGGGCAACGAAACCGCGGGCGGCACCTCGGCCGGCGCGAGTTCCAGCATCGGGCGCAAAACCGCCGGCACCAGAGGTCCGAGCGCGCGGCCGACCGCCGCTCCCCGCAGCGCCGCCCGGAACCGCACCGGATACGGGATCGTCATGCCCGCCACCCAGCGGCGGAATCGTTGCGCGGTCGTCCGGGGCGCCGCCGCGTCGAACCTCGCCCGGAACGGGCTGATGAGATCGCGGTAGGGCACGCCGCTCGGACACGCCGGTTCGCACGCGAGGCAACCCAGGCAACGGTCCATGTGCGGCTGCGCGGCCTCGAGCGGCAGCGTGCCTTCCAGCACCTGCTTCATCAGCACGATGCGGCCGCGGGGCGAATCCATCTCCTGCCCCAGTTCCTGATAGGTGGGGCACGCCGCGAGGCAGAATCCGCAATGCACGCAGGTCTGCACCGCCTTCGCCATCGGCTCTCCCAGCGCGCCGTGTTCCTCCGCCTTGATCGTGTGCAGCATCGTTAGTCCTCCAGTCCCGGGAAACGCCCCGCCGGATCCAGTGCGGCTTTCACCGCTCCCGCCACCGCGCTGTCCCGGCGTGGACCGGGCCACAGCGGTCCCTTGCCCCGCAGGAGCACGCCGCGCCAGGGAGATTCCGCCGGCGATTCGGCTCCCGGCCATGAGACATA
>CAXRGI010000167.1:0-2592 GCA_964229935.1 Opitutales bacterium
TCCGCCAGACCGTGGTGGAAATACCCGGTGATATCCTCGATTCCCATCACGCCGGTATGCCGACCGTTCCATGGCGCATAATGCCTGCCGCCGTTGGAGATCCATAGCACCGTGTGCCGCAGAACGCGCGGGTCGCGAAGCGCGAACCACGCGTAGCGCTGCACCGGGAACGTGACGGCGTTCCACGCGAACGGCAGCGCAGCGTCGCCCGTGAGCATGACGAGGTCCTCGAAGCCGCGCCGCGCCGGATACACCGAAAGGTCGGTCGTACCCCCGGTCGCCAGCGGCACCTTGGCGAGCGAACGGAAGGTGGCGCCGCGTTTGAGCGCGTTGTACCCGCGGTTTTCGGGCGATTCGAACTCACCGGGGAAAACCTGCGCCCGTAGGAAACGGCTGGTGCTCACCACCCCGGATCCGGGCTGCTCCGGAAACTTGATCATCGCGTGATGCCCGAGCGTCATCGGCCCGCGTGCGCCGGAAATGACATGGCGCTGGTAGACCACGGACTCGCCCTCGGGGAGGCGGACGATCTTCTCGACGCGTCCGCGGCGGATCCGCAGGTCCATCCGCGCGCGCAACGTCACGGCGTCGTCGCCGTGCTCGACTCCAGCCAGCCGCCAGTTCGCCCCGGCCGGCTCGCCGTGCGGCGGATGCCGCTCGCCGCGCCACGGCGTGCCGTTGCCGCCGAAGGGAGCGCAGAAGAAGTCCCCGCGAAGGGCGCGCAGAAGCGGGATCGTGCTCCGCGCCTCCGGTTCCTCCGCCCAAGGCGCCACGGAAAAAGGGCTCACCGTACGGCGGCCCAGACGGAAGGAAACGGGACCAAGATGCCCGCCGAGCCGCGTCAGGCAGGCATGGACATGGCTCGAACGCACGATCCACGAGGGCTGGCCGTGCACCATCTGCAGGGAGGGCTTGCTCATGGGAAAACCATCGGCCCACCCGCGGGACGAGGCAAGTGCGCCGGTCGGCGGCGACAACCTATATGGAGAAAGTGAAAACCTGTTGCCACGCGCAACGCCGCATCAGCATCACGGGCGTCTCCACCTGCTGTCTACCGAGACCGTCATCTATGTCGTAAACCTCGTCATCGGCGCAATCCGCGCGAGGCTACTTCACCGCCTCGAGGTAGTCGCAAAGCACGCCAAGGTTGGTGATGTACTGGCTCGTAGTGATCTGAGGCTCCGGATTGCGGCGGCCCGCTGGCGCCAACCACCGGCCCTTGGCATCAAGGGCAGCAACGATCTCCCGCACCCTTGGCTCGAGCGCCTTGGCGCGCGCGGCCCGCGCCGCGGGTGTCAGCGCCTTCGCGGCCGCCGCCGCGCGTTCCGCCCGCACCCGTTCGCGGCCGGCCGCGACGATCTCGGCGTGGTATTTCTCCACGGCCGTGAAGCCGTACGGACCGCGCCAAGAATAGCCGGTCTGACGCTCCGGGCTCAGATCCTCGAGGCGGTACTTTATCTTCCCGTCGCGGTCGCCATAGACCGGCGTGTTGGTGCGCAACTCGTACATCCTCGCCCATACGCCGGGGGAAAGCTCGGAGCGGCGGAACCACGCGATCGCTCTCGGGATCGGTTCCAGGAAGCGGGTCTCGCCCGTCTCCAGATGAAGGTCGATCAGCAGCCGGATCGCGCCGACGCTTTCGCCCGAGACGACGCTCGGCGGCTCGAAGGCGCGCGCCCAGGCCGGCTCCATCCGCGCGTTGTACTGCTGCGCCCAGACCGGCTGGGGCTCCGGCAACTGGGCGAGCCGCAGGAAATCCCCGCCCCGCAGCGCCGCCTCCCGGTACTCGGACCGCCCGGTGCGCCGCGCCGCCTCGAGGAGCGTCATCACGCAATCACGCTGGGTATTGTCGTTCAGCGTGTAATGCCCCATGTAGTTTTCCTTCGGATACTCACGCGCGTAGTCCGCCGGAAAACGGGCCGGCTGCACCGGGTATTCCCGGGCGTCCGCCACGACCCCGGTCCAGCGCTGCGGCCAGCCGCCGTTGGGCCGCTGCGCCTCCAGCAGGCGGCGGAGCCCGTAGTCCCGTGCCGCCGCGATACGGGCGTCCCGTGCGTTGCCGGCCTCCCCACGGGCCGCGTCGGCCACGGCCAGCAGGAGGCGCAGCGCGCTCTGCGTGTTGTCGTCGTCGAAGGTCGCGGTGTTGCGCCTCGTCGCCGCCTCGGTCGCAGTAATGCGGCCGACATCCGTCCGGCGGTACCAACGCGCCGCTTGGACCGGGTCAAAGTCGACCAGGTAATCCCAGCCGCCCGACTCCAGCTGGCCGGCCGCGAGCGCGTCGGCCGCCGCCTTGGCGGCATCCAGGTAAGCCGGTTCACCCGTGACCTCCCACGCGCGCAGAAACGCCTGGCCCATCGACGGGGTACCAGGCGGTTGCACCCAGATCTGCGAGGGGGTGGCCTCGTTCTCGCCCGCGCGCTCGCTCAGGTCCGGCGAGTAGCGCCAGAGGTAACCGCCCTCCGTCGCGATCGAACGCATGAAGGCCGTCGCACTCGCCATCGTGGAGAGGGCGCGCGCTCGCAGCGGCTCCTCGGCCGCTGGTGCCAGGGGGGCGCACAGCAGCGCCAGACCGACGAGGTGGACGGAACGGGG
>CAXRGI010000168.1:0-8769 GCA_964229935.1 Opitutales bacterium
CCGAAAACGACGACCTGCAACCCGTCGCGCAGGCGCACGGTCTGGCGCGCCGCGTTGCCGCGGAACAGCACCGCCTTCAGCTGCGCCCCGGAATCCTTGAGCGAGAAGTACGCGTGCCCGCTCGCCTGCACCCGCAGGTTCGAGATCTCGCCCCGCACCCAGACGGACCCGATGCCGCCCTCGAGCAGCTCCTTCACGCGCCGCGTGAATTCCGTGACACTCTCCGGCCGGGCCTCCTCCGGGCCGCTTTCCGCGAGCTTCATGCAGCCGCCTTCCGGCGCGCCAGATGGCGCCGCAGCAGGTGGGCGCCCGTCGCCAGCGCGGCCACGAGCCCGATCGCGAAAAACGCCAGCCGCCCGCGGCCCTGGCTCAGGGCGTCACCGAACAACATGAAGGCGACATTGAACGACCACTGCACAAGGCAGGAGATCGCGAGGTAGCGTCCGAAAGGGGCCTCGGCGAGGCCGAGCAGGTAGTTCTGCACGAAGAACGGGATGCCCGGCGTGACGCGTAACAGCACGATGAGGTCCGTCGCGTCACCCCGCTCCACCTCGGGCAACCGGTGCCCGAGTTTTTCCACCAGCCGCGAGAGCACGGGCCGCAGCCAGCGGCGGGCCAGCCAATAGGTGACGATCAGGTTGAAGGTGATCGCGGCGATCCCGGCGCCCAGCACCGCGGCTGTGCCGAGGCGCGCCGAAAACAACGGTCCGGCCGAAAGCGCGAAAGGCGACATGGGCACACCGAAGCAGGGCATTACGGCCATGGCGCCGAAGAAGACACCCGGGCCGGCGCCCGCGCAGGCGTCGAACACGATACCCCACAGCCGGCGCCCTTCTTCCAGCGCGGCGTGGGGTCCGATCTGCCAGACCACCGCACCGGCGACCAAAGCCAGCAGCGCCGCCACCGCCAGCAAGGCGTAGGGCGGACGCTGTTTGGAGAAAAGGGGACCCGCGGGCACCTACGCATCCTCCGGCCGCGCAAAGGAGCGTCAAGTGCGGCGCCTGCGCCGGAATATTGGCTTTCCCCTCCCCCGGTGCCGGCTACCGTCGCGCCGGCGCCATGAAGCTCTCCATCGTGATTCCGTGCTACAACGAGGCGAAGACGATCCGCACGATCGTGGACCGCGTACGGGCCGCACCCGTGGCGGAGAAGGAGATCATCATCGTCGACGATTGTTCGCGCGACGGCACGCGCGACCTGCTCCGCACGCAGATCGCACCGCTGGTGGACAAGGTTATCTACCACGAGGTGAACCAAGGAAAAGGGGCCGCGTTGCGCACGGGTTTCCGCGCGGCGACGGGCGACGTGGTCATCGTGCAGGACGCCGACCTGGAGTACGACCCGAACGAGTACCCGGCGCTCTTGAAGCCGATCGCAGACGGCAAGGCGGATGTGGTCTTCGGCTCCCGCTTCCAAGGCGGCCAGCCGCACCGCGTGGTCTATTTCTGGCACATGGTCGGCAACAAGTTCCTGACGCTGCTCTCGAACATGGCCACCAACTTGAACCTCACGGACATGGAGACCTGCTACAAGGTGTTCCGCCGGGAGGTCATCCAGCGGATCAACATCGAGGAGAACCGCTTCGGCTTCGAGCCGGAGATCACGGCCAAAGTCGCGAAGCTCGACGTGGTGATCTACGAGGTCGGCATCAGCTACTACGGCCGCACCTACGCGGAGGGGAAGAAGATCGGCTGGCGCGACGGCTTCCGCGCGCTTTGGGCGATCTTCAAGTACAACTTCCTGCGCTGAAAGACGCATGAGCGAGGCCGCCACCAGACCCCGGGTGACGATCGTCATACCGGTGTTCAACGAGGAGGCGGTGTTGCCGGAGCTGCTGCGGAGGCTATCGGCGGTCTTCGACGCAGGGCGTCACTGTATCTGGCGGGCCGTGCTGGTGGACGACGGCAGCCGCGACCGCACGGCGGAGTTGGTGCGTGCGCAGGCAGGGCGCGACCCCCGCTTCGAGCTCGTGGAGCTTTCCCGCAACTTCGGCTTCCAGAGCGCGCTTTCCGCCGGCCTCGCCCGCGCCCGCGAGGGCGAGGCGGTGGTGACGATGGACGCGGATCTCCAGGATCCGCCGGAACTGATTCCGGAGTTCGTGGCCGCATGGCAGCGGGGTGCCCAGGTGGTGCGTGCCGTGCGTCGGTCGCGAGCGGACCGAGGGCTGAGGCGCGTCGGATTCGATATGTTTCACCGCGTGTTTGGTGCGTTGTCCGACCACCCCGTCGAGCCCAACACCGGCACATTCGGATTGCTCGGCCCGGCCGCGGTGGCGGCATTCAACGCACTGCCGGAGCACCATCGGTTTTTCCCGGGTCTGCGCTCGTGGATCGGATTTCCGACCGCCGATGTACCGTACGACCGACGGGAGCGGGCCGCCGGCAGACCGCAGCAGACACTGCGGCGACTCGTGCGGTACGGGCTCGACGGCGTCTTCAGCTTCTCCCACCTGCCCCTGCGGCTTGTCACCTATGCGGGAATGCTGGTGGCGTGCCTCGGCTTCGCGGCCGGGCTCTTCTTCGTGCTGTGGCGCCTGCTCGATTTCGAGCGCAGCCCGACCGGCTTCACCACGCTGGCCGCACTCATCACCTTCCTCGGCGGTGTGCAGCTCATCGGGATCGGCATCCTCGGCGAGTACCTCGGTCGCATCTACGACGAGGTGAAGCGCCGGCCGAACTATATCCTGAAGTCGGCGCCGCCCGCCGGCGAGGGCCGCGCCGCCTCCGGGTCGTGAACCGCGCGGTCTCCGCCCGGCCGCGATGGCTGGTCACGCTTCTCACCGCGGGTTTCACTGCGGCCCTCGTCGCCTTGGCCGCCCGGGCGATGTTCGCGGTGTTCATGTTCTACGACGACGAGGGCTACGTGCTGATCTCCTACCGGAACTTCGCGGAGGGCGGAGCCCTGTACCGGGAGATCTTTAGCCAGTACGGGCCGTTCCCCTTCGTGGTCCATTGGATCCTTCACCTCGCAGGGGTCCCCCTCAACCACGCCGGCGGAAGGGTCGTCACTCTTTGCCTCTGGGTGCTGGTGGCACTCGCCCTGGCGGCGCTCGCCGGCCGGGCGACACGCAGCGCTCCGGCAGGGATTCTCACGCTGGCTGGGACCTTTTCCTGTCTCTTCGTCATGACCAGTGAACCAAGCCACCCGGGAGGATTGATCGTGGCTCTCGGGGCGGCCGCGGCCGCCGGTGGCTGGGTCCTGCTTCACCGCGGACATACGGCGGCATGGGCGGCGTTGATCGGGGCGGTCACCGCGGCGCTACTTCTCACCAAGATCAATGTCGGCGTCTTCGCCGCGTTCGCAGCCGTCGCTTGGTACTCGCTGCACCTCCGCGCCGGACCCCTTCGCCGGATATCCATCGCGGCGGTGCTCGTCGGCTGCGTCCTCCTCCCGCTCCTGCTGATGCGGGACAAACTCGGGGAACCATGGGTGCTGACGCTCGCCTTGACGTGGAGCGCTGCGGCGGTCGCGGTCGTCGCGACCGCCACCGGGCAGGGGCCCGGGGATCTGACCGCGCGTCCGGCGATACCCGCCCTTTTATCGGGCGCCCTCGTGGGGGCGGTCATACTCGCCGTTCCCCTCGCCCGGGGTACTGGCCTTCCGGACCTGTTCGACGGCATCCTGTTCGGTCCGCTCCGGAATGCGGTGAAGTTCTCGCATCCGGTATCTTGGCCGCCGGGCATGATCTGGTACACGGCCGCGTCGATCGCCTCGTGGGCGACGGCACTTGCTTTACGTCGGCGCTACCCCGCTGAGACAGGTCTGGTTGTAGCGGTGCTGCGGATCGCCTTGACCGTCGGCGTAGTCGTCTGCCTCGTCCGGCCTCCGCCGCTGCTGGTCTCGTTCAGTCTCTACACTCTGACGCTACCGGCGCTTTGGCCGCTGGCCTGGCGCCTCGGGGAGGCCGGTTCGAACGCGGACCGGGCCCGGACCTGGGTTCTGCTCCTGCTGCTGGGCCAGTGCCTCCATGCCTATCCCGTGGCAGGAAGCCAGGTTGCCTGGGGCTGTGTGCTCATGATACCGCTGGCGGCGATCGGCTCTTGGGAGGCCCTCCAATGGCTCCGCGCGAACCGGAGCCCGCGGTTCGCGCCGCGCGCGGGAGGCCTCGCCGCCGGAACGCTGGCGCTGGGGGCGGTCGCCGGCGCGTTGGGAGCCGGCTGGAACCTGGGGCAAGAGTCTCTTCGCCGTTCGGACGGCGTCAGCCTCGGGCTGCCGGGCACCGGCCCGCTGCGGCAGCCGGTTGATTCCGCCGCGCTGTTGCGCGTGCTTACCCTTAACGCCACCGCCCACGCCGACGTGCTCTTCTCCGAACCAGGGATGTTCAGCTTCAACCTCTGGAGCGGAGCGCCCTCTCCGACCGCGGCCAACGTCACCCATTGGTTTTCGCTGCTCGGCGAGGGCCGCCAGCGGGAGATCCTGCTTCGTCTCGCGGCCAGTCCCCGCGCCGTGGTGATCGCGGACCAGCTGCATATGAAATTCCTTCGCGACCGCGGGTTTGCGCCCGCGGGACCACTGCACGACTTCATCGCCCGTGAGTTCGAGCCCGCCTTCCAGGTCGCTGATCTGGAGTTCCGTGTGCGGCGCGGCCGGAGCATCCGACCTTTTCTGCTCGCCGAGCTGCTCTCCCGCGCGGAGGCCGCGGGCGATGGCGAAAGGCACCTGATCCGGCTTCCGCTGCTGTTGCCGACGAAAGAGCCCGTGGTGGCGATCGACCTCGCCCCGGGGCATCCCGCTTCGGTCCGGCTGAACAGCCAAAACACCCGCCTGGAGATCACCCCGCTTTCGCCGCGCGGGGATCCGACGGGGCCGGCCGCTCCCGCAAGCTGGCCAATCGCGATCGACGGTCCCGCGCTGCTATTGCTCTACTTCAGCGCTCCTGATCCATCGCGCCTCCCGCGGGAGACGTCATTGCTGCTGCGAAACGGGGATGGCGGCGAGGAAGCGCTCGCACGCTTCGCGCCCTGAAACCGCTCAGCCTCGCCGCCGCGCGACGAGCAGTAAGCTCACCCCGAAAGGAAACGGGATCCGGCTGCGCCCGAGGCCGACGAACACCGCGCGCAACACGGTGTTGAGCCAACGCGGCGGCAGCCGGTCCTCGGCGCGTTGTCCGTCGAGCCGGTGAGCCCCACGCCTTGCGCGCCAACGCCGCAGCAGCCACACGGCCGGGTACGCGACGACATTGGTGTAATTCCCATGGAGAATCTCCCAATCCCCCGGCCCGAAGAGGGCGCAAAGCTCCCGCCGCGAGTAGCGCCGCTGGTGGTGCAGCGCCACGTCCCAATCGCTCCACAAGGCCATACCCGCGGGAACGGTCACGACCGCGAGGCCACCCGGGCGGAGCAGCCGCGCGAAGCCGCGCACCGCCGCGGCGTCATCGGGGATGTGCTCGAGCACGTCGAGCGCCGTGAGGTAATCCAGGGACGCATCGGGAAGGGGCACATTTCCACCGGACGGCACCAGCACCTGACCGGGCTGGAAGCGCGCGCGCAGCATCCGCAGTGACTCCTCGTGGTCGTCGAGCACCAGCACGCGGCAGCGGGACTCCATCTCGGCGGCGAACAACCCGGTCCCCGCGCCGCAGTCGAGCAGCACGTCACCGGCGGCCGGAGGGCGCAGGCGCTCGATCCACGCGCGCACGAGGCGACGCTTCCCGGAGTAGTACCAGTGGTCGCGTTCGAGCGCGGCGAGATTGTCGTATTCGGCGGAATTCACGAACCGGCGCGGACCCTGCGGCGCCGCTGGGGGGATGTCGAACCCAAGCCAGCGCCTTGCCAACCCGGAGCCCGGCGCGGACGCTCACGGTGAAGCCCGATGAATGAGCCGCCCGCCACGCCGCGAGGACTCTCCCACCCATACCCGGGCTGGCTCCTGCTCGTAACCGTCGCCGCGGGGTACCTCTCCGTGATGAATTTCCCCCGGGTGCTGCCCCTGCTGGGTCTCAACACCGACGGCCGTTGGTTCATCGACTCGGCGGCGATCCTCGCGGCGTCCGACGCGGTGCGCGCGGGGGCGGATCCATGGTTACCCAACCCGCTGGATGCCTACGGGCGCCCGCATTGTTATTCCGGATGGTGGCTGGGCCTGGCGGCGACGGGACTCACGCGGGAGGATAATTTCCTCCTGGGCTCGCTCTGGGTGGCCGCATTTTTCGGCTCCGCCCTGCTCCTGCTGAGGCCGGCGACGATCGCGGTCGCGGCGATCACCGCGGCCGCCCTGCTATCCCCGCCGGTTCTGCTCGCCGTGAACCGTGCCAATAACGACCTGGTTGTTTTCGCGCTGCTCGCGACCGGCTTGATCCTGATGGTTCGGGACACGGCGCCCCGGAACGCGTCCTTCGCCGGGGCGGTCGCGTTCGCCACGGGGCTGAAGTTCTATCCGCTCGCGGCGGCGGCGGCGTTTCTGCTGCGGAATCCCGCGGCCCGGGGCTGGCGACTCACCCTCATCTCCGGTTTCGTGGCCGCAGCAACGCTCGCGACCGCCAGCCTCGAACTCGCAATCGGCAGGATGCCGGCCCCGCAAGGACTGCATACCTTTGGATCCAACGTCGCCCTGGATTTGCTCGGACTCGACGGGATGGCTGGCCGGGCAGGGGCCGCGCTGCTGCTGGCGGGACTCGCGGCGGCCAGCGCGCATTTGGGCTGGGCACCTCGGCCGCCGGAATACCGCGGCGCCGGCCCCGCGCAGTTCGCCTACGTCGCCGGGGTGGCGCTGCTCGCCGGATGCTTTCTGGTCACCGGCAACTACGCCTATCGCCTGATTTTCTCGCTCCTGCTCATTCCCCACCTTGCTTCACCGGCTGCGGGCCCGCGTGGACGGATCTCCCTCGGACTGCTCCTCGCATTGCTCTGGATGGACGGGCTCTATTGCCTCGCGCTTAACGCCACGCTCGGACCGCGACCACCCGCGGACGTCGCCGCCGGGGAAAAGCTCTGGCTCATCGCGACCCAGCCGTTGGTGTGGCTCACCGTGGCGCTTCCGGTGGCCAGCCTGTGGCCGCTCCTGCGGCCCGCCGGACCGGACCGAGCGGAGGAACGGGTTGTTTAACGCCACCCCGGCCAACAGCGTCACA
Organism: Opitutales bacterium; assembly: GCA_964229935.1. Classification (GTDB taxonomy): domain Bacteria; phylum Verrucomicrobiota; class Verrucomicrobiia; order Opitutales; family Opitutaceae; genus ER46. Next base: position 7,070 of record CAXRGI010000168.1, read on the forward strand.
TGGTGACTCCACCCTTCCGGAAACCGGGCGAGGCGCTGCTGCTGGCGCTCGCCTGCGGGCTGGCACTCCTCCACGCGGTCCTCGCCGCGACAGCGACGGCGGAAAAGAGCATGACCTCCGACGAGATCGCCCATCTCACGGCGGGGCACGCCTACAACACCCGCGGGGATTTTCGCCTGCAGCCGGAGAACGGAAATCTTCCCCAACGCCTCGCCGCGCTGCCGCACGCGCTGGCCGGAGATCCGCTGCCGTCCCCGGATCGCACCGATTGGAAAGGGGCCGATGTCTGGCGTTACGGCCACGCGTTCTTCTATCACTCTGGATTGCCCGTGGAGGAGCGCCTGTTCCAGGCGAGGGCCGTAATGTCCATCGTCAGCGCGGCGACGGGGTTGCTAGTCTTTGCGTGGTCCCAGGCGCTGTTCGGCACGGCGGGCGGAATCCTTTCCCTCGTTTTGCTCGTTTTCTGCCCGACCTTCCTCGCCCACGGACCGCTGGCGACCTCGGACATGACGATGACGCTGCTTTTCCTGGCGGCCGTGGGCGCGTGGTGGCGCCATCTACAGACCCCCAGCATCGCCGGCGCACTCCTGAGCGGGGCCGTATGCGGACTCGCCTTCATCGCGAAATTCTCGGCGGTGCTGCTCGTGCCCATGCTCGGCCTGCTCGGAGTTTTTTGGGTGATCGGCCAAATTGGAGGCGGGCGAGGGCGCGCGGCATGGCGGCGTCTCGCAGTCACCACCCTCGGCCATGCCGCGGCGGTCTGGATCGTGATCTGGACCGCGTACGGGTTCCGCTTCTCCGCATTCGCGGGGGACCAAGCCGGCGCGCACTTCAGCCACGATTGGAACTCGCTGCTGATCGCGCTCGGCTGGAAGGCGGACCTGCTGGTGTGGCTGCGGGATTGGCGCGTGCTGCCCGAGGCCTGGTTGCACGGCCTCGCGTTTGTCCTGCAATTCGCCCGCGCCCGCGGCGCCTTCATGAGCGGCGAATACAGTGTCACCGGCTGGGTTTCATTTTTCCCCTGGGCATTCGTCATCAAGACCACGCTGCCCTTGCTGGTGCTCCTAGCGTTGACCGGTTTCATAGCGGTGCGGCGGGCGTCCGAAGCCAAGGTGGATTGGTGGCGGAAGTGGGCGCGGAAAACCGCCCCGCTGGCCGTCCTGTTCGTCGTCTACGTCGCCGCCTCTTTGGCCTCGAATCTTAACATCGGCCACCGGCACCTGCTGCCGATCTATCCGGTGTTGTTCATCGCCACCGGCGCACTAGTCCCCGCGGTCCGCACCGCCGGCCGCGGCGCATGGGTCGTCGTCGCGGCCCTCCTCGTCTGGCACGCCGCCGAATCATGGCGCGTGCGCCCGCACTACCTCGCCTATTTCAACCAGATCGTGGGCGGACCGGAAAACGGCTGGCGTCACCTGGTCGATAGCTCGCTCGATTGGGGCCAGGACCTGCCGGGGCTGCGGAAGTGGCTTTCCGCGAACGCCCGGGACGAGAGCGTCTTTCTCTCCTATTTCGGCACCGGCGACCCGGTCCACGAGGGCATCCGCGCCACGGCGTTGCCCGCGCTCCCCGAAGTCGGCACCGCACGGCGATGGCACCGAATGGAACCGGGAGTCTACGCGGTGAGCGCGACCATGCTGCAGCAGGTCTACAGCCGGCACCGCGGGCCGTGGACCGCGGAGTTCGAGGCGGAGTTCCAA
>CAXRGI010000169.1:0-22949 GCA_964229935.1 Opitutales bacterium
CCGGCCTCGTTACGAAAACGCGCCGGCATCAGCCGCGCCCGGCACCGGATGAAGCGGAAGAACCTCGCGTGCTCCGTGCTCACGCCGCCGCCCATGATGATGCGCTCCGGCCAGAGCAGGCGCTCAAGTTCGAGCACGTAAGCGTTGAGGCGGCCACCCCACACTTTCCAGGAAAGCCCCTCGCGGTCTTTCACGCTGCTGGCGACGTGCTTTTCCGCGCCCTCACCGTTCTTCCACGGGCAGTGACCGAGCTCGAGGGGGATCACGACCCCGTCCTGCGCGAGACAGGTGCCCACGCCCGTGCCGAGCGTGAGCAACAGCGTCTTGCCGTTGAAGCCCCGTCCGGCACCGAACTTCATCTCGGCCCGCCCGGCAGCCGCCGCGTCATTGATCAAAGCGACCGGGCAGCCGCTCGCTTTTCCAAACAGCCGCGAGCCATCGGCGTCGACGAATCCGGGATGCAAGTTGGCCGACGTGCGGATGTGCCCGCCCTCGATCGCGCCCGGGAAACCGACCCCGATGGGGCCGCTCCACGAGAAATGCTCCGCGATCGCGGCCACGACCTTGGCGCCCTCCTTGGGCGAAAGGTCGCGGTGAATGGGAATGCGGTGCGGAGGCGAGAGGAGGCGTCCGGTGCGGGTGTCCACGGGCGCGCCTTTCATGGCGGAACCGCCGATATCAATGCCGAGGGCTTTCATGGGGAAGCGCGCGACGCAAAGGATCGCCGCGCGCCGCGTCAAACCGCGAAAGCCGCGGCGCCGGCTTACCAGTACTCCTCGACGTGCAGGGTGCCCGACTGCTTGCCGTGGTCGGGCGTGAATCCCCGGGCGGCGAGGAATGCCTTAACCGCCGAGATCATGTCGGGATTACCGCAGAGGAACACGTCACACTCAGCGGGATCCAGCTTCACGCCGGAGAGCCGCTCGATCACGCCATCCTCGATCAGCTTAGGGAGCCGTCCCACTTGTCCGCTGAAATGCGGGTCCTGCTCCGCGCGGGTGATTGAAGGGATGTAGCTGAAGTTGGGCCGGATACGGGCCAGGCTCTCCAGTTCGCCGCGGTAACCGAGATCCCAGCTGTAGCGCGATCCGTGGAGCACGACGAACTTCCGGGTGGCGTCGTTGATCAGCATCGTGCGCAGCATCGAGATGTAGGGCGCGAGGCCGGTGCCGGTCGCGACCAGGACGACGGGCTTCCCGGGCGCCACGCGGTCGAGCGTGAAGAGCCCGCTGGCCTTCGGCCCGAGGAAGATCCGCGCACCGTGCTTCAGCGCGAAAAGCCGCGGCGTGAGTTCACCGGAAGTGACGAGAGTGAGGTAGAATTCGACGTAGGCCTTCTCCAGATTCGTGGAGGAGATGCTGTACGCGCGCCGGATGAGTTTTTCGGACTCGGTCGGCTTGGCATCGGGATCCGCCTCCGGCACGCGCGGCTCCTTGCCTTGCAATCCCAGCACGCCGAACTGGCCCGGCGTGAAGTTGAACTCCCCCGCATCGGCCCGCACGCGCAGGATCATGAGCTGCGGATTGATGGCCTCACGGCCGACGACGGTGGCATTGTAGGGACTGGCGGGCGCGGTGCTCATGCGAGGAGTCGGCGGGATGCTGCGCCAGCCCCCGAACCCGGTGCAACGCCGGAGAGTCCGTTGTCACCGCTTGCACCGCTGCACGCGGGATGACACTCCCTCGCACACCCACCCCATGAACGTCACCCGTCGTTCCCTGCTGCGCGCGAGCGCCGCCGCCGCACTTTTGTCCGCCACCGGTCGCCGTTCCGCCGCCTCCAGCCTCGTCGGCCGCTCCAAGGACGAGCTGCCCACCCCGGCGCTGGTCGTCGACCTGGACCAGCTCGAGGGCAACATCGCGCGCCTCGCGGCCCACGCAAGGTCCGCCGGCATCGCGTTGCGACCGCATGCCAAGACCCACAAATGCGCCGCGATCGCGCGCCTGCAGGTTTCCGCCGGCGCCCTCGGGGTCTGCGTCGCTACGATTCGCGAGGCCGAGGCGATGGCCGAAGGCGGGGTCGGCGGCCTGCTCATCACCTCCGAGATGGTCGGCACCGTGAAGATACGCCGGTTGGTTGAGCTTACCCGCCGGCGGCCCGACACCCTTTCGGTCGTCGACCATCCGGAGCACGCCGCGGAACTCTCCGCGGCAGCGCGCGCGGCGGGGTTGACGCTCAACGTGCTCATCGACGTCGACCCGGGCAGCCGGCGCACCGGCATCGCGCCGGGTGAGAAGGCCGCCGCGCTCGCGCGCCGGATCACGGGGCTCCCGGGCCTGCGCCTCAGGGGCATCCACTGCTACTCCGGCTCGTCGGCCCACGTCACCGGCTTCGAGCAGAGGCGCGCGCACTCCGAGAAGGCGATGGCCCCGGCGATCGCCACCTTCCGCGAACTTCGCCGCGAGGGCTTGCCGATGGAGATCCTTTCGGGCGGCAGCACCGGCACCTACAACATCGACCCCGCGTTCGGCGCGATGACCGAGCTGCAGGCCGGTTCTTACGTGTTCATGGACGTCGACTACCGCCGCATCGGCGGAAAAAGCGGCCCGCTCTACGAGGACTTCGCGCCGTCGCTGGCGGTGATCGCCACCGTCATCAGCCGCCCCGAGCGCAACCGCGCCACCCTCGACGCCGGCCTGAAGGCCTTCGCGACTGACAAGAAATTCGGCCCCGAGCCGAAGGATCTCGCCGGCGCCACGTTCAGCTGGGGTGGCGACGAACACGGAATCCTCGATCTCACGAACGCCTCGCGCGAACCGCGCCTCGGCGAACGCCTGGAGTTCATTGTGCCGCACTGCGATCCCACCGTTAACCTCCACGACCACATCCACGCCCTGCGCGGCGACCGCGTGGAAGCCGTGTGGCCGGTCGCCCGCGGCTACGGCTGAGGTGCCGCCCGCAGGTCCGCCGGCTGCGCGTCGGCGATGAAATCCTCCCCGACGCCCTCCGCCGCCGCGCGCACGCGCAGCGAAAACCACCAAGGCCGTGCGGCCTGCACGAGTTTCACGCGGAAAAGATTCCAGCCGGCCGCGAGATCGGCCTCGGCGGAGGCGGTGCCCCTCCCGCCGGTCTCGACGGGATCAGTAAGCCGCGCCACCTCCGAGTCACCGACCCAAAGCTTCAGCGCCGCGTCATGCTGGAGCTCGATTTTCACCCGCCTCGCCTCCACCGACCAAATCCACGTGTGCGCGTAGGCCGCCCCCGACACGCCCGGACTCCCTCCGCGCATCTGCCGTGGATTGCGAGCATCGGCCGCGACGCGCATCAGCTCCCATTTCCCGAGACGAGCGCGACCGGCCGCGTCAACATAGGCGACCGCCGGCCCCTCGGGTTCATAAACGGTATCGAGGAGGTCCTTCGCCCCCCGGTCACTCACCTCGATGGTCGGACGTAACAACCAGGAGGTCACGTGCGCGGCCCGCGCCTCGACGGCGTCGATCGCGGAGGCGACTTCCTCCTTCGTCACGGCGCTCACCTCCATCGCCTGCACGCGCCGCAGAGCCGCAAGCGCCCGCCGGGCGTCAGGCAGCCGCGGGGCCATTCGAACGACAGCCGCGGCCGCGTCACCGGCCGAGGCCTCGTCGTCCAGCCAAAGGATCGCGAGCGCGAGTTCCTCGCGCGAGCGCCCCCCGGCGAGGGTGTTCAACACGAGTCGCCGTTGCGCGAGCGTCGGCCCGGCCGCGGCGACTTCCCGGAAAAAAGCGATGCGGTCGGCGAAAGCCACCCCGGATCCCTCACGCGCAAACAGCCGCACTGCCGCCCGGGTGCCGGACTCCCGCGCCGCCTCGTCGACGCCGCGTACCGCCAGGTTGCGGGCATCTGGCAACAACGAGGGGTCGTTGGTTGTCCCGAGAGCGTTCAACGCCGCCATCCGCACTGCGAGCACCTCGTCGGAAACCGCCTGAAGCAGCATCGCCCGCACTTCGGGCACCACCAAGCCACCGCTCGCCGTGATGAAAGCCGCGCGCACCGCCGGCGGAGCGCCGTCCGTCGCCCGCATCACCGCCGCCAGCGTCGGGGAACCACCCTTCGGCTGTAGCCTTCCCAGGGTGAGCGCCAGCGCGCGCCCGGCCTCGCTTCGCCGGCTCTCATCCGGCGCCGACGACACCAACCCGACCAGTTCCGCCACATCCGCCTCCGAGATCAGGAGGGCGATCGACCGCAGCGCGGCGAGCCGCACCACGTCATCGGCGGAGCGCGCCAGCTCCAGTAGTTCCCTCGCCGCCGCGCGGTCGCCCCGCTCACCCAAGGCCCGGATCGCTTCGATGCGTCCGGCTCCATCCCCTTCGCGGGCCCGCCGCCGCAGTAAGTCGGTCACACCGACCGCCCGCAGGGTCGTCAGCGCCAGCCGGGCGACACGGCGCTCGGGCTCGGCGCCCGCGGCCAGATCGAGCAGGGAGTCGACGTCGGCCGCAGCGCCGACTTGTCCGAGCCCGCGGATCGCCGCCAATCGGGTTTCGACGGCCGGGCTGCCCAGCAAGGGCCGCACAGTCTCGCGTGACGGCGGATCCGTGCGGCGCAACCAACCCTCCAGAACGGACGACTGCACCGCCGGGGAAAGCTGCGGCAGCACTTCACGCAAAAGGGCCCCGAGGCCGGGTTGGGGCAGATCCTCGATGACGCGCAACGCAGCCGCCCGCTCAGGCTCCACGGTGCCCGTCAGGCCCGCGCGCACCAATGCGAGCCCGACCGTACCGGCGGCACGGATCATACCCTCGTCGGCCGCGAGCCGGACCCGCGGATCGCGTTCGGAAGCGTGGATCGATCGAAACACACGACCGGCCTCGCGGGCCTCGCCGGCTCCAAGCAGGCGCCACCCGTGGGCCAACAGCGCGTCGATGATCGCCATCCGAACGGAGCCGGCGGCATCGGGCCAAACGGCCTCGAGCGCGGCGAGCGCCGCGGTATCGGGGATGGCACCCAGCGCATGGGCAGCCGCCTCCGCGGCGCTGGGGTCGGCGGTATCACGTAGCAGTACCGCAAGCGCGGGGACCGCGGCGACCTCGCGCCGCGAGGACAAGGAAGAGACAAGGCCGAGGCGCACCGTACCGGTGGTCACCGACAGCGCATCCGCCAACGCGCGTCCCGCGGAGGCGAAGGGCATGACCTCCAGGGCGTGGCGTGCGGCATGCGACAGTTCGGCGTCGGAAAGCAGCTTCGCGAGCTCCGGCACCGCACGTTCGGACCCGATCCGGTGCAGGCGCACTACGGCGGACTCGCGTTCGGCCAGCGGAGTCGCGGAAGTGAGGACTCCCAGCAGCCGGGCCTCCTCCCCGGCTCGATCGGCCTCGGCGGCGCGGGCGAGCGGGAACAACGGCACCAGGGCCAACGACAGCAGCGGCGGAAGACGCAGGAGCCTTGGGTGACGCATCACAGCCTCCATGGTGCGCGGGTCGCGATGCCGAGGAGGCGATTGGCCTCGTCGTCACCGGGAAAAGTTTCCGCCACGGGATCCCAGCGGAGCGGGCGTCCGAGCTGTTTCACAATACCCCCGAGCAGCAGCGAGCTCGCGGAACGGTGCGCGACATTCTCATCGCAAATCGTCCGCCGCCGCGTGCGCACACACCGCAGGAACTCGTCGGCATGGCCGTCGTTGCGGGGCAGCTGGACCTCATCCGGCCGCAGTGGCTCACGCGCGATCGAACCGGGCGATGACACGAGCACGTTGCGATCGACGGCGATACGCCCTTCCGAACCGACGAAACAAGCGCCTCCCTCGCCGCCGACCGTCGGCTCGTCGGGGTGCGGACGGCCGCGGACGACCACGCCGCTCGCGTAACGGAAGCCCGAGCGCCCCTCCTCGACGAAGAGTTCCACCGGGCCGGTGGCGTCGGCGTCGCAAGCCCACTGGATGATGTCGGTGTGGTGCTGGCCCCAATTGAGTTCGCCGAGATCGAAGCGGTGGGCGCCGGCGTTGCCGTCGAACGGGATCGCGGGCGCGGGCCCGAGGAAGAGATCCCAGTCGAGGTCGTCGGGTACCGGCCGGGGCGGGCCGGAGGGCCGGCGCGGCCAGGCGATGGCGCCGCCATCACGGTGACACCAGACCTCCCTGAGTTTCCCGATGCGGCCGCTGCGGACGAGCTCGCAGGCGAGGCGGAATTTCCCCCCGTACTCGCTCCGCTGCTGGGTGCCGGCCTGGTAAATCCGCCCGTGCCGGCGCACGGCGTCGCGCACCGCCTGGCTTTCGCGCACCGTGCAGGCGGTGGGCTTCTCGCAATAGACATCCTTGCCCGAGCGCACCGCCATCACGGTCATGACGGCGTGCCAGTGCGCGGGCGAGGCGATGAGCACGGCGTCGATGTCGTCGCGCACGAGCACGGCGCGGAAGTCGACCTCGGCGGCGCAGGCGCGGGCGGACTCGCGGCCGAGACGGGTGGCGTAATGGGCGTCGACGCGTTCGCGCGCGGGATCGCGCCGGCTGCGGCGCACATCACAGACGGCCAGCACCTGCACGTCGGGACGACCGAGGAAACCGCCCGCGACGTAGGTCCACGCGCCACCGAACAGGTGCCCGCCGCCCTGGCCGCCGACGCCGATGAACCCCATCGTGATGCGCTCACTGGGCGGCACGGCGCCGCCGCGACCGAGCGCGGAGGCGGGCACGTACGTCGGGAGCGCCATGGCGCCGGCCGCGGCCACGCCGCGACGAAGGAACTGGCGGCGGGAAATCCGGCGGGGTGACGCGAGGGGCGGCATCGGCCGGCGATCGAGCGCGCGCGTCGCATCCGCGGCAAGCGCGAAGCTTCGCAGCGCGCGGTTGAACATCGCCGTGTTTTTCCGCTCACTCGCCGCACCCCGTTTTTCCCATGACGAAATACCTCATCACCCTCGCCCCGCTCGCCGTGCTGGGCGCCCTGATCGCCGCCAGCGCGGACAACAAGCCGCATCCGGTCGGCTACTCCGACACCCCGCTCATTCCGGGGACCAAGTGGCGGGTGCACGACATCGACCGCCCGCACCCGGCGAAGGTGAACCCGGGCGCGAAGTCCGGCGAGGCCCCGTCGGACGCCATCGTGATCTTCGACGGCAAAGACACCCAGCAGCTCTACAGCCGCCGGAAGGGAGACGCGACCGGCAAGCATCCCTCGCCCTGGAAGATCGAGAACGGCGAACTGCTCGTGGACGGCGGCGATTGCTGGACGCACCTCGAGTTCGCCAGCTGCCAGCTGCACCTCGAGTGGAAGAGCGAGCCGCACACCAAGGGCAACTCGCAGAAGAAGGGGAACGGGGGCGTCTTCTTCATGGACCGCTACGAGAGCCAGATCCTCGACTGCGACAACAACCCGACGTACGCCGATGGCATGGCGGGCTCCGTTTACGGGCAGACCCCGCCGCTGGTTAACGCCGTGCGCAAGGCCGGCGAGTGGCAGGTCTACGACATCATCTTCACCGCACCGAAGCTGCAGGACGGCAAGGTCGTCGAACCCGCGCGCATCACCACGTTCCTCAACGGGGTCTGCGTGCAGAACAACACCGCGATCATGGGGCCGACCTTGCACAAGAAGGCCACCAGCTGGGACGGCAAATTCCCCGCAAAGGCGCCCCTGCGCTTCCAAGACCACAAGAACGAGCCGCCCGTCCGCCTCCGGAACATCTGGGTGCGCCCGCTGCCCTGAGCACGGGGTTGGAACAGGAAGAACGGGAAGATCGCGAAGCGGCCGGTTATTATCCGCACCATCCGCATCACTGCACCTCGGAATCGCGTCTTCTGGCGAAGATTTCCCTCGGTCGCGATTTCCGCATAGTCCGCGGCCGGCGTCCGCGGCTAGCCAGGACACCTTTCGACCCGAAAGGCCGGACCGACCTTGGTCAAGAAACGCGTGCGGTGTAGCCGAGGGTGTTTACCCGCCTCAGGCGGGCTCCCTCGGATGGGCGGGCTTCCTTCCGCCAATTCCACTCACTCCCTTTCGCTTTCCCTCATCCCTCCCAGCGCGGCGCAGCCTGTACGACGCCTCGGTTGCGGCGGAGCCGCGCTGGAAAAGGACTACTTCTTCTTCGGCGCGGGCTTCGGGTCGAGGTTGGCAGATAGCTGCTGGGGCGTGACCTTTGAATCGATACCGCCGGCCGGCACTTCGGCCTTCGCCAGCCAAACGATCGCGTTGAGCACGACCTTGCGTTGGTTGTCGTCGCCCCAGTGGGCGTGTGTGTGGCCGCCGGTGAAACCGAAGCCGCGGCCGCCTTCGGGGCGCTCCCGCACCCACATCATCGTCTCCACCCGGCCCGACGCCGCGAGGATGTGTGCATACGGACCCTTGGGATGGACATAGGGCCCCTTCCGCACGTCATCGGAGGGACGCGCGGTCAGGATCGGCGTGATCCCGCCCTGGTTCTCGGGCCAACGCATGTTGAAATACCATTCGTCGCGGTTGCTGAACGGCTTCACCCCGCGGGCCACGGGATGGTCGGGAAACGAGCGATAGTCGGGCGACCACATCGGATTGCAGGAGTAGTTGGTCTCGTAATATCCGCCGATCCAGCGGAGGAACTCCGGGCCTCCGTTGGCGGCCGGCACCTCGACTCCGTAATGCATGAAACCGAGCCCGACGCCGCGGTTAGCGAGCCGGTCGAGCAAGGCCTTCCGCCCGCCATCAAGCGCCGGATGCTTCGCGCCCCCGTCGCAGTAGATCACAATCGCGGCGGCGTCCTCTAGCACGGCGTCGCTCGCCGGCCAGCCGTTGTCATGCACCTCGACGCGCACGCCTTTGACACCGGCCAGGCTCTGCTGGAGCAGCAGGCAGCCGGCGCGAAACTCATGCATCCCGGGCGGATGGCTGGGTTTGCCGGCAATAAGGACGATCTTTTTTTCGGCGGCGCACAGCGGCGCGAGCGCGAGGAGGAGGCAGAGGAGGAAACGCTTCATGGGGATCAGGGGACGAAATCCTGCCGGCGCGATCCCGCCGCGCACAATCGAAAATCCATCCGGCGAAGCGCACCAGATGCCTTTCAGAACAAAAATCGCCTGTATGAAGCCAAGGGTTCTAACCCCGAATATTCCGGGCTACAGCTGCCCCTTTTCCCGAATCCCCCGTGAAAACCTACTCAGTGCCTGATCCGTGGCTGCAGCTATGGCTTCAAGGTACCTGCTGGCCGAGAGGCGGCCGGCCAGGGGAACGCCGCTTCGGGACGAAGCGGCGCGTGCCCCTGATGACGCCTCAGAAGGTCTTGGTGAGCGAGACGTAGGCCCAGCGCGGGAGGAAGTTGTTCACGCGCTCGGCGTAGCCAGTCGAGAAGCTTGTCGCGGGCGGCAGGCGATCGAAGACGTTGTTCACCCCAACCGTCGCACGCAGGCCCCAGGGCAGCGCGTAGCCGGCCTGCACGTCGGTGGTCACCTGCTGCTTCACGAAGAGCAGGCTGGGCGACGTGTCCTGGAAGCCACCGATGTAGTTGAAGTTGAGCGCAGCGGAAGCCTTGCCGTGGCTCCAGAGCACCGAGGCGTCGCCGCGCCAGCGCGGGATCTCGTAGAGGCCGACGGTCTCGACCTGGGGGAGATCGGGGCGGGTGCGGATGATCTGGCTGTTGATGAGCGTGGCGGCGGCCCGCGCGGTGAAACGACCGTAGCGGCCCGGCGCGAAGCGGTACTCCGCGGCGAAATCGACGCCCTCGGCCTTGGTGCTCCCGTAATTCCCCAGGACGGACCGGATCTCGCGCAGCTCACCGGGCAGACCGTTGGCGGTGTCGGTGGCGGTCGGCGTCGCGCGCACGATCGCGTCGGGGAACAACTGCGGGTTGGCCAGCATGATGGCGGGCGTCGCGGGCTGGCCGATGCGGTTGGCGACCTCGACGGAGTAGAAGTCGACGCTGAGCGAGAGCCCCTTGAGGAACGAGGGCGTGAGCTGCACGCCGAAGTTGGTCGACTCCGACTTCTCGGGCGCGAGCAGCGGATTGCCGCCGGAGCGGATCTGGCGCTGGCCGGTGCCGCTGTCGTTGGCGGTGGCGCCGGGTTTGCCGAAGCGCAGCGGGTCCGGGATGTTGAACGAGATCGCCACGGTCTGCGGCAGGTAGAGCTCGGCGAGCGCCGGCGCGCGGAAGCCGCGACCCCAGGAGGCGCGGAAGGTGATCTGCTCGGCGACCGGCTGCCAACGGAGGCCGAGGCGGGGCACCGAGGCGCGGCCCACGCCGTCGTCGGAGAACGACTCCAGCCGGCCGGCGGCGTTGAGCTCGAGGGCGTGGAAGCCCGGGAGGCGCTGGGCGGGCGCGGCCAGCGGAACGGAAGCCTCGACATACGCGGCGCTCACGCGGCGATCGCCGCGCGCGGGCGCGACCGGCGCGCCTTGGTTGAGCAACTGCACCTGGGTGCGCTCGTCCTTGAAGGTTTCCTCGCGCCACTGGACACCGAGGGCCACCGAAACCGAGCCGGCCGGAAGCGTGAAGACGCTTCCCGTCGCACGCGCATCGGCCGCCGTCAGCTCGGTCGCGGCGTCGCGCGTCACTCCGCCCTCCAACCCGGCCAGCGTGGCCGGATTGTTGCGGATGGTGGTGCCGTTGGCGAAAAGGTTGAGCGCGGTGGCGCGATTGGTGTCCGCCAAGGCGGCGTTCACCTTGTTCTGGGCGGGGAAGTTCTTCAGGTCGAGGTGCGAGGTCTCCTTGTTCCAGGTGACGGCGGCATCCCACGTCCAGCCGCGTCCGAGCTTACCCTCGAGTCCGCCGACCACACGGCTCATCTCGTTGGTCGTGGTGGTGAGACGGTCGCCCAGTTCGAGGAAGCGGAAGAACATCGTCTGCGTGGAGCCGGAGACGACCGGGACGCCGAACGGGTTGAAGGGGTTGTTGGCCGGCAAAGTGATCGTGTTGAGATTGGAGATCGGCGCGGGGGAAAGCCCCTCGACGTTCTGGTTGCGCTGCCAGCCCAGTTCGACGAAGGCCGCGAGGCTGGAGGACAGCTCGTGCCGGCCGTGGGCGACGACGCCGAGTCGGTCGGCCTCGGTCTGGGGACGGATCGCGGCGTTGGCGTCGAACGTGTTCTGGGTCTGGAGCTGGCGGGTGAAAGTGGCGTTGGGCCCGGGCGCGGCGCGATCGCTCGTGAACGTGCGCTGGGCGGCGGTCGCGGTGGCCGGGATGACCTGGCCGGTGATGGGGTCGGTGGCGCCGACGGGCACCACGAACGATCCCGGCGTGTTGCTCGCGAGCAGCAGCTGGCGTTTCACCGGCTGCGGCAGCTGACCGAAGAGGAACTCGTCGCGCCGGAACCAGTCGGCGATGACCGACACCGACGTGCCGCCGTTCTTCGCGCCGGTGGCGAGCGAGCCGCGGAGCGTGGGGGCGTTGATGCCGCCGGTGAAGTCACCATAGCTGGTCGAAAGCGTCGTGCCGGTGAAATCCTTCCGGAGGATGATATTCACGACGCCAGCCACCGCGTCGGCGCCGTAAACCGCGGAAGCGCCGTCCTTGAGCACCTCGATGCGGGCGATGGCGGCGACGGGGATCATGTTGACGTCGACGAACTGCTCCGTGCCGAGGCCGGCGGCGCTGCCGCCCTGGCCGAACGGCGCGAGCGTGACGCGGCGCCCGTTGAGGAGCACGAGGGTGGAGTTGACGCCAAGACCACGCAGCGAAATCGCGGCCGAGCCCGGGGAGGAGGTGTTGACCCGATTCTCGGCGAAGCCCTGGGCGCCGATCTCGGGGATCTTGCGGAGCAGCGCGGGCAAATTGGTCTGGCCGGAGGCCTCGATCTCGGCGGGCGTGAGCACGCGGAGATTAATGGCGCCGGCGGACTCGCCGATGCGCAAATTGGAACCGGTGACGGTAAACGCCTCGAGCTTGGTCGGGGCGGCGCCCAGGGCGGGCGGCGTCTGGGCGAACACGGCCGCGGGCAGCACCGCGGCGGCGAGGAGAATACGGGGGAGGACGCGCATGGTAGTTGTCAGGAGGAGATGGAAAGGAAAACGAGTGTCCGACCACAGCCGCGGCGCAAGCCCGGCCTCACGGAAACGCGCGGCTTGACGACGCGAACGGGCGGACCGATCGGTCCCGGGTGGACCTGAACGCCCTGCTCCCGATCGCGCACGCGGCCACGACCTTTTTCATGACGGGTGTGATCTGGTTCGTGCAGATCGTCCATTATCCCCTTTTCGGCCGGGTGGGCGCGGCGGACTTCCGGGCCTACGAACGGGAGCACGCGCGCCTCACCGGCTGGGTCGTAGGCCCGGCCATGATCGTCGAACTCGCGCTGGCGTTGGCGCTCGCGATACGCGGAGGAGCACTCGCTTGGACGGGGCTGGCACTGCTCGGCGTGATCTGGGCCTCCACCGCGTTTGTGCAAGTGCCGCTCCATCGCCGGCTCGCGACCGGCCCCGACGAGGCGGCGCAACGCCGACTGGTCCGGACCAACTGGCTCCGAACCGTCGCCTGGAGCGGACGAGCGGTGATCGCGACGACCCTAGCGACCGGTTAGTATCCGTTAGTTTGTGACGAACAGGACGCCGCGGATCACCCCAATTTAGGGGAGACGACGCCGTTCCGGCGTGGCGGAAGGTCGGTCAAAGCAGGGGGCATCGCATGCGCTCCCCTTCCCCCACCGCCTCGCCCGCCGCCGCCGCGCGGCTGATTCTCGCCCTCCTCGCGCCGCCCGTGGTCGCGCGTGCCACCCCGCCCGCGAATCCGCCCGGATTCGTTCTGCCGGTGACGCCGTCGTTCGCGGAAACATCAACGGCCGACGACCTGCCCCGCCGCGCGGCCGCCGCCCAGGCCCACGCCTCCTGGCGCGACCGCGAGGGCGGCGCTGATTATCAGCCCACGCTCTCCTTTCTGCGGGAAACCCCGGTGCTGATGCTGGTGACGACCCCGCGCGAACCGGCGGACCGCGCGCTGCACCGCCGGCGCGCGATCATCCAGGCCTGCGGCTTCCTGCTCGGCGCGGAGGCTTTTCCCCTAGCGGTGATCTGCGTGGTGGAGGCGGATCCCGCGAGACCCGGCGCGCCGACGGTGCGCAACCACCCGGTCGCCCGGGCCGATTTTGCCGGTCGGCTCCGCGCTGAAGCCGGCACGCCCGACCTTGCGGCGGCGCTGCGCGCGGCCCGCGCGAACGACGCCCTGACCCTCCGGCTCTGCGCCGCGCTGCGCATCGATTGAAACCCCGCCGCCCATGACACTCACGCGTACTCTTTTTACCACGCTGGCGCTCGGCCTCGCGACCGCCGGCGTGGCCGGGGGCTCGGTGAACCTCACCAGCCATGTCTTCAGCTCCGCCAACCTGCCGTACGTCTGGACCGACGAGGCGCTCCCAGCCCCGTACCGACTGCGGGTAAAAATCGGCGGCACGCACCACGCGACGACGCTCTACAACAACAACTGGACGCGCCTTGAGAGCGTGCCGGCGCCGGGCACGTATCTTGTCGAGACCTACTGGGTGTTGTACGACTCGGCGAATTGGAGCGTCGCGCGCGAGATCGGCCCCTTCTCCAGCGGCACGATCACGATCCAGCCCTCGTCCCAACCGCCGTACGCGCGGAGCGTTTCCGCGACCGCCGCCTCTCCGGGCCAGGTCACGACGCTGACGGGGTCGGCGTCCGACGGAAACGGCGACCTCGCCTGGCTGCACTTCTTCACCAACGACCCGAATTGGAGCGGCTACGTTCACGCGGGCAGCGCTCACGTGGGCGCGCGGAGCGACGCCACCGCGTCGGTGGCGTGGACCGTGCCGGCGGGCGCACGTACCGGTACCTACCAAGCGCATCTCCGCTCGGCGGACGCGACCGGGCTCTGGGATTGGAACGGAGGGGCGAACGCCAGCTTCTCGGTGCGGGCCAGCCAGCCGACGGTTTATTCCCAAAACTCGACCGGCGCGGTCGGCCGCGCCTTCACCCCGCAGCTCCTCGGTGGCGCCGGCACGGGTCCGTGGCAGTGGGTGATCGCGGGCCGCACCAACTGGGGAGGAACTCAACCCGGGACCTTGCTGCCGCCCGCGAACACCCCGTCCCCCAGTTGGGTTCCGGACACGGCGGGTGATTACTATTACTGGATCATCCGGCAGGGAGACGCGTCGTACCTACCCTCGAACATCGCGGGGCCCTACCTGCTCAGCGTGCGTGGCAATCCTCCGCTGATCGTCGCCCAACCCTCCTCGCTTTCGGTCACGGCCGGAACCCCGGCGAGCTTCAGCGTCGCGGCGACCGGCGACGCCCCGTTTTCCTATCAATGGGCCCGCAACGGCGTCGCCCTGCCCGGCGCCACGCAAGCGCAGCTCGTGCTTCCCGCCGCGCAGCTCGTCGACGCCGGCGGCTACACGGTCACCGTGCGCAACGCGAGTGGAGCCGCAACGAGCGCGGCCGCCGCCCTCACCGTTCGCCTTTTGCCGCCCTCGATCGTCGTGGGCCCTTCCGGACAGTCGGTCCCGGCGGGTCAAACGGTGGTGCTATCCGTCTCGGCGGCCGGCTCACCGCCCCTGGCCTACCGCTGGTCACGCGACGGTGCGGAAATAGCCGGAGCCACATCCGCCAGCCTTCCCTTGTTGAACGTTCAGTCCGCGCAGGCCGGCGCTTATGCGGTCTCCGTCGCGAACGCGGCCGGCTCCGCCACCAGCTCGCCGGCGATTGTTTCAGTGCTGCCGGCCCCTCCTGTCATAACCCGGCAACCCGCGGCCGCCGTCGCCCAGGCCGGGCAAACGGTCCAATTCAGCGTGGAAGCCACCGGCTCGCAGCCACTCGCCTTCCAATGGCGCCGCGACGGCATACCCATTGCGGGCGCGACATCGTCCGTGCTCACCCTCGCGACGGCGCGCGCCTCCGATGCCGCCGCCGTTCCGGGCTACGCGGTTATCGTGTCCAACGTGGCCGGCTCCACCACCAGCGCGGCCGCCGCGCTCACAGTGGTCGAAACCCCGCCCATCCGCCTCGCGCTGCAATACTGGAGGGAGAACGACTTCCCGGATCGCTCCACCGGAAACGGACAATGGATCGAGGAGGAAATCTGGGTGGAGGCGCATTGGGAGGAGAGTGGCCGCTGGGAAGACACCGACGGCGACGGCTTCGAGGAAACGTGGATCGTGGACGGCTGGATCTGGGTGCCGGCGGGCATGCGGACCGAGTCGCGCTGGGTGGAGGAAATCGCGGCGGACGGCCTGCTCGGATCGCAATGGGCGACCACGGTCGGGACATTCGGCTCTCCCGCCCTGACTCCCGGAACCGCGTTGGCCTCGGTCGCCAGCGAGCGCGGCCATCTGCTCGAGAGTTACCGCCCCGGGGCGAATGACATCGCGCTCCGAGCGTGGGCGCTCGCGCCGGCCGGCAACTGCCGCGACTTCCGCTTCGCTGTCTTCCAGCCGAACGGGGCGGCGACGGGTCTCACCGGGACGATTCCCCCCGGAGGATTCACCGACATCCGGGTGCCGACCTGGATGTGGGGAAGCGGGTTCTATCGCGTCGATCTCACTTACCACGGGGCCTCCGCCACCGCGCTCCCGAGCGCGAAGACAAGCTACTGGATCGCGCTGGGGCAGGGCTTGCCGCCGCGCATCCAGCGGCATCCCTCCCCGGCGCAGCAACGGGTGGCGGCGGGGGCCGCGGTCTCCTACTCGGTGGCCGCCACCGAAGCCGCGGCTTTCCAGTGGTTGAAGGATGGCAACGCCCTCGCGGGCGCCACCACCGCCACGCTGCTTCTCCCGGCAATCACCTCCGCGCAAGCGGGCACCTATCGCGTGCAGGCCATCAATGCCGCCGGGCGAACGACTTCCGATCCGGTGATCCTCGAGGTCGACGCTTCATCCTCCGCCGACTCCGACGCCGACGGCCTGCCGGATTCGATCGAACGCCTGCTCGGCCTGAATTCCGCGGCACCGGCCACCGCTGACCCAACCAACGCCACCCTGCGCCTTCGCATCAACACCCCCTGAACCATGAATCCGCTCCCCCGCCTTCTGGCGGCCAGCCTCGCGCTCGCCGCCGTGCACATCGAGATCCACGCCGTGCCCTCCGCCCGCACCGTCGCCCTGCTCAAGGCGCGCGGAGAAGCGACCGCGGCCCTGGTCGCTGGAAACCCCTCGCTTGCGCTCTCGACCCTGCGTGGCGTCGTCAGCCGCGGCCCGCAATCACCCGCCGAGGAGGCGCAACTGATCGCCACCCTGTGCTCGCTGTCCCGCGAGATGGAGGCCGCCTCACCCGGCTCCGGCCGGATCGCCGCCGGCCTCGCCGTCGCGGAAGGCAAACGGTCGCGGCCGAAGCTGAGTCAGCGCGAGGCCGCGCTCGCCGACCTCGCCCTCGGGGAACTCAACGAGTTCACGCTGGGGGATCACGACACCGCACGCGGGTTCTACGAGTCCGCCCTCGGCCTCGGAGCCACCTCCGCGGCCGCCCGCCGGGGCCTTGACCGCCTCGCTTGGCGCCAGGCGCTCATCCAAGCGAAAGCCACCGAAAGCGCGGCGCTGCGCCGCCGCACTTCCTGAGCCATGAAAACCGTCTCACTCTCCCTTTTCACGGCGGCCCGCCTCGTCGCCGCGACACTGGCATCCGTCGCGTCCGGTCGCGCCCAAAGTCCCGATCCGGCGCCGGCGGTTCCCGTCAACTTCCAGGCCCTGGTCACCACGGTGCCCACCCACGACAGCGAGAATCCGGCCTTCGCGCACATCACCCCGCTGGGAGTCTCCGGCGCGTCGGAAAGCGCCCACGGCGAGGATTCTCGCGGGGCGGAACTCTTCTCTTCCGTCGGCTTCGCGCGCGTCCGCCCCGGCCGCACGCATCTTTTCGAAATCACCTCCCAGGCCGTCACCCGCATCCGGGTGAAGATCACGCCCCCGCCCGGCCACCGGGCCTTAATCAACGGGGTCGAGCACGAGATGTTCGATTGGGCCCTGGGCGACGGAGGGATTTTGCCCACTCAAGGCTTCTTCTCGGTGCGGATCGACGATGGCGCCGGCGGCCCCGCCGGGGAAACCACGTCTCTGCGCCCCGGTAGAATCCTCTGGTCGGTTGCGCTCGGCACGCTGCGCAACGGGCGCACGGCCGGCAGCCTCCGCCTCGCCTCCGACGGCCTCACCGCCGACACCTTTCGCCCCGCGGCGCTTTACTTCGACCGCGACGGTCCCGGGCAGGACGGCTGCCATCTCGGTGAGGACGGCGAGGTGCTGGTCGTGAAACGCGGGGGCGTACTGCGCCAGGTGCACGCGACGACCGTGCTGGCCGACATCGTGACCCTGAACGCCACGAGCTACGCGATCAGGCTCTATCCGCGCTCGCAGGTCGGCACGCAGGGAGCTGACCAGACGTGGATAGTGAGCGGCGAACCCTTGCATGAGTTCATCGTCGAAAACCCGGTCGCCCCCGCTCTCACCGCGCTACGCGTGACGCGACGCACCAGCCAGAACGGAAGTCTCGTGCTGTGGACGCAGCTCACCCGCCAGGCCACCGCTCCATCCGGAGGTTCACAGTGGATCGTGGACGACTGGGTGGAGAAACCAGCCGGGGCCACGGCGTTGAGCAGCCCGGTACGCCACCGCTGGACCTACACCGACGCCGACCGCAATGAACTGTTCGAGGTGCTCGACGAAAACGGCGCCGTGGTGCGGAGCTCTTTCCGGCGCTACGCCGACATCCATTTCGGATCCGAGATCTCGCGCGAATTGGAGCAGGAGGTGCAGGGTCACGGGGGCGCCGCGCCGATCCGGACCGCCTACACCTACCACACGAGCCTCGACCGGCCGGGCAATTGGCGCCGGTTGCGGTCGGTCTCCAGTTCGGACGGTTCCTGGGCGGCGTTCGACTACCACGATGATTTTCTCTCCCGCGGCCGGATCCGGCAGGTGCGACGTCCACACGGGGACGCGCCGGCCGCCGATCCGGGAGCCGACGCGGGCTCCGGACACGTCACGACCTACACCTACTCACACACAGATCACTGGGGCACGCGCGTACTCCCCACGCGTATCGAAACGCGGGTCAACGGTGTGGTCACGAGCCGGTCCGAGTTCTCGTACGCCGACGAATTCGTGACCGACGCCGCGACCGCGTACCGCAACGCCGCCGACGGGGTGCTTCCGGTGCGTGTCACGGAACGCCGGGATTACACGTCCGAGGGGAAGTTTCTCACGACCCGGCTTCGCGACTATCGCGAGGACGCCGACCCGCAGTTCCGCTTTTTCCCGGGCCTGGCGAGGGCGAGGGAGAAGCCGGACCGCACGATGACCGTGCACGTGTATCACCCCGCGGTGTTCAACGGGGAGACCGACCCCTTCTCGCCGCACACGGCCGGCTCCAGCCGCGCGCATGTGACGCTTCACGGCACCCACGATGCGGCGGTCGGGGCGCCCGCACCCGCCCTGCCCTTCGTCTCCCAATCGTTGCCCGGGAACTTCCGGGTCCTGGACGGAAAGTCCCGCCAGGTCCGCGTGCTCATGGGAGAGCAGGGGCTGCCGCTGGTCTCGGAGGAGCAAGTGCTCGCCGGCGCGTGGACGGTCGTTTCACAGGAGTTCCTGGATTACGCGGCCTCGCTTTTGCACCGCGGCACCCGAAGGAGGACCGCGCGAGAAGGGGCGCTTTGGCCGACCCTGGCGCAGACGTGGACTGCGGGTCGGGTGACGACGTCGGTGGATGAGTTCGGCACCGTCGAGAACCGCTCCTACGATGCGCTCGGTCGGCTGGCCGCGACCGTGCGCGAAGGCGCCGCCGCGGATGGCACCACGCTCCCTCCACTCACGACGCAATTCAGCTACGATGCCGCCGGAGAACTGAACCGCCGTTCCACCATCGCCGGCACCGAGGCGCTCGTAAGCACGTTCGGGCATGACACCGCCGGACGCTTGGTCCGAGCCACGGCGCCCGGACGCGGGGAGACCTCCCATTCCCACGCGGTCGAGACACGCACGCGGACGACGGTTTTCCCCGACGGGGCTACCCGCGTGGAAACCCGCCGGCGGGACGGCTCGCTCGCGTCGATCACGGGGACGGCGGTGGTCGCGGAATATCACGAGCAGACGGCGGAGTCGGACGGCCGCATGCGTTCGGTGTCGCGCGTCCGAACCGCGTCCGACGCGCGCTACCGCGAGACGTTCACCGATTGGGTCGGACGGACGGTGCGACGGACGGAACCGGGTTTCGGTTCAAATCCGGCGCGCACCGAGGAATTCATCTATGACACCGTCACGGGAATGCCCGCCGCGGCCAGCCGCAGCGGCGACGCTTTGCTGCGCTTCCAGCACAACGCGGCCGGCGAGAGGACGCGCGAAGGGCTGGATCTGGAAGGGGACGGAATGGTGCCGGCGTCGATGGACCGAATCAGCGACTTCGACACCAGCGTGGAGTCGCTGGAAGGCGCCCTGTGGCTCACCGCCCGCCGCTGGACCTATCCGCACGCGCGGAGCGACGTGCGCGTGCTGGTTTCGACCGAGAGGCGCCGGCTCAACGGACTATCCGCGTCGCTCCGTGAGGAAACGCGCACGACGGACCGCGAGGGCAATGTCACCACGCGCACCGTGAACGTCGACGCCGCGGCCCGCCGCGTGGTGATGGCGGTGAACGCGCCGGGACTGGCGCGCCCCGCGACGGAAGTGCGGCTCGCCGGGGTGATCATCAGCGAGACGGGACATGACGGCCTCGTGAAGCGCTTCAGTTACGACGCGCTGGGAAGATTGGAGTCTTCAACGGATCCGCGCTCGGGCCGCTGGGTGACCACCTATCATCCCGGCACGGATCTGCCGGACGAGACGCGTGACCCCACCGGGCGGCTGGTGGAGAAGAAGGTTCATGACGGCATGGGCCGGGTGATCTTCACGCGGGACGCTGCGGACCGCACGACGCGCGTGGCCTATACCTCGCGCGGCGAGCTATGGCGGCGCTGGGGTTCCGCCGTGAAGCCGGTGGCGTTCAATTATGACGGCTATGGGCAACGCACCCACCAGCACCTTTATCGCGAGGACACACCCACCCGCTGGGAGGCGGTCGCGTGGCCCGGGGAAGGGCTCCCGTCGCAGGCCACGGAGTGGGAGCACGATGGGGCCACCGGCCTGCTCGTGCGGAAGTACGACGCGGAGAGAAGGTTTACCGAGTGGGCGTACAACGAGCGCGGCCAACCGGCGCGTAAAACCCTCGCCCGCCGGATCAACGGCTCGCCGTTGGTGGTAAGCTACACCTACGTCGCCGGCACCGGCGAACCGGCCGCGATCACCTACAGCGACGGCACCCCGACCATCAGCTACGAGGCCGGCGGCTACACGCGGCTCGGTCAGCCGCAGACCATCACGGATGCCACCGGCACGCGCACGTTGGAGTACGATGCCGCCGCACCGTGGCGCCATCCACAGGAGGCACTGCCGCAGTTCTACGGAGGCCGCCGGATCGCGGCGGTTTACGAGGAAACGAACGGCACTCCGGCCGGCGCCACCGCTCTTCCCGGCCATGTGCTGGCGGCGGTGAAAGGCCGCCTGGCCGGCTGGCGGCTCGGGCTAAACCCCACCCGTTCGTCGTTTGACCTCGAGGTGATGCGCTCCACGGCCGACACCGGCCGCCTCGCGGGTATCCTGCACCGACGGGAAAACGGCGCGGCCGCGCGACACTTCGCCTACGGCTACGAGTCCGTGCCCTCGGGGGCTCCGTCGTCGCTGGTCCGTGCGATAACCGCGGCGGGATCGGGCTGGAGCCTGACGCGCTCGTTCGATCCGGTGCACGACGTGCCGACCGCGGTGGAAACGCGATGGAACGGCGTCGTTCAGTCGCGCCACGCCTACCAGTACAACGCGGTCGCGTTGCGGGAAACGGCCGTGCAATCGGGGGAAGCCTTCGCGGATCTTGGCACCACCCACCAGCGCTTCACCTACGGGGCGCGCGGCGAGCTTCGTTCCGCCTACGGGTACGCGGGGGCCGACCCGGTTTCGACCGACCGGCCGCTTTCGAGCCGGCTTCACGACTACACGCACGACGCCGCGGGAAACCGCCTCACCGCGAATCCCAGCGGCGATCCCGCGTTGCGCGACGACTTCACGGCCGATGCGCTCAACCGCCTGCGGCAACGCGAGAATAACGCGTTGTTCGTTTCCGGCACAGTCTCGTCGTCACCGGGCGTGCGGGTGGCGGTTTCCGGTCCCGTGCCGTCCGGCACCGGCGGCCAGGTCGAGGCGGGCAAGGCGGGCGGCCATTGGGGGACTGGGATCGTGGTAAACAACCTCACCACTCCATTCCTCGGCTCGGTCACGGCGTTCGCGGTGCTGCCAGGAGGCGGCGCAGGCGGAACGGACCTGGTGAGGCGCGAGTCACGGGACTTTTTCCTGCCCCCGGCGGTGCAGTCGTTTGCCTACGACGACGACGGTAACCTCACGTCGGACGGAATCTGGGACTACGCGTGGGACGCGGAGAACCGCCTCGTGCGGATGTCGGCCACCACGCTCGCCGTAGCGGCCGGCCGGCCAGCGCTTACGGTCACGTTTCAGTACGACTATCTCGGCCGCCGCGTGCGCAAGGAAGTGCGCTCCGGCGCGGGCTTCACGCTCGTGAGCGAGCGTCGTTACCTCTACGAAGGGTGGAACGTCATCGCGGAACTCGACGGCTCGGCGGCGATCCGGCGCACGTTCGCCTGGGGCCTCGATCTGAACGGAGGCGTCGGCACCGCCGGGGGCGTGGGCGGCCTGCTCCAAGTCCACGACGCGGCCGCGGGTAAAACGCTCCTGCCTGCGTTTGACGGCAACGGGAACATCACCGCGCTGCTGAACGCGGACAGCGGAGCGATCGAGGCCTCGTACGAGTATTCGCCCTTCGGCGAGGTGCTCCGCGCCACCGGGTCCTACGCGGCGGCGAATCCGCTGCGGTTCTCGACCAAGTGGCAGGACGAAGAGACCGGCCTGCTTTACTACGGGTACCGTTATTACGCGCCGCGCGAAGGACGGTTCATCAGCCGCGATCCGATCGAGGAACAGGGCGGACTGAACCTTTACGCCTTCTGCGGCAACGACGGCATCAACCGCTGGGACTACCTCGGGCAGCTGTCGCTGAAGGGATTCCTCAAAAAGGCGTGGAAGCCGCTTCTCGCGATCGGCGCGGGCGTGCTCACGGCAGGTACGGCGATGTACGCGTACGCCCTGGCGACCGGCGGTGCCGGCGCGGCGACCTTCGGCGGCATGTTAAGCTCTGTCGGGCTCGCCAGCGGCTGGGGGCCCGCGTGGGCCAGCGTCGCGGGCGGCGGCTTCGGCTTCGGGTCCGCCTTCGCCGGCGCCCGACTTAACGGCGCGGGAACCTCCGAGGCCCTGAGGTCCGGCCTGCGCGGCGCGATCACCGGTGCCGCCGTCGCCTACACCGTTTCCCAAGTGATCGCCGGCGTCGACGCATGGCGGTATGACACCCATCAGTTTTACCGGGTGGAAGCCCCGAAGGGTGATCTCGTGGGCGCTCAAGCGACACGAGTCGCACGATCGGAAATCGAGGGCTCCGTGAGGATTTTCGAAAACGGAATCCTGAACGATTTTGGGCAGGCTGTAAAAAACGGGTTAAACCATTTCGAGCGCGAGTCCTTCATCCTAGCGCATAATCCGACGCGCGGTGGTCTCGCGGACGTTATCGAAACCGCACTCGGAAAGCTGACCGGACCCACCAGCCTAGGCCGCGACCTCGCCGGGGTTCTCGGGCAGCTCGATCCGGCGACCTCCTCGCTTTATCTGCACAGCCAAGGGGCGCAGATCGGCATGAACGCCTTGAAGATCCTCGCCGAGTCGGGCGGTTCGGCATGCGGCCTCGAAGTGTTCGGTTACGGTGGCGCGACTCATCTCACGACGTCGAAGGCGATAGCCTCCTCGGCTGGAGCGACGTGGGCCGGTTGGACCATGAACGCCCTGGATGCGGTGCCGAACATCGTCGGCCTGAACGCGATCTTCGCTCCGCACCGTTTTCTCACCTCGCTGCTCGCCTCACCGCTGCTGCTTGCACCCACCGGCTGGGAGCATCTGAGTCCACACACGTGGCAGAACAGCATGTGGAGGGCCTTCAACCGCACCTACTGATGATCCCGCGCCTGATTTTTACCGTGATCGTTGCAGTCGCCGC
>CAXRGI010000170.1:0-3244 GCA_964229935.1 Opitutales bacterium
CGTCGGCAACTCCTCCTCCTCAGCCGCCGTGAGCTTGTCCCAATCGTCCTCCGGTTCCTCGGCCTCGGGCTCACCGTCGCGCGAGGTGTCGACCAGCTTGCGCAGGCCCTCCTCGGCGGCGGATTTGTCCTCGATGAACGCCGGCGAGCGTTCCTCCGCGGCGGTCTCGGCCGCCGGGCTGGCGGCGGCGCGGAACTTGGCCTCGAACTCGGCCCGCAGCTTCTCGGCCTCGGCCTTCGCGGCGGCCGCGGCGGCATCCTCCAGCGTCCAGTCCCGCTGCGTCGAGCGACGCGCGAGTCCCGTGAACGCCAGAGCGTTATCCGGAGGCGTGAGGTAGTGGATGATCTCCCACTCCTCGCGTCCCAGATCATTCAGAAATTTTTCCAGCATCGCGGGGCTGGCGAAACCGCCTTTGCCGCTCGTGATGACTTTGTATTCCCAGTGTGCCATGTGATTGATCCGCGCCGGGCGCGGAAGGACCAGAATCCCCGAGGGCCTCACGGTTGCCGAGCACGAAATGGTCCGATTCCCCTCGCGGTGCGTCCGGGCTTCCGTCCGGCCGCCATCGGTCACCATACTGATTGCTCTCCGCCGCTTGAACCGTCGCGTCCTCGCTCACCTCGTCCTGATTCTTTCCGCTGCGCCGGCCGCGGCGGAGGCCGCGCCAGCCTTGCTGAATGAGGTCGTCGTTTCGGCCGCGCGGGCCCCGCAGCCCGCCGAAAACGCGGCGGCAACGGTGCGCGTGCTCACGGCCGATGACCTCGCGCGCGGACCGGCAGTCACACTCGACGGGGCGCTACGTGCCCTGCCGGCCTTCGGACTTTTCCGTCGCGCCGACAGCCTCGCGGCCAACCCCACCGCGCAGGGCGTCTCACTGCGCGGACTCGGCCCCAGCGGCGCGAGCCGCTCACTCGTGCTGCTCGACGGCGTGCCGCTCAACGATCCGTTCGGCGGCTGGGTCGCGTGGACGAAACTCCCGCGCGACGGAGCCTGGCGCGCTGAAATCGTACCAGGTGGCGGCGCCACCGCTTGGGGCAACGCGGCGCTCGGCGGAGTCGTGCAGATCCTCACCGCGCCGGAACCCTTTTCACCGATGCACGCGAATATCGCCTCTGCGCAGCTGTCCGCCTCGGGCGGCTCCTTCGGTGCGCGCGAGGCGGAGTTTTCCACCTCCACACCCGCGGGCGGCGGTGAGGCGCGGTTGCTCGGCCGGGCCTTCGCCACGGATGGCTACACGTTGGTCGCGCCCGAACGCCGCGGAGCGATCGACACGCCCGCGTGGAGCCGGCACCGCTGGATCGCGGCCGGTTGGCGCCGCGCACCGGGAGACGGGCACCTCGGGATCGCGGTCAACGCGCGGGTCTTTGCGGAGACTCGCGGCAACGGCACGCCGTTCACCGGTAATCGCAGCCGGGAACAGTTCGCGTCGGTCGGGCTCGGCGGCCGGCCCGAAGCCGGTTTCGCATGGGACGCGGTCGCGTACGCACAGGACCAGACCTTCGCCAGCACGTTCAGCTCGGTGAACGCCGCGCGCTCCGCCGAAACCCCCGCCAGCGACCAGCACGCCGTGCCGGCCTCGGCGTTCGGCGCGGCGTGGACGGGCTCCTGGCGCGGAGCCGACAGCGCACGGACCAGCGCCGGCGCCGACCTGCGGCTCGTCCGCGGCGAGACGCGGGAGTATTTCACCTACGCGGGCGGACGCTTCACCCGAGAGCGGATCGCGGGCGGACGGCAGTCGTTCGTCGGACTCTTTCTGCTGCGGGAACAGGCGCTCGCTTCGGGCTGGCGCATCCTCGCTGGGCTGCGCGGCGATCTCTGGCGCGACGAGGCCGGCAGGCGCCGGGAGATCGAACGAACTTCCGGCGCGGTGCTGCGCAACGACAGCTTCTCTGCCGTACGTGGATCCGCGCTTAGTCCGCACGCCGGGATGGTCTGGAACCCGGCCGCGGGCTGGCGGCTGCGCGCCAACACCCAGCAAGCTTTCCGCCGCCCCACGCTCAACGAGCTTTATCGCCCATTCCGGCAAGGCGCCAACGTCACGGAGGCCAATCCCCTGCTCCGCACC
Organism: Opitutales bacterium; assembly: GCA_964229935.1. Taxonomy (GTDB): domain Bacteria; phylum Verrucomicrobiota; class Verrucomicrobiia; order Opitutales; family Opitutaceae; genus ER46. The sequence continues at coordinate 2,066 of CAXRGI010000170.1, forward strand.
GAACGCGCCACCAGCGGCGAGATCAGCGCGGAATGGAGCGGCGTACTTTCACCGACGGCCGGCACCCTGACCTTATCGGCGACGGGCTTCGCCAACGAACTCCGCGACGCCGTCGCCAACGTCACGATCGCTCGCGGACCCGGCACATTTCCGGTCGTGGGCACGCTGCCGGCCGGTGGACTCGGTCGCCAGCGGCTCAACCTGGAAAGGATTCGCGTGAACGGAATCGAGCTCGCGGCCACGTGGCGGCCGGCCCCGGCGCTGACCCTCGACGCCGCGGCGCTATTCAATGAAGCAACGGTACGCTCGGCGACGGTGGCGCGCGCGCTCGAGGGCCGGCGGCTGGCGCAGGTGCCGCGCCGCTCGGCCACATTCTCGGCCGCGTGGCGCGCGCCTTCGGGCCTGATGCTTTCCGCACGCGCCCGCGCGCTCGGACGCCAATTCGAGGACGACGAGAACCAGCTTGTGCTCGGAGCGGTAGTCGTCGCGGACGCGACGGTGAGCGTGCCGGCCGGGCGGCGCGCGGAACTTTTCCTCTCGGTCGAGAACGCGGGCGACACGCGGATCGAGACCGGCCGCGGCGCCGACGGCGTGGTCAACGTCGCCGGCCCCCGCGCCTGGCGCGCCGGCGTCCGCGCGCGTTGGTGAACCGGCGCGACCCCGTCGCAACCGGAACACTCTCAGTTATCTCCGTTTGCTCCTGTCGGCCGGGCTCGAGACAGGAGGAAACGGAGGCAGCAGAGGGCGAAAGGCCTCAGCGGCGCTGCCGCAGGAGCCACGCGTAGAGCTCCGGGTTGTCGTAGGTCACCGTCCACGAGTCGTGCTTCGCCTCGGGATACACGGTGAACTGCACGCGCGGCACGCCGGCCTTGCGCAGCGCCGCGACCATGACCTCCGACTCCTCGATGGAAACGGTCGGATCCTTCGCGCCGTGGAACGCCCAGACGTTGAGCTCCTTGAACTCCGCCGCCCGGTTGCGCGCCATGCGCCGCACCGAGGAAAGATCGCCGCCGCCGCAGATGGGCACGACCGAAGCGAAGCGCGAAGGGTTCTTCACGGCGATGCTCCACGTCCCGTAGCCGCCCATGCTGAGCCCTGTGAGGTGGACCCGCGCCGGATCGACGCGGTGCCGCGCGGAGATTTCGTCCACCAGCGCCAGCACCGCCTCGTCGTCCCACC
>CAXRGI010000171.1:0-2665 GCA_964229935.1 Opitutales bacterium
ACCTGCCGGTGCGGCAGCCCGAGGCGGGCGAGTTCGGCGCAATCCGCCGGGTTTACCTCGACGCCGAGCCAGTCGTAGCCGTCGGCGAGCAATCCGCGTCCGTAGGACCCGAAGCCGCAGCCGACGTCGATCAACCGCAGCGGCGGCGGCCCGAGATGGCGGCGCAGCAGCGCGGCCAGTTCGCCGCTGCCCTCGTGCTGGGAAGGACCCACCGCCCAGATGTTGGCGCGGCGCTGGATCGCTGTCGTGCGTTGGTCGAGCAGTACGCCGAAATGGTTCGTGCGGTAGTCGCGCGCGACGGGGGTGACGCGCGTAACCGCCAGCGGCTCCGAGCGGCTGCCGTCGGTGTGGCGCACGCGGAGGTGGAGCTCGAAGGCCGCGGCGTTCGCCGCCGGATGATGGGCGAAAAAATCGAACCCGCTGCGGATGCCCGGCGGCAGACCGAGCGCCGCGGTGACGTCGGGACGTTCGTGCACCGCCGCCGTCGCGCCGATCACCACGCCGTCCGCCCAAGCCTCGACGACGTCGCCCGCCGAGAGCCCGCCCGCCGGCCGCGCCCACCACCGCACCCGAAAGCACAGCGGATCGACGGGTGTCCCGGTGGATGGTTCGTCAACGCACGCGTGCATGTCAGCCCAGCCCCAGCCAGAGCCTGACCGCGTTTTCGACCGCCGCCAACGTGGTGGCATCGACCGAATCGAGTCGTCGTAGCAGCCGTATGCCCGGAACGCCGGCGATGCCTTGTGCATCGAAAGCCCCGGGTTCGAATCCGCGCGCGTGATGCGCGACTTCGAACCGGGTGCTCCGCACCGCCGTGGTCCGGGGGACAAAAGTGACGATGGCTCGCTCGCTGTCGTTCGGTGCGATGCTCAGAACGACGGCGGGGCGGGTCTTCGCCGCGTAGCCAAGATCGATCAGCCAGATTTCTCCGCGACGCGCGACCGGCACAGGTTTTCCTCCTCCTCGTAAAGCTGGAAGAGGCCGGCCGTCGATTCCTCAAGCATGCGGCGCTCCTCCATCCACGCCGCCAGCCGGACTTGGTCGGCGGGGGGAAGCGCCGCGATGGCGGCCTCGATTTCGGCGAGCGTTTTCACCGCGACAACTTACGACGAGGAAGGGTACGGGCAAGCCGTGGTTCAGCCCTCACTTTAGCGGCGGCCAGTCGCGCGGGGGGAGGGCGAGGGTGAAGTCGTTGATCGTGAGCGTGAGGTTCGGGTTGTAGGCGGGATCGTGGTCCAGCAGGTCACCCCAGGTCGCGCGCATGTACTCCACCTCGCTGCGGAAGCGGTCGCGTTTCTCCAGGGTGTCCTCCTTGCCGCGGCTCGCGCTCTCGTGGTGGTAGAGCTCGGCGTAGGGGGTCCAGAGGTTGCGGAAACCCGCCGCGCGCACCTTCAGGCAGAAGTCGACGTCGTTGAAGGCGACCTTGAGCTGATCCGCGTTCAACCCGCGGACGCGGAGGAACGTCTCCCGTCGGATCACGAGACACGCCGCGGTGACGGCGCTGAGGTTCTGCTGGAGGTAATTGCGGTGGGCTTGGCCCGCGGCGCCGCGCGGATGAGTCTGCCACGCGTGGGCGGCGACGCCGCCGATACCGAGGATGACGCCCGCGTGCTGGATGCGGTCGTCGGGGTAGTAGAGCTTGGCCCCGACGCACCCGATCTCGGGCCGGAGGGCATGGGAGACCATCTCGTGCAGCCAGTCGCCGTGGATGACCTCGAGGTCGTTGTTGAGCAGGCCGACCAGCGGTGCGTCGGTGTGCTCGACGCCGAGATTGTTGAGCGCGGAGTAATTAAACTCGCCCGGCGAATGGATCACGCGGACCGGCGCGCGGCCGTCCGTGCCGGCGGTTGAGGAGACTTCCTTCAGGTAGGCGAGGGTCTCGGCGTCGTCGCTGTCGTTGTCGACGATCAGGATCTCAAAGTTCGGGTAGGTGGTCTTCGCCAGCAGGCTCGCGATGCAGGGCCGCAGGACGTCGAGGCGGTTGCGCGTGGGGATGATGATCGTGACGCGGGGCGCGGGATCGGGGACCGGGTAGTGCACGCGCCAATAGGAGCCCTTGGTGGGTGAGATCGTTGCCTCCACGCCGGTGCGGATGAAGTGCTCGGTGATGACCTTCTCGGCGGCGACGGCGGCGAACGGCTTCTCGCCGATCAGCATCGCGGTCGAGCCGGGCACGCTGCGCCAGTGGTAGAGGATCCGCGGGATGTGGCGGATGCGGTCGGGGCCGCTCCGCTCGATCACGCGCATCGCGAGGTCCCAGTCCTGCGAGCCCTCGTAGCCGACGCGGAATCCGCCGACCTCGCGCACCAGCAGGGTGCGGTACACACCGAGGTGGCTGATGAAATTCTGGACGTTGAAGAGGTCCGGGTTCCAGTCGGGTTTGAAGTAGTGGTCGTAGCGGTGGCCGTTCTCGTCGATCTTGTCCTCGTCGCTGTAAACCACGTCGGCCTCGGGATGGGCGTCGAGCTCGAGTGCCACGCACGCGAGCGCGTGGGCGCGCAGCTCGTCGTCGTGGTCGAGCAGGGCGATGTATTCGCCGTGGGCGAGGGCGAGGGCGGAGTTGGAGTTGGCGGAGATGTGGCCGTTGGTCTCGCGCAGGACGACCTTGATGCGCTTCGGGTCCTTGCGCTGGTAGCGCTCGAGCACCTTGCGCACATGCGGTTGC
>CAXRGI010000172.1:0-17924 GCA_964229935.1 Opitutales bacterium
TGGACGCTCGTGACCGGGCCGGTGACCCGGGGTTCGGGAAAGCCCTCGTCCTCCCCGCGGTCCGCCTTCCGCACCCACACCATGACGTGCAGCGGCGTGTAGCCGCTCCGGGCGTCGGCGGCATCCGCCCCGCGCTCCAGCAGGTCGAGCGCGAGCTCGAAATGACCATTCTCGATCGCCAGCAGCAGCGCGCTTGTGCCGCGGCGCGGCAGCTTGCCCCCGGTGCGCGCCGGGCGCGTGACGTCGTTCACATCGACCCCGGCCCGCAGCAGCGCCGCGGCGGCCGCCCGGTGTCCGCCGCGCGCGGCGAAGAAAAGCGCCGTGAAACCGGAATCGACCGCCGCGCAGGCGTCGGCTCCCGCCGCCAGCAGCGCCTCGACGACCGGAGCGTGGCCCTCCGCGGCCGCCCACATCAGCGCGGTCTGGCCGCTGCCGGGCAGGCGCGCGTTGACCTCGGCGCCGCGCGCGAGGAGTTCACGCACCAGCGCCGCGCGACCGGCGCGGGCGGCGGTCAACAGCGGGGTCTCGCCGCCCGGTGCGGCGAGGTTGGGATCGGCGCCGGCGGCCAGCAGGCGCGCGGCGACGGCGGCGGAACCGTTCAAGCAGGCCAGCGCGAGGGGTGTGACCCCGTAGCGATTCCGGGCGTCGGGCCCCGCACCGGCCGCAAGCAACGCGGCGACCGTCTCCTCCCGGTCATGCTGCACCGCCCAATGGAGCGCGGTCGGTCCGTCGGCCTGGACCTCCCGTGCGTCCGCCCCCGCGGCGAGAGCCGCCCGTACCGCGGCGAAATCGGCGCGTTCCGCGAGGTCGGGGATGGCGGCGGCGAAGCCGGCGTGCGCCGCGAGCGAGACCGAAAGCGCCGCGGCGGCAAGGGCTCGGGCGCGGGGTGTCACAACGTGACGGGCGAAAAGAGTTCGTCGGCGCGGCCGTTGCTGTCGCCGAAGCGGTCGAGCCGCACCCCGACCTTGTCGAGCAGGGCGAGGTGGACGTTGGCGAGCGGCGTGGGCTGATCGTACCGCAGGTGGCGCCCGCCGCGCATGCCGCCCGCGGCGCCACCGGCGACGAGGACAGGCAGGTTGGTGTGGTCGTGGAGGTTCGGGTTGCCGATTCCGCTGCCGTAGAGGAGCAGCGAATGGTCGAGCAGCGAACCCTCGCCATCCGGCGTCGCCCGCAGCCGCCCGAGGTAGTACGCGAAGAGCGAGACGTGGAAGGCGTTGATCTTCGCCATGCGGGCGATCTTGTCGGGGTCGTTGCCGTGATGGGAAAGGGGATGATGGGGATCGGGAACGCCGATCTCCGGGTACGTGCGGTTGCTGGTCTCCCGGGCCAGTTGGAAAGTGCAGACGCGCGTGACGTCCCCCTGCATGGCGAGGACCTGCAGGTCGAACATGAGGCGCGCATGCTCCGCGTAGGAAGCCGGCACGCCGGGCGGACGATCGAGGTCGGGCAGCGGCCGCTCCCCCACCTCGGCCTCGGCCCGCTGGATGCGCCGCTCGACCTCGCGCACGGTCTCCAGATACCCGTCGACCCGCGCGCGGTCACCGGCGCCGAGCTCGAGGCGGAGCCGCGCGATGTCCTCTCCGACCCAGTCGAGCAGACTCGCCCGCTTGCGCAGCGCGGCCCGGCGTTCCTCGGCGCCGCCGCCCTCCCCGAACAGGCGCTCGAAGACGACGCGCGGATGCGCCTCCGACGGCAGCGGCGTGGTGGGGGAGGACCAGGAAAGGTTGTTCTGGTAGACGCAGGCGAAGCCGTTGTCGCACTGGCCGGCGGTCTGCATCATGTCCATCGAGAGCTCGAGGGAGGGCAGCCGGGTCTCGCGCCCGATCTGCTGGGCGGCGAACTGGTCGGCCGTGGTCCCGAGGTAATAGTCGGAGCTCTCGGTCTGCTTCGCCTTGGCGGCGCTGAGAAAGGCGGCGTTGGAGGTGGCGTGGGAACCCGGATAGGCGTTCCGCAGCTCGAGGTTGGTGAGGACCGTGACCTGGTCCTTGACCGGCTCGAGCGAGCGGAGGATCGGGGAAAGCTCTCCCAGCCGCCCATCGGTTCCCGGCGGGGTCCAGCGCGACTGGTCGCACCCCATCGGCATAAAAATGTAGCCGAGCCGGCGCACGGGCCGCAACGCCGTGCGCGGCGCGGCGGTGGCGGCGGGGATCATGGCGTCGAGGAGCGGCAGCGCGAGCGCGGCTCCGGTGCCGCGCAGGAACGTGCGGCGAGGCAGGGCTTTCTTCGAGATGATCATGGCGGGGTTCTCCGAAAGCGGAACGGGGTGCTGTCGACAATGGCGAGAAGGAGAGCCGAGAAGCGATGGTTTTCCGCGGCGGCGCGGGCCGTGATGGAGCGCACCACGGGGGCATCGCGGTGGTCCAGCGGCCGGCCGAGGGCGAAGATGAGCAGCTTTTCCACGAGGTTCGCGGTGAAGAGCTCCGGCCGCCGGAGCAGGGCCTGCTCCAGCGCCGCCACCCCGCTGAACTCCCCGGCGCCGGGCAGGCCGCCGAGCGCGTCGACCGCCTCGCCACCCTCGAACACGCGCCAGCGGCCGACCGCGTCGAAGTTCTCCAGCGCGAAACCCACCGGGTCCATCTGCACATGGCAGCTCGCGCACGCCGGATCGGCGCGGTGAGCGGCCAGCCGCTGGCGGATCGGCAGGCGCTCCGAGACCGTGCGGGCGTCGAGGGCGGGAACCGTCGGCGGAGGAGGAGGCGGCGGTGAGCCCACCAGGTTGGCGAGGATCCAATGACCGCGCACCACGGGCGAGGTCCGCGTGGCGTAGGAGGTGACCGTGAGCAGGCTGCCGTGGCGGAGCAGTCCACCGCGCTGGCGGCCCGGGTCGCCCGCGAACGAGACCCGCCGGAAATGGCTCCCGAGCACATGCGGCACACCGTAATGCCGCGCGAGTCGCTCGTTGAGAAACGTGTGCTCGGCACTGAGCAGCTCCAGCACGCTGCGGTCCCCGAGGAGGATGTCCTCGAGGAACAATTCCGTCTCCTTCCGCATCGCCTGCCGGAGATTGTCGTCGAAATCGATGAACAGGCGCAGGTCGGGCGTCACCGTCTCGAGCCCGCGCAGGTGCAGCCACTGCGCGCCGAAATTCGTCACCAGGTTTCGCGCCCGCGGGTCCGCCAGCATCCGCACCACCTCCGCCCGCCGGCCGGCGGGCGTCCGGAGCCGTCCGCGCTCCGCCGCCCGCAGCAGCGTCTCGTCCGGCAGGCTGCTCCACAGGAAAAACGAGAGCCGCGAGGCGAGTTCCAGATCCGTCAACTCCCGCACCGCACCCGCCGCCGCGCCGGACGGATCCGCCTCGATGCGGAACAGGAATCGCGGGCTCACGAGGATCGCCGCCAGCGCCTCCTCCAGGCCGGCCTCGGGACCACCCGACTTCCGCCCCTCCCGGTAGAAGCGCATCGGACGCTCGATGTCCTCTTCCCCCGCGGGCCTCCGATACGCCAGCCGCACGAGCGGCGCGAGGATCTCGCGCGCCCTCGCCTCCTCCTCCGCCGGCGTCAGCCCCCGGTCCGCCGGCGAGAACGCCGCGCTCGGACCGAATATCCGCCGCCGGCTGGCGGTGTCGCCCGGCCCCCGGGGCTCGAGCGGACCGGTCACCGTGATCTGGAACAGCGCCGGCGCGGTGCGCGGGTGCCGGTGCATGTTGAAACGCGCCACGGTGGGTTCGCGCTCGGTCTCGATCAGCACCGCCGGCGACCGCGGAAAAGTAACGCCGAGGTCCCGGGTGCCCGCGCGCACGGACACGCGGGTCTTCAGCTGGGCGTCCACCGCATCGTGGTTCTTGTCCGCCCCCGGCGGCCGCACGGTGAAGGCCGCGACGCGCTCGCGGTCGAGCAACACCTCGATCTCATGCGGCCGGCGCAGGCCCTCGACATGCTCGTTGCGGTCGCGCGCGAGGCGCAGCTGGATCTCATACTCGCCATCGCGCGAGAAGTGGTGCCGGACCAGCATGCCGCCGCGGGTGCCGAGAGGCAGTCCGGGCACGTGCGCCTCCTGGGTGAGGTCAGGCTTTGCGCGGTAAGTTTCGCTGCCCGGCACCCGCGAAGGCGCTCCGAGCGCGAGCCGGGCCACCTTGCGGGCCGCGTCGAGGTGGCGGTCCAGCAACAAAGGGGAGAGCGTGCCGAGGGTGACGTTGTCGAAGCCGAGGCTCGGTTCATCCTGCGGCAGCAGCGCGGTCGCGTCGATCTCCAGCGCCAGCAGGTCACGGATCGCGTGCTCGTACTCGGTGCGGTTGAGGCGGCGCAGCGTGTCGGTGCGACCGGGGTCGGGCGCGGCCGCCGCGGCGCGATCCAGCGCGCCGACAAGCTCGGCCACCGCCTCCCGGTAGGCCTCCTCCGAGGGCCGCGCCTCACCGAGCGGTGGCATTTGCCGGTGGTGCATCTTTCGCACGACCGCCTCCCAGCGGTCGGCGGCCGCCTCGGGCCGCGCCGCATCCAGCGCCTCAAGATCGAGACCGCCCTTCCGCACCCCGGCGCCGTGACAGTCGAGGCAGTAGGCGCTTACCAGCTCGGCCGCCTTACTGGCCGCCGAAACGCCCCCCGGAGACGCGATGATGGCGAGCACGGCGGGAAGGACACGGAAAGTCATACGGGTTTGGAGGGAGCCGCGTTATCGGCGGCGGCCGGGGTCACTCAGGTGAAGCGTGCCCGCCCGGGCTGGGCGAGGAAAAACCCGGTTCACACACGCGCCGCCGCCCTCCGCGTTACCCGGGAAAACGCGAGGTTCAGCCGCGGGTGGCTGAAAGCGTCTCAGCAGTCGGCCACCCGGCACCTTCGGCTGGGTGAAAACTGGCCCGCTACGCCCCAATATCGCGTTTTCCGGCACGATTTCCCCATAGCGGGCTTGCGCCGGTACCGTCCGTCCTGCGCAGCGTGCAGGTCCTGTCACCTTTTGACCCCTTGGACCTAGTCGTCCCGTGTTAGCGGGTGGTTTCTTTTTCTTCGAAGTAGGCCTGAAGCCGAAAGGTTGGGGCCGATGGTGAGCCCGTAGGCTTCATGTCATCTCCAATTGGCCGCGCGAACCATTCGTGGCCTTCGTGGGACTTCGTGGTTCGCACTGGTACGGAGCAATTCCGGGCTAAGCACCATGCCGCTTCATGCTACACACGAACCTTTCCAATCTGTAATCTCCGCGAAAGCCGCCGGCAAAGGGCGTGTGGCATCTTGGGCGCACTTCCAACGAACGCCATGAACACCGCTCACCTGCCCAATCGCTCTTTCAACCGCCGGCCGGCCATCTTGGCCGCGTGCGTTGTCGCCCTCGCGGGCGCCTTCGCCGCCGGCGCGCAATCTGCCAAGCCCGACCCGAAGTCCGCCGTCGATCTCCGCCGCGATAACCGCGACGTCAACCGCGGGCCTCTCGAGTCCGGCAGCTTCTCCTCCGTCGTGAAGCGCGTCGCGCCGAGCGTCGTGAAAATCACGACGTCGACCAAGGCCAAGCGCGTCGCCGGCGCCAACCCTGCCCTCCCGCCCGGCTTCGACCACCCGATGTTCCGCCAGTTCTTCGGTCCGGGTCCTGAAATCCAGACTCCCCCGCAGAGCGGTTTGGGTTCCGGGGTGATCATCAGCACCGACGGCTACATCGTGACCAACAACCACGTCATCCAGGGCGCCGATGAGGTCCTCGTCTCGTTCGATGACGGCCGCGAGCTGAAGGCCAAGGTCGTGGGCCGCGATCCGCAGACCGACATCGCGGTCGTGAAGGTTGACGCGAAGGAACTGCCCGCCGTGACGTTCGCCGACAGCTCCCGCCTCGAGGTGGGCGACCGCGTCCTCGCGATCGGAAACCCGTTCGGCATCGGCGAGACCGTCACGACCGGGATCGTCAGCGCCAAGGGTCGCCGCGCCGGCCTCGGACTCGACTACGAGGACTTCGTGCAAACCGACGCCGCCATCAATCCGGGCAATTCCGGTGGCGCGCTCATCGACATCGACGGACGTCTGATCGGCATCAACACCGCCATTCTCAGTCGCAGCGGCGGTTTCCAAGGCGTGGGCCTCGCCGTCCCTTCGAACCTCGTTAGCCAGGTCGTCGACGGCCTCGTCCGTGACGGTAAGGTGGTGCGCGGTTTCCTCGGGGTCGGCGCGCAGGACGTCACGCCCACGCTGGCGGAATCGCTCGGCCTGAAGGATCGCCGCGGTGCGCTTGTCGCCGACGTGCAGCCGGGCAGCCCCGCCGCCAAGGCGGGCCTCCGCAACGGTGACGTCATCACCCAGGTGAACGGCGAGACCGTGGAGGATGCCAACCGCCTGACGTTCAAGGTCGGCGCGATCCCGCCCGGCTCCAAGGTCGAGCTGGAGGTCATCCGCGACGGCGAGAGCCGCACGATCAAGGCGACCACGGCGGAGCGTACCGCCGCGGCCCTGCGCGGTGATTCTTCCGGCGGACCCGAGGCGCTGGCGAACAACGATGACGGCGTGCTCAACGGCGTGACGGTGGACGACGTGAAGCCGCAGGTGCGCAACCAGCTCAATCTGCCCGCCCGCCTGAAGGGGGCCCTCATCACCGAAGTCGACCCCGCGAGCGCCGCGGCGAAAGCCGGACTGCGGCCCGGCGACGTGATCCTCGAGATCAACCGCCAGCCGGTGACCTCCGCCCGCGAAGCCGTTGAGCTCAGTGCCAAAGCCGACGGCAAGAAAACCCTCCTGCGCCTGTTCTCCCGGGGCACCACACTGTTCGTGGTTGTCGACGAGACCGCGAAGGAATCCGCGCAGTAACTACGGCGGAGCTGAATTTGAGGTAGGATCAGACAGGTACGCCAGCGGCGGCCCCGGTTGCGAGACGCACCGGGGCCGCTTTCCTGTGCCCATCCACGCTTCAGCCAAAGCGGCGTTCGATGAGTTCAGCAACGTCCCACTGAAGGTCCGCGCTGCTATACCCGAAAACCGTGTTTTCGGCTCGGTTACCCTCGGTCACGCCCACGCCGCATTCATCGGCACCATCTGAAAAATCCGCGGTGAACTACCCAGCCTTCCAAACTGCCTTCAGCCGTAACGGGAACCGCATCGTCCGCGGCGGGCGACCGCGGCTAAACCAAGTCACGCTGATCCGTGTCCATTCGTGTCCATCCGTGGTTGCCCCCTCGCGGAGCGGTTCGGAAACGCTTCGCGACGCCAAAGCTAGCCCTGCTGAAAGGCGCTTCGATTGCGACGGAGCCGCGCTGGAGGACCGGGCGGAATTGATCAGCCGTTACCTCCGTTGCCTCCTGTTTCAAACCGGCCGACGGGAGAAAGCAGAGGGAACCGGGCATGGCTTTCGAGCCACATCCCTTGCGTCTCTTGAGCTTTTTGGCGGCCAACCCGGATGGCCGCCAAAAGACGCAAGAGGCACGGACACAACTTGGACGACCAATCCGAATGAATCCGCGACGACGGGCCGTCCGTCACTCGCCCCTTTTCAACCACCGCCGCAACTGCCACGGTCCCGACCATGCGCGTGCTCGTAGTCGAAGATGACGCCAAGATAGCCTCGTTCGTCGTGCGCGGACTGAAGCAGGCGGGCTACGCCGTCGACCATGCGCCCGACGGGGACACCGGCCTCGCGCTGGGACGCTCGACGGATTACGACGCGGCGATCATCGACGTGATGCTGCCGGCGCTTGACGGCATCAGCCTGGTGAAACGCCTGCGCGCGGACCGGCGCGGTGTGCCCGTGCTTTTCCTGAGCGCCAAGGGATCGGTCGACGACCGGGTGCGCGGGTTGCAGGCGGGTGGCGACGATTACCTCACCAAACCCTTCGCCTTTTCGGAGCTGCTCGCGCGCGTGCAGGCGCTGATCCGCCGCGCCACCTCGGCCCCCGAGGCCACGCGACTCACGGCCGGCGACGTCACGCTCGACCTGGTCTCGCGGGAGGTCACCTGCGCAGGGCGGCCGGTGGAGCTGCAGCCGCGCGAATTCTCCCTGCTGGCCTTCCTCCTCCGGCACGCCGGACGTCCCGTCAGCAAGACCATGATCCTCGAGCACGTCTGGGACTACAGCTTCGATCCGCAGACGAACGTGGTGGATGTCGTCATGTCCCGCCTCCGTGCCAAAATCGATCCCGACCACTCCCGCATCGAGACGACGCGCGGCGTGGGCTACACCTTCCGCCCCCGGCGCGATGCTTGAGCGTCTACGCCAGTCCCTCGCGCTTCGGCTCGCGCTGCAATACGCGCTGGTCTTCGCGTGCGTGGCGGCCGTGCTTTTCGGCGCGCTCTACTGGACGCTCGCCGAGGCGCTGGAGAACCGTGAACAGACCGCGGTACAGGCCCGCGCGACGGAGCTGGCCTCCCTCTACGAGCGCGGCGGCACGGCGTTGCTCCGCGCGCGGCTCGATCGCGACGCCGCCGCGCCTTCGGCCCGCGCTTTCTTCGTGCGCGTGCTGCGACCGAACAACGAACTCGTGCTCGTTTCCGTGCCGCCCGCCTGGATCGAGACGCAGCTAGAGCGCATCCCGTTCCCCGGCTTCACGCTCACGCGACCGACCTACGCCGTGCGCGTGCCGCAGAGCGCGCTGCGCGATTACGCGATCGCGTCCCGCGAGCTGCCCGACGGCAACACGCTGCAGGCAGGTCTTCTCGTGGAAAGCCAGGCGGTGCTCTTCGCGCCGCTCCGCCGCGCCTTCGCCACCGTCGGCGCCGGTGCCCTCGCGTTGTCCTTCGCCGTGGGCGTCTTCCTCGCGTGGCGCGCCACGCGGCCGCTGCGCGCCGTGGCCGACACCACCCGCCGCATCCTGGCGACCGGCGACCTCGCCGCCCGCGTGCCGGGACCCGACGGGAAGGGCGAACTCGCCACCCTGGTTCGCCAGCTCAACACCCTCCTTGATCGCAACGCCGCACACGTGCGCGTGCTCCGTGAGACCCTCGACAACCTCGCGCACGATCTGCGGACCCCTTTGACGCGCCTCCGCGGCACCGCCGAGCTCGCCATCCCCGACGGGGGTGATCCCGCGGAAACCCGCGCCGCCCTCGCCGGCTGCGTCGAGGAAACCGACCGCCTGCTGCACCTTTTGGAGCGCCTGCTGGACGTGTCCGCCGCCGAGGCCGGGGCGCTGAAGTTGAACCGCGAGGACATCGACCTGCGCACCCTCACCGTGCGCGCGGCGGACCTTTACCGCGAAGTCGCCGAAGAGAAACGGATCGCGGTCGCTCTCGACCAACCGCAACCGGTGGCCTGCTCCGTCGACCCCGTGCGCATGGGCCAGGTCGTCAACAATCTCATCGATAACGCGCTGAAGTACACGCCGCCCGGCGGCGGGGTCGTGCTCGCCGTCCGCCGCGAGGCGGGGCGCGTGGTCCTGACGGTCACCGACAACGGCCCGGGCATCGCGCCCGGGGAACGCGAAGCTGTTTTCCGGCGGCTTTACCGCAGCGACGCCAGCCGGTCGCAACGCGGCCTCGGCCTTGGACTCAGCATGGTGAAGGCGATCGTCGAGGCGCATGGCGGCGACGTGTCGGCCGGGGAGGCACCGGGCGGTGGAGCCCGGCTCACGGTACGCCTGCCGGCGTGAGAGACGCCCTCGAGCGCCGCGGATTCCCAATCCACCGCCCCGATGCCCATCCGGTACAACTGGGGCTGCAGCCTCGGTTACGCGGGCCCATCAAACCGGACTTTACCGGAAGGAAGCCGTCGGAATCGAAATTTCGGACGGCCGGGCCCGGGGCAGCAGCCCCGGCTACACCCCAGGCGAGGCAGGCAGCCCTTTCGGAAAGGCGTCGCGCTGCTTCCCGCCGTCCCACGCTCACTCCGATCTTTCACTCCCCCTAGTCTCCCCGTCTCCCACCCTTCCAAGTCTTCCTCTCTTCCGGCTCACGCCTCCGCCCAATGCAGCATGATGACCTTCTCAGTATCGGGATGCAGGCTGTGATGCACGGGGCAGCCGCGGGCGGCGCCCTCGAGCGGCTTGGCCGCCGGGTGCGTCGAGGGAATCGGCATCCAGACGTGCGTGGTGAGGCGCGAGATGCGCCGCGGGGTGTCGGCCGACATCTCCTTCGTCACCTTGAAATGCAACCCGCGCAGTTCAACCCCGTGTTTCCGCGCGGCGATCGCCATCGTCGTGGCGATGCAGGTGCCGAGCGCGGTCGCGACGAGATCGGTCGGCGAGAACGCCTCGCCCATCCCCTGGTTGTCCTTGGGCGCGTCGGTAGTGAGGACGCTGCCCGAAGGCGCGTGGCGGGCGGTGCAATGGAGGTTTCCCTGGTATTTGCCGGTGATCTCGACCATGCGCCGACACTTGCGGCCCGAGGCGCCCGGGCAATAGCAAGAATGGCCGCCGATGGACACCCCGCCACCGCCTGATGCTCCTCACCCGTCCCTTTGGCGCCGGTGGCTGCGCGCGCTGGGCGTGATGCTGGTGATCACCGCGGCGCTCACGCTTCTGGCCCTGCTGGTGGGGAGCGCGCCGGCGATTCATCGACGCTTTTGGGTGTTCCCGCGCGCGGAGGCCGCGTGGGCGGAATTGCGCGCACAGCGGCAGCCGGTGCCGGAGGATGCCGGATGGCGCGAGTTCCGCGGCGTGATGCACAGCCACTCGGAGCTTTCCCATGACTGCGAGGTGCCGTTCCCCGACATCTTGCGGGCGATGGAAGCAGCGCGCCTCGACTTCATCGTGCTCAGCGACCACCCGCTGCCGGACGGCCGCGCCAGCTTCGACGCGCAGTGGCGCGGCCTGCACGACGGCCGGCTCTTCATCCCCGGCTTCGAGATGCGCGACGGCTTGATGCCGGCCGGGGTACGCCCCGGCATCACCCTGAGCAACCGCACGCCGCCCGCCCAGCTGGCGCGGCAGGTGGTGGAGCACGGCGGGCTGCTATTTTTCGCCCATCCGGAGAATCCCCGTGCCTGGGATCTGCCGGAGCTGGCCGGGATGGAGATCTACAATCTCCACACCGACTTCAAGCGATCGGGAGGCAGCGTCACCGGGGCGCTGCTCCGCCAGATTCCCGATCTGGTGCTGAGCCACCGCCGTTTTCCCGACCACCTGTACCGCCTGCCCTTCCGCCGCCCGGAGGAATTCCTTCGCCGTTGGGACGAACTCAACCGCACGCGCCGCATCACCGGCATCGCGGGCAACGATTGCCACCAAAACGTGGGCTTCCGCGGGTTCATGACGCCGGAAGGCACGCTGCGGGTGGAGGACACCAGCCCGCGGGTGATCAGGGAATTCCGCCCCGGGCCGGTGGCGCGCGCCGCGCTGCGCCTCGCCTTTGGTCCGCTGGAAACCGGACGACGCCTGTTTCACGTGCAGTTCGATCCCTACGAACGCTCCGCGCGGTTCGTGAACACGCACGTCCTTGCGCGCGAACTTACCGAGCCGGCCGTGATGGAGTCGCTGCGCGAGTCACGGGTCTTCGTGGCCTTCGACCTGATCGCCGACAGTTCCGGCTTCCGGTGGTTCGCGGAAGATCCGCAGGGACTCGCCGTGATGGGCGAATCGCGGCCGTTCACCGCAAACGTAAAGCTGCGTGCGCTCGCGCCGATCCCGGGCCGTTTCACGCTGGTGAAGGACGGCACGGTCGTAGAACGCCAGGAAGGCCGGGCGGCGCAATGGACCGCGACCGGCCCGGGCAAATACCGCGTCGAGGTCGAGCTTTCCATCCACGGCGAGTGGACGCCGTGGATCTACGCGAATCCGATCGAACTGCGCTGAAGACGGCCACGCGCGGGATTCCCGGGCCCGCCGGGCGGTGTATTCACCTCGCGCGGGGAATTCGGGCTGGTTTCCGAGGGGAGGATGACCACGCTGGCACCACATGAAGTT
This sequence comes from Opitutales bacterium, assembly GCA_964229935.1. Classification (GTDB taxonomy): domain Bacteria; phylum Verrucomicrobiota; class Verrucomicrobiia; order Opitutales; family Opitutaceae; genus ER46. The sequence continues at coordinate 11,738 of CAXRGI010000172.1, forward strand.
AATCGACCTGAACCGCGACGGCGGCATCGGCGCCAACTCGCTGTTCATCCAGCTGGGAGGCCTCAACATCCTGATCGACTGCGGTCTCCATCCGAAGAAGGCCGGCCGCGCGGCCACCCCCGATTTCCGTCCGCTGCAGGGAGTAAGACTGGACCTGATCATCATCACCCACTGCCACCTCGACCATATCGGCAGCCTGCCGGTGGTCCTCCGCACGCAGACGGATGCCCCGGTGATCATGACCACGTCGAGCCGCATGCTCATCGAGCGCATGCTGCATAATTCCGCCAGTGTGATGATGCGGCAGCGCGAGGACGAGGGCATCGCGGACTACCCGCTCTTCACACACGAGGAGGTCGACCGCTGCGCGAAGCGCCTCACCGGCCTGCCCTTCGGCCACGCGAAGCATTTCCGGGGCGCGAAGGACGAGATCGAGGTGATCTTCCACCCGGCCGGCCACGTCGCCGGCGCCGCGGCGGTGGAGATCCATCATAAACACCGGGCCATCTTTTTCACGGGCGACGTGCTTTTTGAGAACCAGCGGACGCTGCCCGGCGCGAAGTTCCCCGCCGGGCACTTCGACACGATCGTGATGGAGACGACGCGCGGCGCGACGGAGCGCCCCGCCGGCAAGGAGCGCCTCAACGAGGTGAACCGCCTCGTCACGGCGATCAACGACACCATCCGCCGCGGTGGATCGGTGCTGCTGCCGGTCTTCGCGCTCGGCCGCATGCAGGAGGTGTTCGCGATCCTCCACGACGCCCGGAAATTCGGACGGCTGGTCGAGTGCCCGATCCTCACCGGCGGCCTCGGCGTGGACCTGGCCGACTATTTCGACGAGATATCCCGCAAGACGAAGCACGTGCAGTTCAGCCGCTCGATCCTGAAGGATCTGAAGGTGCGTCCCACCCCGCGGCAATTGAAGGCCGGCCAAGCCCCGGCTCAGGCGGGCATATATATCGTGAGCTCCGGCATGCTCGTCGAGCGCACCCCGAGCTACACCCTCGCCTCCGGCATGGTGGGCGACGCCCGCAACCTCATCGGCTTCGTGGGTTACTGCGACCCCGACACCCCCGGCGGCCAGCTCCTCGCGACCAAGCCGGGAGAGGAATTCCTGTTCGCCGCCTCGCATGTGAAGGCGAAGGTGAAAGCGCGGGTGGAACGCTTCGAACTGAGCGGCCACGCCGACCGCGAGGAACTTCTGGAGTTCGCCGTGCAAACGAACGCCCGCAGCATCGTGCTCACACACGGTGACCCGCCCGCGCGCGCCTGGTTCGCGGAGCAGCTCGCCGCGCAGGCGCCGAAGTCCCGCGTGATCGACCCCGTGCCGCTGCAGGCCTGCCAGGTCTGATCGCCGCGCGGTTCCCAGCCGATGCCGCCCGCCTTCTGGGTCCATAACCTCGATCCGTTCCTCGTCCGGTTCGGCGAGAACGTGGGCATCCGCTACTACGGGGTGGCCTACTTGCTCGGCTTCGCCTCCGCCGCCGCCCTGCTTCTGCTTTACCACCGCCGCGGGCGGTCGGCGCTGAATTTCAACGGCATCACCGACCTGATCACGGTGATCGTCTTCGGCGTGCTCCTCGGCGGACGCGTCGGCTACTTCCTCCTCTACCAACCCGCCACGCTGCTAGCCGATCCCGCGGCGTTTTTCCGCGTGTGGGAGGGCGGCATGGCGAGCCACGGTGGCTTCGTCGGAGTGCTCGTGGCCCTTTGGTGGTGGTCGCGCCGCCGCGGTCTCCCGCTTTTGCCCGTGGCCGATCTTATCGTCACCGTCGCCCCCGCGGGGCTGCTCTTCGGACGTATTGCCAACTTCATCAACGGCGAGCTGGTCGGCCGCGCGACCCAAGTGCCCTGGGCGGTGATTTTCCCTCACAACGAGTTCGACCGGCACCTCGGGAGCGCCTTTCCGCGCCACCCGTCGCAACTTTACCAGGCTGCGCTCGAGGGCCTGCTGCTCCTGGCGTACCTGCAGTGGCGTTTCTGGCGCAGCGACACCGCCCGCACACAACCCGGCGCGCTGAGTGGCGAATTCCTCATCGGCTACGCGATCGTCCGTGTGATCGGGGAACAATTCCGCGAGCCCGACGCCCCGCTCCTGCTCGGACTCACCCGCGGGACATTCTACTCGCTGTTTCTCATCGTCGCCGGCGCCGCTCTCAGCCGGCGGGCCCGCCGCCAGGCCTGAACCGGTCTCAACCGGCAGCCGCCTCGACGGTACGCATCAGGCGGAGCGAATTGAGACCCCAAAGCTTTTCCAACCTCGCCGTGTCCCAACGGCGCGCGAGCAAGGCGGCCGTCACGTTGGGGTAGTCGGCCACATCGCGGAGCCCCTCGAAGGTTCCTCCGCCGCCATCGAGGTCGAATCCGATGCCGACGTGATCCGGTCCCATCACCTCCGCCGCGTGCTCGATGTGTCGCACGACGTCGGACAGCGAAACCGCCGGGTTCGGGTAACGCGCGCACACGTCGTCGAAAGCCTTGTCCTCCGCCGCCCGTGTTTCCGGCGTGGGTGGCAGATCCTGGAAACGCACGAGTAATTCGGCCACCGCCTCGGTCCGCCGATTGCCGGGATCATCCACCAGGGAGATCGGCAGCGCGTTGATCTGCAGCACCCCGCCCTTCGCGGCGAGTTCCCGCAGCAATTCGTCCCCGACGTTGCGCGGGTGGTCGCACACCGCGCGCGGGCCGCTGTGGGAAAGGACCACGGGAGCCCGCGACAGCTCCAGCAGGTCGGCCAGCGCGTCGTCACTCGCGTGGGAGGCGTCCAGCGTGATGCCCAGCCGGTTGCACTCGGCGACCACCTCTCGTCCGAACGGACTCAACCCGCCCCATTCCGCCCCGCGCGGATCCGTGGAGGAATCGGCGACGTCGTTGTTCAGCATGTGGTTGAGTCCGATCATGCGGACGCCGAGGGCATGGAACTTGGAGACGTTGGCGGCATCGCGACCGAGTGAGTAGGCGTTCTCGAGACTCAGGTAGATCGCGCGTCGCCCCGCGCGCTGCAGCGCGGGACCGTCGTTGGCCGTCAAGGCCAGCCCGGCTTGAGTCGCGTTCAGCCGGAGCACCTCGTGCGCTCGCTCGAGGCAGGCCACCGCGCGCGCGTGGGCCGTGGCCAGGCCCTGCGGCGTGCGCGCGGCCTGGCCGACATACACCGCAAAAACCGCGCCGGCCAATCCGCCTTCCGCCATGCGCGGCAGATCGCATTGGCTGCCGTCGTCCGCGAACGCGTGCCGCGCCGCGAAATCCCAGCCGGGCCGCATGAACCGCGCCGTCGGCGTGTCGAGGTGCGTGTCGAGCGTGAACCAACGCTCGTGGAGCGCCCGGGCGCGGGCGAAATCCGGCGTGCTCAATGCTTCTTTCCCCGGCGGAACCACGGCTTCCTCGGAGGCGGGGGCGGCGGTAACCCGCCGCAGTCCATCATGTCCTCCGCCATCATCGCGTCCTTGGCCGAGCCGCCCCCGAGCAATTTGGCCGCCGCGTCGCCGAGGCCGAGACGCTTCATCGTCGATCGAAGCGCGCCACGCATCTCGGGCTTGTACCAGAAAAAGAAACTTCGCTGCTCCTGCTTCTCCTCCGGGCTGCGCGCGACGCACACCGGCTTGCCGTCGTAGGGGTGCACGCCGGTCGCGTAGATCTCCGTGGCGACGGTCATCGGCGTCGGCGTGAAGTCCTGCACTTGCTCGAGCTTGAAACCGAGCTCCTTGGTCTCGACCGCGAGGTTGGCCATGTCCTTGGCCTGGGACCCCGGATGCGAGCTGATGAAGTACGGAACGATCTGCAGCTGGGCTTTGCCGATGCGCTTTTTCGCGGCGTCGAACTTCTCCTTGAAGCGGTGGAAGTACCGGAACGACGGCTTGCGCATCACGCGCAGCACGTCGTCCGAGGTATGTTCGGGCGCGACCTTGAGCCGGCCCGAGACGTGATGCTCGACGAGCTCGTCGACGTACCGGTCGTGGCTCGCCTTCTCCGCGCCCTCCGCGTGCTTGTGCAGGAACAGGTCGTAACGGATGCCGCTCGTCACGAACGCGTGCTTCACGCCCGGCGTCTCGCGGACCGATTTGTAGATGTCGAGCAGCGCCGTGTGGTCGGTGTCGAGATTGCGGCAGACATCGGGCCAGATGCAGCTGGGGCGGACGCATTCGTCGCAGATCCACTGCTCCTTGCCCTTCATCTTGTACATGTTGGCCGACGGGCCGCCGAGATCGCTGATCGTGCCGCGGAAATCCGGCATCTGTTTGATCTGCTCCACCTCGCGCAGGATGCTCGCCTTGCTGCGGCTCGCGACGAACTTACCTTGGTGCGCGGAGATCGTGCAGAAGCTGCATCCACCGAAGCACCCGCGGTGCATGTTCACCGAGTGCTTGATCATCTCGTAGGCCGGGATCGGGCCGCGCTTGCGGTAGCGCGGGTGCGGCAGGCGCGTGTACGGAAGCGCGAAACTGCCGTCGATCTGCTCCTCCGTCATCGTCGGGAACGGCGGGTTGATGACGAGCAACCGGTCGCCGTTGAGTTGGAGCAGACGCCGGGCCTTCACCCGGTTGGACTCCACCTCGATCTGCCGGAAGTTGGACGAGTAAAGCTGGCGGTCGGCAACGCACTCGTCGTGCGAGTGCAGGATATGGTCCTCCCAGTTCTGGTTCTTCGGCGGCGGCGCGCCCGGGGGCATGAGCACCGCGGTCTGCGGGATCGTGCGCAACGAGGAGAACGGCACGCCGCGCTGCATCAGCCGGATGATCTCGAGGAGCGGGAGTTCACCCATGCCGTACACGAGCATGTCGGCACCGCTCTCGAGTAGGATGCCGGGCTTCAGGGTGTCGGACCAGTAATCGTAATGCGTGACGCGCCGCAGGCTCGCCTCGATGCCGCCAAGCAGGACGGGCACATCGGGGTAAAGCTGCTTGAGGATGCGGGAATAGACGGTGGCCGCATAATCGGGCCGGAAACCGTGCTCTCCGCCCGGGGTGTAGGCGTCCTGGCTGCGGAGCTTCTTGGCCGCGGTGTAGCGGTTGACCATCGAGTCCATGCAGCCGGAAGTGACGCCAAAGAACAGACGCGGCGCGCCCAGCTTGCGGAAATCACGCAGATCGTCGCGCCAATTGGGCTGCGGAACGATCGCTACCTTCAGGCCTTCACGCTCGATGATGCGGCCCACGACGGCGGTGCCGAAGGCCGGATGGTCGACGTAGGCGTCACCGGAAATGATGATGACGTCGACCTGGCCCCAGCCCCGCGCGTCGAGCTCGTCCCGGGTGGTCGGCAGCCAGCGACGGGAATCCCAGATGGCTTCGCCAGAAGGTTGAGTGGTGGGGGCGGGTTGCACGTGGGCGCCGAAGGGTGGCCGGGACGTGCGGCGGCGCAAGCGTGCTCATGCGGGACGATCAACGAGCGGTTTCAGGAAACCGTTTGAGTTCACGGCGCGCGGCTGTTTTGAGAGATCCGACGCGCGATGTTGGGCGCGTCGACCCCACCCCACGACAAAAGATGCGGCCTGTTCGCCAAGTCTGGTGCACTGAAGCGCGTTGAGCGCGTCCGACCGCATCGCACCCTCAACCCGGAGCAACGATGCGCGACCAACCCTACGCCTTCCTCGCCCTTTTCGCGTTGGTCGCGGTGGCGATCCCGCTGGGGCTCCTCGGCGTCGCGCGGCTGTGGTTCCGCTTTTTCCAACCTGCCAAACCGGGAGCGGAGAAGAACGCCGTCTACGAATGCGGTGTGAAGCCGACGGGCGACTCGTGGATTCAGTTCAAGGCCCACTATTACCTCTACGCGATCCTGTTCCTGATCTTCGACGTGGAAGTGCTCTTCCTGCTCCCGTTCGCGGTGGCATTCAGCGGGCTGCCGGCCGGTGCGCTGTTCGCGATGCTGGTGTTCATCCTGCTGTTGGCTGAGGGCCTCGTCTGGGCCTGGGCCCGCGGTCATCTGGAGTGGAAATGACATGAGCGACGCCTCCCCTGCCCCGACGCCCGCCGCACCGGAAATCACCGCCGCGGAACGCGACGAACTACGCCGCCACGGGATCCTGCTCACCAGCCTCGAGGAGCTCTACAATTGGGGCCGCAGCAATTCCGTCTGGCCGCTGCAGTTCGGCCTCGCGTGCTGCGCGATCGAGATGATCGCCGCGTCGATGGCGCGATTCGACATCGCTCGGTTCGGCTCCGAGGTCTTCCGCCCCTCGCCGCGCCAGGCC
>CAXRGI010000173.1:0-8867 GCA_964229935.1 Opitutales bacterium
TCCTTTTTGAAGAAGTTGCGGACGGTATCGACAAGCGCCTCGCGGAAGGCGGCCAGGTGCGTGCCGCCCATGGTCGTGTGCTGGCCGTTGACGAACGAGAAATACTCCTCGCCGTAGTGGGCGCCATGGGTGAAGGCCACCTCGATGTCCTCGCCCTCAAGGTGGATGATCGGGTAGAGCGGCTCGCCCGCCAAATTCTTCTGCAGCAGGTCGCGGAGACCGTGCTCGGATTTGAAGGACTTCCCGTTGAACGTGAGGGTGAGGCCACGGTTCAGGAACGCATAGTTCCACATCATGTCCTCGATGAACTCCGTACGGAACCGGAAGTCGTGACCGAAGAGTGCGGGATCCGGGGTGAACTCCACCAGCGTGCCATTGCGCTCCTCCGTGCGAGCCGCCTTCTGGTCGCGCTTCAGCCGGCCCTTCTCGAACTCGACCCGGCGCGTCTGGCCCTCGCGGAAAGCCTGCGCGCGGTACTCGACCGAAAGCGCGTTCACCGCCTTCTGGCCGACGCCGTTCAGACCGACGGACTTCTGGAACGTCTCGCTGTCGTACTTCGCGCCCGTGTTGATGATCGAGACGCAGTCGACGAGTTTGCCGAGCGGGATGCCGCGGCCGAAGTCGCGGACCCGCAGCGTGCGCTCGCTGAGCTCGACCTCGACGCGCTTGCCGAATCCCATGGTGAACTCGTCGATGCAGTTATCGATGGTCTCCTTGAGCAGCACGTAGATGCCGTCCTCCGCGTGCGTGCCGTTGCCGAGGCGGCCGATGTACATGCCGGGCCGCAGCCGGATGTGCTCGAGGGACGAGAGGGTCTTGATGCTCGCTTCAGTGTAGTTGGAAGCCATCGGGAAAAGTTTCCGGAAGTGAGGCGGCGGCGGAATGACAGGCAAGAGCGAAGGCGGGACTCGTTGATGCGCACGAGCGCGGCCGCATTCCGGGCTCGCCGCGGGACGGTCCGACTCGAATCTGACTTTTCCTCCGCGCCCCGCGCCGCAAGCCTGACCCCACCCCTTTCGATGAAGCTCCGCACCCTGTTCACCGCCCTCCTCGTCGCCACCGCCGCCACCCCCGCCTCCGCTGCGCCGCTGCGGGTGCTGTACGCCGGCACACCGGAACGCGGACCGCGACTCACCTGTCACGTGCTGATGCGCGACCTTGGTCGCGACGCCATCTGGTTCGAGTACGTCTCGGACCCGGCCGCCGCGACCGCCGAATTTCTCGGGAAGTTCGACGCGGTCGTTCTCGACGCGCCCGCGGAGCGCTTCCCGGCCCTCGCCGGGATGCCGGCGGCCCGCCGCATCGCCGCCGCCCAGCTCGGCTCCGCCGAGGCGGAGGGCTTCGTCGCCGGCGCCAAGGGACAAATACTCGCGGCGGTCGGCGCCACTCGCCGGGCGCAATGGGAGACCTTTCTCGCCGGCCGCGAACCCGAGCGCCGCGAAGTCCGCCCGACGATCGCCAACTACGAGAAACGTCCCGAGCCGGTTACCTTCCAGTTGCCGCTCAGCGTGAAGGGCAGCCGCGAGCGCACCCAGGTGGCGCCCGACCTGCGACTGGAGCTTTTCGCGGCCGAGCCCGACATCGCGAAGCCGATCTTCATGGCGTGGGACGAACGCGGACGGTTGTGGGTCGCCGAAAGCCGCGACTACCCGCACGACGTGAAGCCCGACGGCTTCGGTTCCGACAGCATCAAGATCTGCGAGGATACCGACGGAGACGGCCGCGCGGACAAGTTCACCGTGTTCGCCGACCGCCTGAACATCCCGACCAGCTTCACCTTCGCGCGGAGCGGCGTGATCGTCGCGCAGCCTCCGCGCTTCCTATTCCTCCAGGACACGGACGGCGACGGACGCGCCGACGTGCGGGAGGAGATCATGACCGGCTGGGGCGTGAACGACACCCACGCGCAGGCGAACAACCTGCACTACGGCATCGACAACTGGATCCACGGTTGCGTCGGGTATTCCGGATTCCGCGGCACCGTCGGCGGCCGCGAGTTGCAGTTTGCGCAGGGCACGTACCGGTTCCGGGCCGACGGCTCCGCGCTCGAGTTCCTGCACCAGTTCACGAACAACTCGTGGGGACAGAGCATCAACGAATTCGGAGACGATTTCGGGGGCACCGCCAACAACGCGCCACTCTTCTTCGGCGGCCTGCCCGCCACCATCGTGCCCAAGGGCATGCGGGCGATGACCGCAAAACGGATCAACACCGAGGACCGCGCCCACACGATTACTCCGAACTTCCGGCAGGTGGACGTCTTCGGCGGCTACACCGCCGCGGCCGGCAGCGCCTTCATTCACTCCGACAACCTGCCCGCCCGCCTGCAAGGCAAGGCCATGGTTTGCGAGCCCACCATGAAGGTGGTCGCGCTGCTCGACGTCCGGCGCGACGGCGCCGGCTACGCGGCCGACGACGCCTTCAACCTTGTCGCGAGTTCCGACGAATGGATGTCACCCGTCTTCGCCGAGGTCGGCCCGGATGGCGCCGTCTGGCTCGCCGACTGGCAAAACTACATCATCCAGCACAACCCCACCCCCAGCCTCGAACGCGGCGGCTACGCGGCGAAGACAGGCGTCGGCGGCGCCCATGAGAACCCGCTCCGGGACAACGTGCGCGGCCGCATCTACCGCGTCGTCTGGGAGCAGGCCAAGGCACCGTCCATTCGCTCGCTGCAAGGCGCGTCCGAAGCGGAACTCGTCTCCGCCCTCTCCAGCGGAAACCAGTTCTGGCGCCTCACCGCGCAGCGGCTGCTCGTGGAAGGCAAGCGCACCGCCGCCACCCCGGCGCTGCGCAGGCTCGCGCTCGGCGCAGCCCCGGTCCCCGCCCTGCACGCGCTCTGGACCTTGCACGGCCTGGGACAGCTCGACGAGGCCACCCACCGCGCGACGCTCGCGCACCCGGAAGCCGCCGTCCGCCGCAACGCCACCCGCGCCCTCGGCAACGACGCCGCAGCCGTCGCCTTGTTTTTCTCCTCGGCTGTCATGAGCGATGCCGACCTGCTCACGCGCCTCGCCGCCTTCGCGAAACTGGGGGCGTTTCCAACCTCGCCCGAGATCCGCACCGTCGTCGCCAGCCTGGTCCGCAATCCCGTAAACCAGAGAGACGAATGGCTGCGAGAGGCGGCACGGGTGGTCGGCCGCGTGCACGGGGCCTCGCTTTACAAGGAAGGGCCGAACCTCCTGCCCAACCCTGGATTCGAGGAAATCGGTGCGGACGGCCTGCCCACGGGCTGGCGCCGACGCGATTACGGCAACCGCGAGGCCAATACCACCGCGGCCTGGAGTTCTTCGAACGGGGAAAAACGCGTCCGCTCCGGTGAGCGCGGGGTCCGCGTGGTGACCGACGGCAACGCCGACACCAGCCTGCACGCCGATGTCACGGTGAAGCCCAACACCCAGTACCGTCTCGCCGGCTGGATCCGCACCGGCGCCCTTCAGGGCAAGGCCAGTTTCAACGTGCACAACATCCGGGTGGAGACGGACACCCTGCGCCGCCGCGACACCGACTGGACCGAGGTCGAGGTCGAGTTCAACAGCGGCGACCGCACCACTGCTTCCGTGAACGTCCTGCACGTCGCCCGCGGGGAGGCGGTTTTCGACGACGTCCGCCTCGTGGAGCTGACGCTGGTCGACGAGGCCTCGAAACTGCTCCCGGCCGACGCCTCGCGCGGCGCGACGCTGTTCCACAAACACCCCGCCGCCTGCGTGCTTTGCCACGCGCTCCAAGGGCAGGGCAGCACCGTGGGACCCGCGCTCGACGGGCTGGCGAAGCGCCTTTCGCGTGCCGAAATCCGCGAGAGCCTCCTCGAACCAAGCAAGGTCCTGGCCAAGGGATACGAGCACTACGGCGTTTCGCCGATGCCTCCGATGGCCGACATCTTCAGCCCCCAGGAGCTCTCCGACCTCGAGGCCTACCTGCAGACGCTGCGGTAACTCACGAGGCTTCGCCGCTCACGGCCGCCCGACGGAGGCCGCGAGTTCGCGCACTTTCCCGACCAGGGCTTCCTGCGTCTCGGGCGCGAAATAGCCGATGCCGCCGTGGTAGAGACCGCGGGTCTCGTAGCCGCCTTCGCGGAGCACGCGGGCTGAAGGGACGTAACCGAACGTGTCATGGCAGTAGGCGGCGAGCCAGAGGCGCAGCGGTCCGAGCGCCTCCTCGATCAAGTGCACGTAATCGACCACCACCTCTCCCGGCAGGCCCACGAACGTCAGGTCCCCGCCGAACTGCCAGACCGCCACGGAAACGCGATGTTCGGTCGGGAGCGCGCCGCCTTCGTTGAGTCGCCGCAGCATTTGCTCCGCCACCCACTTTTGCGTCGATGCTCCCTTCGCCGCCGTGCGCTCGATCTCCGCGCGCGCCGGTGGTCGCTGCAACGGCAGCGCCACCTCGCCGAGTGCGGTCCTCAGCGGTCCGCCCACCGGCTTCAGGGTGAAATCGAGAACGCGCCGCACCTCGCGCGCCAGTTCGGCGCCATGCGCCCGGGCAATCTCCACCGCGGGGCGTTTGGCGGGGTCGTTGAGGCTGTTGGGGTAAGGGTTGGTGTCGCCTGCCAGCCCCTGCACGAACATCGCCTGCACCCCCGGCGCCTCACGCTCAATGATCGCCTGCGCCACGCCCGCGTAGTCGCCGCTCACGCGGTTGTCGCGGGTGCCATAGGTCGTGTTGTGGCAGGCGGCCCCGAAGACCACGCCGCGCAACCGCCCCGCGGCGTCGTCAATCCGGAGCACGGGCACCGAACGGTCGACTGGTCCGCGTGGATTGACCCCGAGGATCACCCCGCGGTCAGTGAACTCACGCCGGTTCATCGGAAAATTCACCTGGCCCGTGCCCCAGCGCAGCCGCGCCGGCTCCAATCGCGCCAACGCCTCCCGCGCGAGCCGCACGCATTCGTCCTGCAGACGCGTGGTGTAGGCGATCAGACGCTCCGCCTGGTCGCGCGCGATCGTGTAATGCGACTGCGTGCCGAGCATCACCGCCGGCCCCGCATGCGTGTGGGACGCGTTGAATAGAATCCTCTCCCGCGGGACCTTGGTCTCGGCCGTGATCCGCGCCAGCACCGGCGCGGTGAAGTCGGCGCGGAACCCGATGAGATCGGCCGTGAAAACCAACGCGACGGCACCCGCCGCGTCCTCCAAGGCGAGGACCTTGAGAAACAAGTCGTCGTCAACCTCGCGCGCCGGCTGCGTCCGGCCTGCGTAGCCGGCAAGCATCAGCGGCTCCGACGGCGTGATCTTCGCCGAGGCGAATCCCGCGCGCCACCCGGAGCCCGGCTCGGCGGAGGAGGATGGTTGCGATAGCACAGCCGACGCGAGCGCCGACACGAGGAGGCGTTTCAGAAGCTTCATGGGGTGCGTGGATACGTTCTTTCGGCGAACCGCACGGCCGGCAAGGTCTGGCCGCACGGCGGCGTGAATACTCCGCGGTCTCGGGCGAGTCATCCGTGCACGCGGTGCACCAACGGCCCGGCAACTTCGTTTCCGTCTAGAGAAAATGCTCCGTCTTAGGGCAGCAGCAGCACTTTCCCGGTCGTGCCCCGGGACTCGAGCGCGCGGTGAGCGTCGGCCGTGCGCGCCAAGGGGAAAGTCGCGCCGATCCGCACGCGCAGCGAACCGTCGGCGATCCACGCGAAGAGGTCGGCTGCCCGCGCGCGCAGCTCGGCGGACGTCGCGACATAGTGCGCCAGCGTGGGCCGTGTGAGAAAGAGCGACCCTTTCTGCGAAAGGAGCAACGGGGCCACGGGTGGCACGGGGCCGCTGGCGTTGCCGAAGGAGGCCAGGAGCCCGCGCGGCCGCAGGCTGGCGAGCGAACCCTCGAACGTCTCGCGGCCCACCCCGTCATAGACGACATCCACGCCACGCCCGCCGGTGAAGGCGCGCGCCGCTTCGGTGAAATTTTCGCGGGAATATATGCAAACGGCGTCGGCCCCGGCTTCGCGGGCGAGCGCGACCTTCTCGTCGGTCCCGACTGTCGCGATGACCCGCGCGCCACGCTTCTTCGCTATCTGCACGAGCAGCAGCCCAACTCCGCCCGCCGCCGCGTGCACCAGCGCCGTCTCGCCGGCGCGGAGCGGCCAGGTGTCGCAGGCGAGGTAATGCGCGGTGAGTCCCTGCAGCATCACGGCCGCCGCCAGCTGCGAGGAAACCCCCGCGGGCACGGGCACACACTGCGCGGCCGGCGCCAACGCCTCCTCGGCGCACGCCCCCGCCACCGCGGCGCTCGCCACGCGGTCGCCCACTCGGAATTCCGTCACACCCGCCCCGATGGCGGTCACCGTACCGGCCGCCTCCTGACCCAACGTATGCGGCAGCGGCACGGGGTAGAGCCCCGAGCGCTTGTAGGTGTCGATGAAGTTGAGGCCCGCCGCCTCCACGCGAAGTCGGACCTCCCCGGCCGCTGGTGCGGGCACCGCGATCTCTTCCAATATCAGTTTCTCGGGACCGCCTTTTTCGTGGATGCGTATCGCTTTCACGCGGAGATCCGTGAGTTAACGGGAAGACTTCGTCAGGCCCAAAACCAGGCCAGTGAGCAAGGAGCACGCGGAAGGGGCGGAAAACCAAACAGCCTCGATCCTCCGACGGCTCGCATGCGCACGGTTTTGCGTCCCATGAGACCCTTCGCGGCCATACACCGTTCGGACGCGACCAGACTAAAAATGCGCGGCCTCAACCCAGCCGCCGCAGGCCCGCGCCGTTCCGTGTCTTCCGTGTGATCCAAAGGCCACCCGCCCGGCTTCGTGCCTTTCGCGTGTTTCGTGGTTCACCGCAGGAATTCCTTCCCTCGCCTGTCACCAGTCGCCAACGTTTCAAAGTTCCCCCACCTCCGCCACCACGGATGCGCCCCGACCCCGCCCTCCGACTCCTCGTAGCTTTCACCTGCCTTATCGTGGGTTCGCTGCGCGCGGCTGAACTGGTGGACTACGAACGCGACATCCGCCCGATCCTCTCGAACCATTGCTTCCACTGTCACGGACCCGACGAGGCACAGCGCAAGGGGGGGTTGCGTCTCGACACCGCGGCCGGCGCGCGCGGGGCCACCAAGAGCGGAGCGCTCGCGGTGGTGCCCGGCCGGCCCGCCGACAGCGAACTCCTTCATCGCGTGACCTCGCGGGAAGCCGACGAGGTGATGCCGCCGCCGGAAACCAAGAAGCCGCTTGAACCCGCGCAGGTCGCTTTGCTGCGCCGCTGGATCGAGGAGGGGGCGCCGCAGCCCGCGCATTGGTCGTTTGAATCGCCCCGCCGCCCCGTGCCGCCGGAGATCGCGGGGGTGGCCCATCCGATTGACCGATTTGTCCGCGCACGGTTATCGCGCGAACAAGTGACACCCTCCCCGGCCGCCGACCGCCGTACCGTCATCCGTCGCTTGAGCCTCGACCTGGTCGGCCTGCCGCCACCCCCCGGCGAAGTGCGGGCGTTCGTCGAGGACCGCGCGCCTGACGCCGAGGCGCGGCTGGTCGACCGCCTGCTGGCGTCACCGCATTTCGGCGAACGCTGGGGCCGGCATTGGCTGGACCAGGCGCGCTACGCCGACAGCGCGGGCTACCTGAACGACACCCTGCGGCCGTATGCTTACCTTTTCCGCGATTGGGTGATCGACGCCGTCAACCGCGACCTGCCGTTCGATCAGTTCACCATCGAGCAACTCGCGGGCGACCTGCTTCCCGAAGCCACCCGCGAGCAGCGGATCGCGACGGGGTTCCACCGCAACTCGCTCAAGAACGACGAGGCCGGCGCCGACCTCGAGCTGGACCGGGTGAGGAACGCGGTCGACCGCACGGCCACGACGGGATCGGTCTGGCTCGGACTCACGGTCGGCTGCGCGGAGTGCCACACGCACAAGTACGACCCGATCTCCATCCGGGAGTTCTACCAGCTGTACGCGTTCTTCAACCGCACCGCCGAGCGGGACATCGCCGCGCCGCGCCCCGACGAACTGGCCGACTATGAGCGCAAGCTGGCCGTCTGGGAAAAGGAACGCGAACGCCTCGAGGCGCCGATCCGTGATTTCATCGCGGGACTCGCCGCGGATCGCGTCGCGGTTTGGGAGAAAAAACTCGCCCTGCCCCGGGCTCGCTGGACGGTGATTCGCCCGGAGGAGATCACGACGATCACGGAGGACGAGGAACGCGTGTCGCCGCCGAACGCCGATTTTTCGGTGACCACGGGCGAGCGCGACCCCGTGCGGACGCGCTATGTCGTCCAGGCTCCACTGACGATGAACGGCGTGACCGGTTTCAGGGTGGAAGCGCTGGCCGGCCTCGGGGAGCGCGCCGGCCGCACTCGCTCGGGTGACTTTCACCTCGCGGAGTTCTCGGTGATGGCGAGGACCCCCGCGGGAGAGCAGCGCAAGCTCGCATTTGCCGCGGCCCGCGCCGATTTCGCGGCCAAGGGCAACCCGCCGGAGCACACGCTCGACGGCGACACCACCACCGGTTGGAGCGTGACCGGCCAAGGCGACCGCGCGCACGTGATCGTGTTTGAGCTGAAGGAGCCGCAGGATTTTCCGGCGGGCACGACGCTCTTCCTCGAGCTCGAGCACCGCATCACTGGCGTGATGACCCGCTTCCGGCTCGCCGCCACCTCCAGCGCCGCGCCGCTTGAGGCGAACACCCTGCCCGACGAGATCCTCGCGGTACTGGACACGCCGGCGGAGAAACGGAACGCGGAGGAAATCCTTTCGCTCGCCCGTCACCTCGCGCGCTTCGACGACCCGAAGGGACGGGAACTCTTCAAACCCCTCGCGGCGCACCACGCGAAGCGACCGGAGTTTCCAAAGACCGCCGCCCCGGTGCTGATCGCGCAAAACCGCCCGACCCGAATCCACCTGCGCGGCGATTACAAGCGGCCCGGCGACGAGGTTTCACCCGG
>CAXRGI010000174.1:0-5231 GCA_964229935.1 Opitutales bacterium
CCGCCGATGCCCATGGTGTAGCCGTCGGCTAGCGAGACGGTGGTCGCGGTCTTCCGAGTGTCGATGATCGGGATCTGGTTGCCGTTGAAGACGACGTTGTTGATCGACTGGCTGACCTCAGGGGCGACGGTGAGCTTGATGCGCCCGGCGGCGTTCACCTGCGGCGTGACCTTGAGGATGACGCCGATGGGTTTGAAATCGAACCCGTTGACCTCGAGGTTGCCGGTCTGCTGGTTGTACTGGTAACGCGGAATCGGGCGCTCCTGGCCCACGTTGATCACGGCCTCGGAGTTGTTGAGGGTGACGACGGTCGGATTGGAGACGATCTTCACCTGCGTCTGCGACTGCAGGGCGCTGAGCACGAGGCGGAACTCGGTGGCGGAGAAGACGGCGTTGAGCGTGCGCGCGGTGCCGTCGTTGTTCACCAGCGAGGCGAGCGAGTTGAAGGTGTTGTCGAGCGTGTTGGTGAGCGCGTTGTTCACGCCGTCGGTGACCGAGTTGGTCGAACCCGAGGAGTTGGAGGAGGTGCCGGTGGTCCCGAGCGTGCCGGTGGTACCAGTGGTGGAGGTCGGGGTGACGACGCCTCCTGTCGAGGTGACGCTGCTGGAGTTGTTGGACCCCGAGGACTGGTTGGAACCGCTGGTCGTGCTGGACTCGCTGGTGGTGCCGGTCGTGCCGCTGCGGGTGGTGCCGCGCGTGTCGTTCACGGTATTGGCGGACGTGCGGTCGAACCCGCCGCTGCCGGTCTGGTCGCGGTTGCGACGGAAGGTGCCGCCGAGGCCGCCGGCGGCGACCTCGTAGTTGGCGAGGGACGACCAGTTCACGCCGAGGTTCTTCACGTCGCTGTCGGTCACCTCGATGAACTTGGTCTCGATCATCACCTGGTCGGTGGCGCGGTCGAGCTGCTGGATGATGGCGCGGATGCGGTTCATGCGCGACGGCCGCTCGGTGACGACGAGACTGTTGCTGCGGGCGTCGACGACGATCTTGCCGCCGGCGGCGGCGTCGACGAGCGATGTGACCGTGGCCATGATGTCGGCGGCGCGGGCGTCGTTGATCACGAACACCTCGGTGGAGACCGGCTCCTGAGCGAGCGCCTCGTTGCTTAGAATTTTGATGATGTTACCCTCCTCCTTGTAGGTGTAGCCGACGGGCTGGAGGATATTCTCAAAGATCTGGCGCCACGTGACGTCGCGGAGCTTCACGGTCGTCTTCCCGCGCAGGGCCTCGGGCATCACGATGTTGAGCTCAAAGAGATCGGCGACGTTGCGGAGGATGGTGCGGATATCCTCGTCGGGGAAATCGACCGAGAGCGTGTCGCGGCTGGCGTCGCGGGAACGGGCGGACGGATCGGCGGCCGGCGCGGCGGCGGCCTTGATCTCGACGGCGGGGGCGGCCGGAGCGGCGGGCGGCGGGGCATCCGGAGCGGGAGCCGGCTGCTGGGCAAGGAGGCGGCCGACGGCCAGGGCGAGCAGGAGTGTCGGCGGGAACGGGCGTTTCATGTCAGCGGGCGGGTTTGATGGGCCGGGTGACGTCCTCGC
Organism: Opitutales bacterium; assembly: GCA_964229935.1. Lineage (GTDB taxonomy): Bacteria > Verrucomicrobiota > Verrucomicrobiia > Opitutales > Opitutaceae > ER46. The sequence goes on from CAXRGI010000174.1 coordinate 1,542, forward strand.
CGCGGTAGCGCAGCGTGAACGTGGTGCGGTCGATGGCGACGAGTTCGAGCTCGTAGTCCTCGTTGTTGTAGGAGGCGGTGAAGCGCGTCCCGACTTCGAAGGGACGGCCGGAGATGAGGAGGCGGGGTTTGCCGCGGAAGATCATCGTGCCGGAAGGAGTGATCTGGGAAGCGATGGCCTCGAGCGTCTCGCGCGGAGTAGTGGGCGCGGAAGTGGCGGCGGCCGGAGCCGCGGGAGCAGGCGCGGCGGGATTCGTCGCCCCGGGTGCGGGCGTCGCCGGCGCGGGGGCGGGACGAGCGGCGGGCTCCGGCCGGTCGAAGCCGGGGGGATTGAAAGGCGAGACGAGGTCACCCGGCAGCGGCTCGGGCGCGGGACGCCGCGCGAGGCCGGCGGCGAGGTCCACACTCGCCTGTCGTTTCGGGGCGGGCTGAAGATCGGAAACGACGCGCGACGCGGCGGGGAGCGCGGGAACGGCGGCGGCGGCGAGGAGCGCCGCGGCGAGGAGACGAAGGCGCGGGTTCATGGCAGGCCGAGCAGCTCGACGCTCAGGGAGAGCGTCAGCGGACTGTTGCGGTTGGCGAGCGAGCCGGACAGCGAGGCCGAGACGATGCGCGCGTAACGCGGGCCGGACTCCAGGCGGCGGAGCAGATCGAGCAGCTGCGCGTAGGATCCCTCGGCTGATAGCGCGAACGACACCGGGATAAACGGTGACTTCGCGCCCTTGGCCGGGGCCGGCACTGCCCCGGGTCGCAGGTCCTTCAGTTTCACGCCGGTCTCGCTCTCCAGCTGGTAGAAAAACTGGGTGTTGGCGCCGACCTGGCCGGCGCGGACCAGCCTGGCGTCGATCTCCTTGTTGGCGGACTGCAGCGCCGCCAGCTGCTCGTTGAGCTGCGCGGAGAACTTGACGTTGTTGCCCAGCCGCAGCGCCTCGGCTTGGCGGCGGGAAAGCTCCTCTTCCAGCACGGTGCCCGCATCCCCGCGGAAATACATCCAGCCCCCAAGCGCGAGGGCGACCGCGAACCCGGCCACGCCGACGGGGTTACGCTTGATGAACTGCAGCGCCTCCTCGTTGGACATCACTTTTTTCCTCCCGCGGCGGTCTGGTAGCGCAGCCGAAACTGCACGGAGATCCGACCCGAGACCGGGTTGCGCTCCGGCGCCTGCGCGAAGATGAACTCGGAGAACTGCGCCAGCTCCTTGTCGGCCTTCAACTGCTCGAGATAGGCGGTCGCGCGGCCGCTCGCCGCCACCGCGTCGCCGCGCACCGCCAGGCGCAGGACCAGGCCGTCGGCCTGGAAATCCAGCGCGTCGATCGCGATGTCCGGCGGCAGCGTCTCGCCCAGGCGACGGATCACCGGCGAGACCGCCGGCCGCGACTTCACGAAGGCGTCGACCTCGAGCGTCACCGCTTCCTCAGCCTGGAACTTTTTGAACGCCGCGACCGCCTGCCCGCTGCCCTTCTTCGCGCGATCGATCTTCGTCTGCTCCTCGACGATCTGCGCGTCCAACGCCCGCAGGTGCAGCTCCTGCGTGCCCACGTAGACCGCGAGCCCGAGCGCGAGGAAAACGGCTCCGCCGTTCACGAAGAACGCGGTGCGCACGACCTTGACGTCGGGCAGCTTCTGGTAGTCGCGAAAGTTGGGGTGCCAGGCCGGCGTCACCGCCGCGGCCGCCTCCTCACTTTTTTTCCGGAGCAGGGACAGCATCGGCGGCGTTGGTTTGAACCATCAGTGAAAGCAGCCCGAACCAGCGCGGGTCACGCGCGGTGGCGGCCAGGGCGTCGGGCACGGTGATCTGCCGGCTGGCGAGCCAAGGCAGGGGATCGGGACGGAAAGCGGGGATGCCGAGCGAAGAGGTCAAGGCGCCCTGCAGCCAGGCCAGCGGACCCGGCAGCTGGCTGGTGAGCACCTGGCCGACGGACTGGCCCGTCTGGACCTCGTAGAAACCGATGGAAGATTGGAGGTCACCGACAAGACGCTTGAGTAGCGCGGGCCCGAGTCCCGAGAAGTCGAAAGTGTTCGAGAGAAGCAGCTTCCTCGCCGCCTCCTCATCCTTCAGGCCCAGCTCCTTCTGCACGATCGGTACCATCGCGGCGTGTCCATGGGCGATCGGCCGCGACGCCTCCAAGCCGGAGGCGGTGACAATGAACGAGTGGGTTGTTTCAGCGCCCACTTCCACGACCAGCACAGGCGTGCGAGCCCGCGCATGAGAAAGGCAGTCGGCCAGCCCGCCCAGCGCGGCCACGGAGCCGAGTTCAAGGCGTTGCGGATAAATACCGGCCTCCAGCAATTCGTCCTGGATGGAGACCACGTCATCGGAGGGCAGCCCGCAGAAGATCACATCCTTGAAGGAGGCGACCGCGGGATCGAACTCGGAGCCGTCGGCCGCGCTGATGACCGCGAGCGCGTACTTGTCGGCCTCGACGCGGAACTGCTGCGCGCAAACCTCGGTCAGGTAACCGGGCTCCTTGGCGCGCTTGGGTTCAATGGTGTGACGCCGCACCAACCGGCGGGCGGGGTGGGCGCCGACCACGGCCGGCACGTAACCGCCGGCGGATCGTCCAGCCTGCACCTGCTTGATCATCGCGTCGCGCGCCGCCGTTTCGCCGGAAGGACACTCCCGCAATTCCTCGACCGTGAAGGGCGCCGCGGGTGAGGACGTCCGGGCGATCTGGATCCCATGCTCGTTCAGGCTGACGAAAAAACCCTTGGCCTTCCGGGAGAGAAACATGCGCGCGGTTGGGGAGAGGAAGCGGAGGAGGGAAGGCGGAGGAAAGGGGACCTGGCCGCGGAGCTTCCCGGAGGGGAGATTTCGAGCCGTCCTAACGCCTTACAAGTTCAAATCCCTAGGGGAATCCCCGAACCCTGGCCCGCTTGATTGCCACCCCATTGCGACGTCGCCCGCATGCCGCGGGAGAAGACAGGAACCGGGCGAAAAAAAAACCCGCCGGAAAGCGGGTTTGCGAGGAGCGATCGAAGCCGGGCGAAGGCTTACTTCTGCCACGTACGCTTCTTGTGCCGGTTGGCCTTCAAGCGCTTGCGGCGCTTGTGCTTGTTCATCTTCAGCCGGCGTTTCTTCTTCAGGTTGCCCATGGTGTTCGGTGTTCCGACCGCGGCACCGTGCGGAGCGCGATCAGGGGTGTAAAGTGGTTTTTAGAACCGCCCGCTCAGGCGGCGAACGCCTTCGCGGCGTGGGCCTTTCCACGGGAAGCGGCGTTGCGATGCACCACGCCGGACTTGACCGCGCGATCCATCGCGGAGGCGTAAGCGGCGGCGGCGGTCTTGGCGCCGGGGCCATCTTTCTTGGCCAGCAGCTCATCCAAGCGCTTGCGCAAGGTCTTGAGGCGGGTCTTCACGCCCCGGTTCCGGTCGGTAAGGCGCCGGGCCTTGCGGGCGGCTTTGATGGCGGATTTGGTGTTGGCCATGGTCGATCTTGAGTACGAAAGCCGGCCAAGAACCCAGACGCCCCGAGGGGAGTCAACGGTTTTTTCGGAATCCGCCGAAGCGGGGCAGGCTTACGGCTGCTCGGCCCACAGACCGTGACAGCGGTAACGTGCCCAAAGCGGGGCCGTGCGATCGTTTCGCCGGAACGCGATCGCTGCGATGCCCACCATGACGCCACCGGCGCGCTCGACCAGTTCCGCCGCGGCCCGCGCCTGGGTGCCCGTCTCGATCCATTCGTCGATCAGTA
>CAXRGI010000175.1:0-3186 GCA_964229935.1 Opitutales bacterium
TGGTCCTGGCCGACGACGTCGTCGAACGTCTGCGGCCGCCACTTGCGCGCGATGACCTGATAGGAGGAGGACAAGAACCGGAAGGTTGAAGGGGATTCGGCGGCGCGGGCCAGTAGAATTCACCGACGATCGCGCGGAAGCGATCCCGCTTCCGCGCCGGCCTACGCCGGATAAAAAAAGTGGCCAGGCACTCCACGGCACTGGGAAGAACGTCGTTGCCGTTGCTACCTTCCGGTCCTGGCGGAGTTCACGCGCCTGCCCATGCATGGCACCTGGCCGCCGCGAACAGTGGGCGGCACCCCTGGTTCCGCAACCCCCATTTTCCACCCCATGGGGTCAGGGCGTTGAATGTTTCAGCGGGCTTGCTGAAGCAGGTCAGAGGCGGGTGTCGCGGCGCGACCGGGGTCGACGACGATTCCTCCACCCCTTCCCAACGTCAGCCCGGAGGCCTCAATTTTCGCATGGCGCCGCTTGAGCCGCGGGCCCGGCAGACGAAACTCCGGGATGTCTTGGCAGGTGGAGTTCAATGCGGGCGTCTGGTTGCCCGAGGTCGGCTGGTGGCTGGATGCCCAGTACCCGCGGCCGCGTTCGTTCGTGTCCCACGCTCACTTCGATCACCTCGCCGCCCACGGAGAGGTCCTCTGCTCCGCCGGCACCTCGCGCCTCATGCAGGCGCGACTGCCCGCCAAGCGCATCGAGCACGTGCTACCGTTCGGCCAGACGGAGCGTTTGGACCCATCAACCGTCGTCACGCTCCACCCCGCCGGCCACATCCACGGCTCCGCCCAATGCCTGCTCGAGCACGAGCGGCTCGGCTCGCTGCTTTACACGGGCGATTTCAAACTTCGACCGGGACGCTCCGCCGAGATCTGCGCGACGCCGCGCGCCGACACGGTCATCATGGAAACAACCTTCGGCCGCCCGCAGTACGTGTTTCCGCCGACGGAGCGCATCCTCGCCGACATCGCCGCCTTCTGTCACGCGGCGATCGCCGACGGCGAGGTGCCGGTGCTTTTCGGTTATAGCCTCGGCAAGAGCCAGGAACTGCTTTGCGGCCTCACGGAAGCCCGGCTCCCCGTGATGCTCCATCCGCAGACCCTCCGCCTTACGCGCATCTACGAGGAGTTGGGTATTTCCATGCCTCCGCACCGCGGGTTCGACGCCGAAGAATCCCCGGGTCACGTCGTGATCTGTCCGCCGCAGTCGCGGGCGTCCGCGTTCCTCCGGAAAATTCCCCGCCGGCGCACCGCGGCGATCACCGGCTGGGCGATGGATCCCAACGCCACCTTTCGCTACCAGTGCGACGCGGCTTTCCCGCTCTCCGACCACGCCGATTTCCCCGACCTTTTGCGCTTCGTGGAGACGGTGAACCCGCGTCGCGTGCTCACCCTCCACGGATTCGCGCGTGAATTCGCCGCGACTCTCCGCGAGCGCGGTATCGAGGCCTGGGCGATCGGCGAGGAGAACCAGCTGGAACTGGGCATCACGCGAACAGCCTCCGCGCTTTATGCCGAGGCAGCATCGGCAGATCCCGATCCCCGGAACACGGGTGCAGCGGATGCGCCTGACGCCCTGCGTCATCTGACCACTACGGCCGACGCGATCCACGCGACCCCGCAGCGCACGCGAAAAGTGGAGTTGCTTGCGAACTATCTCGCCGCCTTGCCGGAGGAGGCGGCCGGGCAAGCCGCGGTGTTCTTCAGCGCGCGCGCCTTCCCGCAGAGCGACGCCCGCACGCTGGGACTCGGCTGGGCGCTGCTCAAACGCGCGGTCCTCGAGGCCGCCGGTCTCGGCGAGGCGGAATACCGCGCGCAGTTCCGGCGCTTTCCCGACGCGGGCGACGCCACCGCCGCGATGTTCGCCAGCCGCCAGCCCCGGGGAGCACCGGTTTCGCTCGGCGATCTGGCGGCGTTTCTCGCCGCGGTGGCCGCGGAACCGGCGCCCGCCGCCAAGCTTGAGCGAACCTCCACGCTGCTCCCGCGACTAAGCCCGGCGGAGGCGAAGTACCTCGTGAAGCTGATCACGGGCGATCTTCGGATCGGTCTCAAGGAAGGCCTGATCGAGGAGGCGATCGCGCTCGCGACCAGCCGGCCCGTGGAGTCGGTACGCGAGGCGAACATGCTGTGCGGCGACCTGGCGGCGGTGACGCGCGCGGCGCGCGCGGGGCGGCTCGGAGATATCCAGCTAAGGGTATTTCATCCCCTGCAATTCATGCTCGCGAGCCCGGAACCTACGGCTGAAGCGATCCTCTCGCGACTCGGCGCACCGGTATGGCTGGAGGAGAAATACGACGGCATCCGGTGTCAGGCGCACAAGCTGGGCGACCGGGTGGAACTCTCCTCGCGCGACCTGAAGCGGATCACCGCCCAGTTTCCCGACCTGTCCCGGAACCTCGCGGGCCTGCCGGACAACGTCATTCTGGACGGCGAACTCCTCGCGTGGCGTGACGGCCGAGCACTGCCCTTCGCCGAATTGCAGCGCCGGCTGGGGCGCAAGGGGGACGATTTCTTTCTCGGCGCCGAGGTGCCGGTCTCGTTCTGCGCCTACGATCTTCTCTGGCTCGACGGCGTTTCCCTCCTCGGGAAGCCGCTCCGCGAACGCCGCGCCTCGTTGGAGTCGATCGCCACCCGGTCCACGCCGGAGTCCTTCCTTCTCGCGCCGCGCCGAGAAGCGGCCGACGCCGTCGAGATCGAGGCCGCGTTCCTCGCCGCGAAGGCGCGTGGCAACGAGGGCCTGATGGCCAAGGACCCGGTGAGCCCCTACACGCCGGGAAGACGCGGGCTGGCGTGGCTGAAGCTGAAGAAGGCGGCCGCCACCCTCGACGTCGTGGTTGTCGCGGTGGAGTTCGGCCATGGCCGCCGGCGCGACGTGCTCAGCGATTACACCTTCGCGATCCGCGACGACGCCACGGGACGCCTGCTCAACGTGGGCAAGGCGTACTCCGGACTCACCGACGAGGAGATCGCGCGACTCACCGCCCATTTCCTCGAGCGCACGCTCGAGGAACGCGGCCGCCGACGGCTCGTCGTGCCGGACGTTGTGCTCGAGATCGCCTTCGATTCCATCCAGCCGAGCGACCGCCACGACAGCGGCTTCGCCCTGCGCTTCCCGCGCATCGCCCGCATCCGCACCGACAAGACCCCCGCCGAGATCGACACCCTCTCGACCTGCCGGCGGCTCGCGGGA
>CAXRGI010000176.1:0-10424 GCA_964229935.1 Opitutales bacterium
CCCGAAATCCCCGTGCGGTATCCGCCGGCCTTCAGCGCCTGCACGAGCGAGTAGCCTCCGGGCTGGACCGGGTCGGGCAGACGGGCGCCGGCGGCTCCGTCCCCGGGAAAACCTCCGGGATCAACGCCGAGGGGCAACGGCCGCAGCGACTCCTGCATCCTCGCGTACGGATGCACCCCGGGAACGTTGTCGGTGCGCCCGTGCCGGCCCGCGAACTGCCCGGTCATGATCGTGGCGCGGCTCGGGCCGCACACGGTCTCGCTGTAGGCGCGGAAGAAGATCATGCCCTCCCTCGCGATCCGGTCCATGTGCGGCGTCTCCAGCACCGGATTGCCGGTGATGCTCGGACCCGCGTAGGGCATATCGTCGACGAGGATGAAGACGATGTTGGGTCGCGGCTCGGCGGCTGTGGAAGAGCAGCCGATACCTAGGAGCAAGAACAGGAAGATGGGGCTTCGTGGCATGGAGAGAGGGATCAATCCTGCGGCAGCGCCGCGGGCTTGGTTTTCTTTCCCGCCGCCTGATCGTTGGTGATCCACCAACGCGCCTCGTCGAAGCCGGGATTCTTCGTGGGGAAGCCGGCGCCAGTGTCCTGCCACCACGCCTCGAGCGCGGCGCGAAGTTCCCGAACCTTCTCGGGCCGGGCGGACGTGATGTCGCGCGTCTCGCTGAGGTCGTCGGCGAGGTGGTAGAGCTCGGTGCGCGGGCCAAGGACGAGTTGGCCGTAGGGAGTCTGATCCGGCGTGAAGCCGCGAGGATCGAGGTAGTCGCCGAACCAGTGGATCAGTTTCCAATCGCCCTTCCGGATGACGGCGCAGGGCGTGCGGCCATACATCGCGGTGTAGGTGGGCATGTGCCACGCGAGCGTGTCGCGGGTGAGCATGCCGGTCTGTGTGAGCAACGGGACGAGGTTGAGGCCGTCGAGCTTGCGGCCAACGGGTGGCGGGGCGGATGCCAGCGCGGCGTAGGTGGGATAGTAGTCGATGACATGCACAGGCACGTCGCACCGGCTGACGGCCTTTACCCGGCCCGGCCAGCGCACGATGAGCGGAACGCGGATGCCGCCCTCGTAGGGCGAACCCTTGCCCTCACGCAGCGGCGCGCAGCTCGCCACTCGGGTGAGCCCGCCGTTGTCACTGGTGAAGACGACGACGGTGCTCTCCGTGAGGCCGAGGGCGTCGAGCCGCGCGAGGAGACGGCCGACTTCGTTGTCCAGATGCTCCAGCATGGCGAGGTATTCGGCCGTGGGGCGCTCGCTGTACCGGCCAGCCGGAACGCTGGTACGTTTGTAGCCGCGTGCGGCGTGCTTCTCCACGAGAGCCTTCGGCGCCCGAAGCCGCGTGTGAGACGTGAAGTGCGCGACGTAGGCGAACCACGGGCGGTCGCGATGGCGCTCGATGAAACCGATGATGTCGTCGGTGATGGCGGTGACTGCCTTGTCCTCGGCGTAGGCCGGCTCGTTGGCCGTGCCACAGAAATCGAACCCGTAGCGGTCGAAATACTTTCCGCCGTCACGCTCGCGCAACGTGGCGGCCGGGTAGTCGTCGGCGATGTGCCACTTGCCGCTCAGGCCGGTCGCGTAGCCGGCGCGACGCAGGGTCGTCGCGAGCGTGGCGACGTCCGGCTGCATCGCGAGATTCGGCGTCGGGATGCGCAGTGCGGCCCGCGGCGGTTCCTGCTCGTGGATGACCTTGAAGACGCCGCTGCGCGCGCCGTATTGCCCGGAGAAGAACGCCGCTCGCGTGGGCGAGCACTGCGCATCGGCGTAGGCATTGGTGAACCGCATCCCCTGCGCCGCGACCCGGTCGAGGTTCGGCGTGGCGACATCCTTGTTCCCATAGCAGCTCAACGCCGTCCACCCCATGTCATCGGCCAGGATGTGGAGGATGTTCGGCTTCGTCGGCGCGGGCTCGCCGGCAGCGTGGAGCGCGGCCAGCGGCGCCAGCAGGAGGGCGGTGAGGCGAGTAAGCGTATGTTCCATGGCCCTGTCGGAAATCATTTCTTCGGCGAGGGCGGCAGCGCTTTGACCCACGCGAGGTTGAAGACGTAGTGGTTCTGGCTCGTGACGAGTTGCACGCGGCCGTCGCGCGACTGCGTGATGGCGAGATAGCCGGTGGGCTCGGCCAGGGTGTCGCTCATCTGAAATTTCACATGCGTGCCGGGCGCGGCCGCCCGCTCCGGACCGCCGGGTGTGAGGAGCCGGCGGTCGGGCCAAGTCCTGCCTTCGTCGTAGCTCACTGCGGCGAAGAGGCCGTAGCCGGTAAACTCGCCGCCGGCGGACTTGAACGTTAGCCCCTTCCGGTTCTTCCACTCGCGCCACTGGTCGGTGAACGAGCACAACAGGATCGGCCCCTCCCTCAGACGAAGCATCACGGGTTTCTGGGTGTTGCTGACGACGGGGAACTCACTGATTTCCCACTGCCAGGTCACGCCCAGATCCCGGGAGTAACTGACGGGCATCCGGAAGTTGAAACGCTCCTGCTCTGGCAAGCCGGCGCTGATGCGCCCGAAGGCCATCAGGCGTCCGTCGGCGAGCTCCACGATGGGCGCATGGATGCCGGCGATGAACGGGCCGCTGCCGCCGGGGCGGAGGTTGTCGCTGCCGCGGAGGTCGCGGCCGCGCGACTGCCATGTCCGGCCCTCGTCGCGGCTGACGACGAGCGACGAGTTGTCATAGGACATCGCGATCACGCCTTCCCGGGTGCGGATCGGGTTGTTGGCCGGTTCGCCGCGCGGGCGCAGCACCTCGGGCTTCGACCAGGTCACTCCGTTATCGGTGGAACAGCGGACGAGATTGTCGCCGTGCTGGCGCGCCTCGACGAAGTGGTAGAGCGTCTTGTCCCCGTCCCACCAGATTTTTGGCGCGTGGTCGTTCACGTCCTGCGCGTCCCAGAATGGCGAAGCTGGATCCCATTCTTTCGCCCCGAACCGCAGGCGCGCGGCCGCGTTCGAGGTGGTAAGATCGGTTTCGCCGAGCGTGGAGAACCACACCGCGAGCAGGTCGCCGTTCGGGCACTCGGTGATGGACGGGCTGTGATTCTGGCTGATGAACAAAGGGCCGACGGCACCCGCCGGAATGCGCACGAAGAGCTTTGGTCCCTCGAAGACCGGCACATCCGCCGGCGGCGGCGCGATCTTCTGCCCGCGCTGGCGGACATTCTGAGCATGCAGTGGCGGCGCGGCTGGCGGCAGCGGCTTGCCCGGCGGCAGTTCCCCCTGCACGACCCGAAAACCGATGCGATCGCTCGGGGAGTTCTGCGCCCACGAGCCGCGGTTTGCGGAACGTAAAAAGCGGATCATCGATGAATGAAAACCACCACGAAACACGCGGCAGTCCCCGTCGGAACGACCGAGCGGATCGGACTGCGCCCCGCTCTCGTACGGCCCATGCCAATCAAGACACCACTCGGCCACGTTCCCGTGCATATCGTGCAGACCCCAGAAATTCGGCGTCTTCTGCGCCACGCGTAGCGAACCCGTACCCCCGGCCCGCGACTCCTCCGCTGGATGGTCTAGGCCGAGGATCTCGCCTTGCTTTAGGGCTGCCGCAGCTGATTTGCCCACCGCGCGCCAGTCGTACTCGCGTGGCATGGGGCCGGGAGGGAAATAAACCCCGCGATAGTTATCCTCGCCGAACCACTTCTGATGCCCGTCCGGCAGCGTGTCGCCGGTGTGGAAAAGCGTCTTCGTTCCAGCCCGGCACGCATACTCCCACTCCGCTTCGGTCGGCAATCGGTAGGGCTTGCCCTCCTTCCTCGAGAGCCACGCGCAAAACGCGACGGCCTGCTCCCATGTGACACCACTTGCCGCGTCGTCATCCGCTGGCTTCGCCTTCGGGTCGCTTTTTTTGAATTCCGAATCGAACCGCCGATACTGCGCCACCGTCACCTCCGTGACGCCCATCAAGAACGGCTGCGTGATCATGACCAAGTGCGCGGGTTTCTCGTCGAAATCGACCCGGGAGAAGTCCCGGTGCATCTCGGCCATCCGCTTCGACCCGAGATAGTCCACGAGCGGCGGCCCATCCTGCCCCATCGTGAACGCGCCCGGCTCGATGCGGACGAGCGACATTCCGATGGAGTTCACGACGGGCTTCGGTGTGTCCGCGCCGAGGAGCGTCGCGAGCGCGGCAAGCGGCACGATCAGGATGCGGAGTTCCATCGCGGTGAATAAATCGCCTCAGCGGCGCGCGTGCCTCACGACGAAGTCCACCAACTCGCGGCAGCGGAAGAAGCCCTCCCAGTGCGTGTGTCCCTGGCCGGGCGCGATGATCAGCTCCATTTCGCCGCCGAGCGCGGTGTAGCGGGATTTCACGAGAGCCGAGTTAGCGGCCAGGGGTACGAGTGTGTCGGCGTCGCCGTGGATGGCGAAGAGCGGGATCTTTGCCGCCGCGAGCGGCACGAGGCGATCGATGGGATTGTGCGTGGCGAGGTTTTTTTCCAGCTCGGCGGGCGTCATCCCGTAAGCGGGCGCGGCCTTGGAGAGACCGGGCCAACTCGCCAGGTCGCAGACCGGAAAAATCCCGGCGAACGCCGCGACCTTCTCCGGATTCTCCGCAGCCCAGCAGAACGTCATCAGCCCGCCGCGGCTGCGCCCGAGCAACACGGCCTTCGGCGCCAGGCCGCGGCGCCCGGTGAGCTCGCGGTGCAACGCGGTGTAGTGGGCACGGCCGGCCGGATTGCCGTGGGACTCGCCGACGTCGATGCCCGCGATGCTGATGCCTGCGTCGAGGAGCCGGCGCAGCAGCCATTCCTCGTGGTGATTCGGCGAATTCGGCAGGCTCGGCGCGAACAGCACCCACGGTCCCGGATGGCCGACCGGAGGCTTGGCCGAGAGCGCGAGGAAAGCAGGCCGGTCGCCAACGACAAAGAACTCTCCTGGAACAGGAAATCCTGCCTGTGGCGGCAGCGCGTTCGCTGGCAAGACCAACACAGCGAGACCCAAGAACAGGAGTGCTCTCATCGGCAATCAGCTTGCGGACGCTTCGGAGGTGTGGGCGGAGCACTTTAGAACATGAACCGGCTCGTTAGAATCCACGACCGCGGGGCGTTGAAGCGGTAGAAGACGAGCTCGCCGTTGCTCGCACGGCGGATCGGGACGAGGTCGTCGTTGTCGAGCAGGTTGTTGACGTTGAGTTGCAGCGTCCACTGCACCTTGCGGCCGAGGACGGAGCCGACACGGCGGCGGTAGCCGGCGCTGAAGTCGACGAATACCTGCTCCGGTCCCGCGAAGACCAGGCGGTTGACGCCCGTGGCGGCCGTGCCCGTCGCATAGTAGCCGATCACCGGGCGGCCGAAATAGCGCACGCCGCCACCGACCGCGAAGCCCTTCAGCTTTTCGCGGGTGAACTCGTAGTTTGTCCGCACGTTGCCCTTGCGCTGGATCTGGCCCTGCGGACGGCGGCCATCGGCCACGACGAAGCTCGTGTAGGCCGAAGCATCGACGCGAGCGAGCTGGTCGGCGACGGTGCCGACCCCTCCCGCCACGGGCACCGTCGGAAAGCGTTCGAAGAACGGCCGGAAGTTGGCGAGATACGCCTGCACTTCCTGGCCGAGGTTGGTGCGCTCGGTCGTCTCGTCGCTGAAGTTGGCGTAGGTGCGCCAGCCGTCGGTGAGGTTGGCGGTGAGCTCGAGTTCGTAGCCTTTCGTGCGGCCGTCGGAGGTTTCGCCGACCGCCAGGCCGCGCACGTCGCCGAGGGTGATGTTGTTGGCGCGCAGCACGCCGGAGGCCTCGAGGCCGTCCCAGATGACGTTGATCGCCGAAGTCGTCGCGCTGGTGGCGGCGTACTCTTTTTGCGACTTAGTTTCGAAATACGTCGCTGTGAGAAAGAGTCGCTGCTGCAGGAGATCGAGCTTGAAACCAACGTCCCGGCTGCGGCCTTTCGGCGTGGGCGTGCGCAAACCGCCGCCCGTCGGGGCATCGAGCAGCGCCACCGGCGGGAGCGCGCTGTTCTGCGCCTGGCTGTAGGTGAGCGAGAGCCAGGGCGTGGCGTGAAACACGCCGCTGAACGAGAGCCCGCGCGCGGACGTGAAACTCGGCGTCTGGCTGCGGATCGCGTAACGGATGCCCTGCGTGAAACCCGGCACGGGCCGGCGACCCTGCGTGGAGAAGTAGTCGTCGCGGCGGTCGCTGCTGCCGCCGACGATCGTATGCAGGCGGTCCTTCAGGAAGCGGCTCTGCAGCATCCACGTCGCGGTGGTTCCCTCGTTGCTGTTGAGGCGGGTATTCGCGTTCAGCGGGATCCAGCCGGTGTCGTAGACGTTGCCGGTGACCTGCTCGCGCAGGCCGCGGATCGGCTGCTTCGCCGCCTCGGCGTAGCGGAGGCGGCTCACGGGGCCGTTGAGGTCAAGATAGGTCCGGCGGTTTATCGCGTTCCGGCCGCTCTCGGGCAGTGACGTGTCCGGCGCGTTGGGCGAGGTGACGTATTCGCTGACAATGATGAAGCTCTCCTTGTAGAAATTCTGCTCGAACGCACCGGCGAGCATATGCTGGCCCCAGCGGCCGGCGTCCGCGCGGTAGGCCAGCATCGCGCGCGCCGCGTCGGTGCGCGAGTCGCGGAAACGCACTGCGCTCGTTGTCTCGATGTAGGGCCGGCCAGCATTTGGGTTCGGCGCACCGGTGGGCAGGAACGGCGAGGTGTCGGCCCGGAGCGCGTCCTCCTGCTCGAGGCTGTTGTGATAGTGCTCGTCCGTGCGCATGGCGGCCAGCTCGAGGGTGATGTTGCGGGCAAGCGATTGGGTGAGGAACGCGGAGAGCCGGTGGAAGTTCTGGCGCACGAAGGTACCGGGCCCGTGGATCGACGTCGTGCGCGGCAAGATGGAAAAGTCGCTGAGCGCGATCGCCTGCCCGTCGACCGAGGTGCGCAGGGCGGAGACGGTGCGGTTACGCCAGTCGGCGAGCGTCCCGGCATCGGTGTCGAAAACGAGGAACGACGTCGTAGCGGTCGCCGCGATGCCGAGGCTGGCGTTGGTCGCGGCCGAGAGGGCGCGTCCGCGCGAGGCCCAGAGCGTGTACTGATCGCCGGCGACGTACGTCGATTCCGTCTTTCGATCGATGTCCCCCTGCTCGACGTCCACGTTAAGCTCCGTCTTCGCCGTCGGTCGCCACTTGAGCGTCGCGTAGTAGCGATCGGCCTTGTCGTATTCGAAGTCCCGCCAGGTGTTGGTTTTCTCCTTCGCGGTGGCGACGCGGACGGCAAGTCGATCGCGGAGGAGCGGCTGGTTGACATCGAGTTCGTAACGCCAGCCGTCGTAGGACCGGCCGATGGCGGCCAGCGAACCACGCGCGTCATTGAAGATGGCGCGCTTGGTCGAAACGTTGACGATGCCGCCGGGATTGCCAACGCCGAAGAGCACGGCGTTGGGCCCGCGCGACTGGTCGATGCGGTCGGTGTTGAACGTATCGAAGCGGACGCCGGGCGATTTGAAGAAATTCACCGAGACCGTGCCGCCACTGAGCCCGCGCACCCGGGTGCCACGGCTGGGATCCCGGTTTCCGGGATTGCCGGCGAGGCGCGTGGTTCCGAGGTCCTCGGCGAAGTCCAGCTCAGTGCTGAGCATGTAGGGCGCCAGCTCCTCGAGGTTGGTGAGGCCGAGGTCGCGCAGAAATGTCTCGGTGAACGCCGAGGTGGGCGACGCGACGTCTTTGAGATTCGTGGCGAGCCGGCTCCCCGCGAGCGTGGTCTGGGCCTGATAGCCGCGGTCCTGCGTGGTCTCCACCGTGAACGGAGATAGCACGATGGCCGCCGGTTCCCCGGCTCCCACGGACGGCTTTCCGGATGTCACGGACGAGAAGCCCGGCGGGAGTCCGGCGGCTCCGGCGGGGCTGGCGGCGGGCGTCCGCTCAGCCCCGGCGCCGTTTTTTACCGGCGGAGCCTTCACCACCGAGTAGGCACCGGACCGGGCGTCGCGGACCAAACTCAGGCCCGTGCCCGCGAGCAGTCGGGCGGCCGCGTCCTCCGGGGTGAACTCGCCGCGCACGGCGTTGGTGCGCACCCCGGCGGAGACTCCGCTCGGGAAACCCACCTGCAGGTCGCATTGCTTGGTGAAGAGGCGCAAGGCCTGCTCCGCCGGTCCGTCGGGGATGTCGAAGGACCGCCGCGGTTCGGCGGCGCTCAGGGCGGTGCAGGCGAGCAGGCCGGCGCAGACGCGCCGGAAGCGCTGGAGAACGGTTGGAATCATGGGGTGGACGGAGCGGAACGGGGCTTGGGATGAACGGAGCGGCTGCGCCGGCGGTACCAGTCGAAGACGTGGCCGCGGCGTAAATCACATAACCCATGGATGAAAAATTCACCTCTGCCGATCGACGTGGGATTCGCAGCCGGTGTCACCCTTCCCCAAATGCCCCGCGGAGCCGACCCCAGTTTGACGCCGGGAACCGGTGAACAGCGGAGAACCTGACCGCGCGGCGCGTTCAGCGCCGGCGGGAAAGAACGATATCGCGCGTTCCCCGGCGCTCGGCCACGACCCCGAAGCCGCCCTCGAGGATACCGATGAAGGCGTCGGCGTCGTCCGCGAGAAAGACTCCCGTCAGGCAGGTGGCCGCCAAATCGGGATCGACGAGCACGTATCGTGGCCCGCCCACCGCCTCGCCCCGGGAGTTGAGAACCGCGACCACGTCGCGCAACGGGGAGTTGGTGAACTCGGCGCGCGGACTGCGCCACGCGAGGCGCCGGGCCATCTCCGCCGGCGGGCAACTCTCGGGCGCCCGAATCTCCATCCCGCCCGCGGTCCCCACCGTCAGGCGTTGACCGGCGGCGACCAATGGAGCCGCGGAGGGAGCCGCCGTCGGAACGGCCGCAGGCTCGCTACCCCGGCCGCCCACCGCTACCTTGCCCTCGGTTACCAGGAGTTCCACCGAGGCGGTACCCAGACGCACCGAGAACGCCGTACCCACGGCGCGGAACTCGACGCCCGCCGCCGCCACGATGAACGGGCGCGCGGGATTGGCCGCCACCTCGAGGTGCACTTCCCCGCGCCCCAGCGTGACTCGCCGGACCAGCGGAGAACCAAAATCCACAACCACCTCGGCGCCGCGCGGATGCTCGAGGACCGAGCCGTCCGGCAGAATTAGGCGTTCGGGGCCCGTGATGGCCATCGAGCCGGCCCCCGCCGGAGGCGGCGCGGACCGATACCACCGGCCCACTATGCCAGCGGTGACCGCCAGCGTCACGATCGCGGCCAAACCCGCGGCCCGCATACCGCGGCGGCGACGGCCCCGCGCCGCGAGCGCGACATCCCGTTGCAACCTCGTTCCCTCTCCCGCCATCCTCGGCCGCTCAAGGCGGCCCCAAAGGGCCGCATAACGATCGTAGGCCTCTCGGTGCCGCGGATCGGACGCCAGCCACGCACGCCACGCTGCGAGCTCGGAAGCGGACAAACCGGCATCCTGCCGCGCCACCCAATCGGACGCGGCGCGGCGTATTTCCTCCGTCAGTGCGGGTTGGCCGGTTCGGCTCATCGGCGGGCGATGCCCTCGAGGCTGCGTTCGAGTTGACGGAGGCCGCGGCCGACATGCACCTGCACCGTGCCTTCGGTGATACCGAGCCGCACGGCGATCTCCTTCTGGGACAGACCTTCAATTTTACGCAGGATCATAACCTCGCGGCACCGGGCGGGCAAAGCCGCGATCGCCTGCGCGAGGAGCCAGAGTTCCTCGTTGCGGCAGGCGGCCTCGGCCGCGTCGGGTCCATCATCCAAGACGGACCGGACGTCAGTCTCACATACCGCGTTGTCTCCGGAAACCTGGCGGCGGCGGATCACATCGATGGCCAGACGTCGGGCCACCTGGAAAAGAAACGCTTTCGCGGACCGAACGGGCGCCGAAGCCCGGGCCTTCCAAACCCGCAGAAAACTTTCCTGCACGACGTCGGCCGGATCCGGAACGGACGGGTAGGCTTTGCGCAGGTACGCCCGCAGAACGTCCGCATGCGGGTGCACCTCGTGCAGGAACCAGCGCTGGGCCGCCTCATCGGGGCCGGTCCTCGTGCCGTCGGCAGGATTGATCGGGGAAGTCTTCAATCGCAACGCGGCGAGACTTCACGCTGACGTCGCGCCGGATCAATCCCGCGTTTAGCGCCCAAGCGCGGCCGCCGATCGTGGTAACGTGATAGGTGACCAAGGTCGGGCGGCGCGGAGTGGTAAGGTGGTTCCTCGGCAACTCCGGGGAGGGATGCGATTCGTGGCGTTACCCGTGGCGAAACGACGAAAGACGCCGTCGCGCGTGCCGCGAGCCGCGGGTTGCGTCGGCGCGCGAAATGCCCCAACGGTGGCGGTTCAAATGTTCGAGTCGCTCACCGAGAAACTTGGCCAGGCCCTCCGCGGCCTGCGCGGCGTCAGCAAGCTCACCGAGGAAAACATGGCGGAGGCGCTCCGCGAGGTGCGCACCGCCCTGCTGGCCGCCGACGTGCATTTCCGGGTCGCCCG